>NZ_CP107871.1:3017500-3317500 GCF_041432505.1 Streptomyces virginiae
CAGAAGGCATTCATCTTCTTCAGGATTCCGGCGTTGACCACCGCGTTGTCGAAAGACAGCGAGATCTCGAGGACCGACAGGATCGCCACGATTCCGAAGGCCTGCCACCCCCCGTAGAACACCGCTGCGACCAGACCGAGCGCAGTGATTGCGAACGACCAGCCGAAGGTTTTGAGAACCACTGGCACCCCATCGTCTTGTACGGCTTTACGAAACGTTGACCCCGAAGTCTAGAGCGATGCCTCGGAGCCCCGACGCGTACCCCTGCCCCACCGCACGGAACTTCCATTCACCCCCGTACCGGTAGACCTCGCCGAAGATCATCGCGGTCTCGCTGGACGCGTCCTCGGAGAGGTCGTAGCGGGCCAGCTCCTGACCGTCGGCCTGGTTCACCACACGGATGAAGGCATTGCTGACCTGGCCGAAGCTCTGCCGGCGGGAGTCCGCGTCGTGGATCGAGACCGGGAAGACGATCTTGTCCACGGCCTGCGGCACCTTGGTGAGGTCGATGATGATCGACTCGTCGTCGCCTTCACCCTCGCCGGTGAGGTTATCCCCCGTGTGTTCGACGGAGCCGTCGGGGCTCTTCAGGTTGTTGTAGAAGACGAAGTACTCGTCCCCCAGCACCCGGCCGCTGTTGCACAGCAGCGCGCTGGCGTCGAGGTCGAAGTCGGCTCCCGTGGTCGAGCGCGCGTCCCATCCGAGACCGATCAGAACCCTGGTGAGATTCGGTGCGGCCTTGGAGAGGGAGACATTGCCCCCCTTGGCGAGTGTGACGCCCATGTTGTGGTCCTCCCCGGACGACGGTGTGGCGGTATGGCGATGTGCCGGTTGGTGCGATGTGCCGGTGATGCGGTGTGGCGGGTGGTGCGGTGTGGCCGGTACTACCTGTGGTGCGGTGTGCGGCCCGCGGTGGTGTCCGCGAGGTAAAGCCGGTCCGGCGCCGTACACACAGTGCACGGCGCCGGACGGACGGACTGCTCTCGGACTCAGACGTTGACGCCGAAGTCCTGCGCGATGCCGCGCAGGCCCGATGCGTAACCCTGGCCGATGGCGCGGAACTTCCACTCCGCACCGTTGCGGTACAGCTCACCGAAGACCATGGCGGTCTCGGTCGAGGCGTCCTCGGAGAGGTCGTAACGAGCGAGCTCGCTGTTGTCGGCCTGGTTCACCACGCGGATGTACGCGTTGCGGACCTGGCCGAAGCTCTGCTGGCGGCTCTCGGCCTCGTAGATCGAGACCGGGAAGACGATCTTCGCGACGTCGGCCGGGACGCCGGCCAGGTTGACCTTGATGGCCTCGTCGTCGCCCTCGCCCTCACCGGTGGTGTTGTCACCGGTGTGCTCCACCGAGCCGTCGGGGCTCTTCAGGTTGTTGAAGAAGACGAAGTTCGCGTCGCTGGTGACCTTGCCCTGGTCGCTGGTCAGGATCGCGCTGGCGTCGAGGTCGAAGTCGACACCGGTGGTGGTGCGAGCATCCCAGCCCAGACCGACGATGACCGCCGTCAGGTTAGGCGCGGCCTTGGTCAGCGAGACGTTGCCGCCCTTGCTGAGGCTGACTCCCACGGGTCCTCCATTGGGTTCTGTGTGTGGGGCGGTGCCCCGTCGTGCAGGGGGCCCTCCCGGTCGTGACCGGGGGAGCTACCGGATCAACGTTTCGATCCTAGTGACGGGTTCCCGCCTGTAAGCGGTTTTCGCAGGGAAAATGCGTGTACGGCCCACGCCGACGCGCTCAGAGACTGTCGAGTGCCTTGATGTACTCGTTCAGGTCACGCGCGTCGGGCAGTCCGTTGACGACAGTCCAGCGCACGACGCCGTCCTTGTCGATGATGAAGGTGCCGCGGACCGCGCATCCCTTGTCCTCGTCGAAGACGCCGTAGGCGCGCGAGGTCTCCCCGTGCGGCCAGAAGTCCGACAGCAGCGGGTACTCCAGACCCTCCTGCTCACCGAAGACCCGCAGGGTGGGCACGGAGTCGTTGGAGACGGCGAGGAGCTGCACGTCGTCGTTCTGGAAGCGCGGGAGCTGGTCGCGCAGCTCGCACAGCTCGCCGGTGCAGACGCCGGTGAAGGCGAACGGGTAGAAGAGCAGCACGACCGCCTTCTCGCCCCGGAAGTCGGCGAGCCGCACGGTCCGGCCGTGGTTGTCCTTGAGCTCGAAGTCCGGGGCCTTGTCGCCGACCTCGATCGCCATCTCTCGCATCCCTTCGTTCCCGCATCCCCGCGTTGGGCTGTTCGGGTGGTCCCACCTTATGGGCCCGGCTCCGGGCCGTGAACGCACACGCCCCGCCGACCGGGAGGACCCGGTGCGGCGGGGCGTGTCTCCGCATCACTGCGGGGCTCGGCTCAGCGCTTGGCCTTGGCCGCCTTGGGCGTCACCAGCTTGGTGGAGGTCCACTCCTTGCCGACGGGCAGGCCCTTGGCCAGGGAGAGGCCGGCCGTCTCGGCGGCCTCGCTGATGTCGCTGGCCTCGACGTAGCCGTCACGGCCCGTCTTGGGGGTCAGCAGCAGGATCAGTGCGCCGTCCTCGACCAGCTCGGTCGCGTCGACCAGGGCGTCCGTCAGGTCGCCGTCCTCGTCGCGGAACCACAACAGCACCGCGTCGGCGACGTCGTCGTAGTCCTCGTCGGCGAGTTCGCTGACGACCTTTTCGACGCTGTCACGGAATTCCTGATCGACGTCGTCGTCGTAGCCGATCTCCTGGACCACCTGTTCGGACTGGAAACCCAGCCGGGCGGCCAGGCTCTCCGCGTGGTCCGCGGTCGCGCTCACGGGGTGCCTCCTGCTCATGTTCGGTGAATGTCTTCTGGCGGCGCGCGTACGCGCAGCATTGGGCGTAGTCCACACGGGCGCGGCGGATCGCGCAAGTACCCGGCCGCCGAGACCGTCGAAACGGTGACGATTACGGCCGTCTCGCCGCAACTTTCAGCCTTCCCGTGTGCACCTCTCGTGATTCATCCCACACCATTCCAGCTCATTCGGCATCATCGTCGACGGTTGGGTCTTTCCTACCTGTTTGAGGGACGAACGGTCGTGCGAAGTCGGCGCCCGCCTCGGGCGTAGGGTCCGGTTCGGCCGGACTCGCGACGGATCCCCGCCGATCCTTCCTCCCGGGTTCCCTGCGGTTTCCAGGGATTACCCGGTGGTAAAGATGAAGATTTCGGCCCAGCGTAAGAGCATGGGAGGCGGCGGCGTCCCCAGGCATGCCTCCCGTACGACTCCCACGACAGCGAAGGAACAGCGTGGCTTCCGCATCCGATCGCAATCCGATCATCATTGGCGGCCTGCCGAGTCAGGTCCCGGACTTCGATCCGGAGGAGACGCAGGAGTGGCTCGACTCCCTCGACGCCGCAGTCGACGAGCGGGGCCGTGAGCGCGCCCGCTACCTGATGCTGCGGCTGATCGAGCGGGCCCGTGAGAAGCGCGTGGCCGTGCCGGAGATGCGCAGCACGGACTACGTCAACACGATCGCCACCCGGGACGAGCCGTTCTTCCCGGGCAACGAGGAGATCGAGCGCAAGGTCCTCAACGCCACCCGTTGGAACGCGGCGGTCATGGTCTCGCGTGCCCAGCGTCCCGGTATCGGCGTCGGTGGCCACATCGCCACGTTCGCCTCCTCGGCCTCCCTCTACGACGTGGGCTTCAACCACTTCTTCCGGGGCAAGGACGAGGGCGACGGCGGCGACCAGATCTTCTTCCAGGGGCACGCCTCCCCCGGTATCTACGCCCGCGCGTATCTGCTGGACCGGCTCACCGAGCAGCAGCTCGACTCCTTCCGGCAGGAGAAGTCGAAGGCCCCGTACGGCCTCTCCAGCTACCCGCACCCGCGGCTGATGCCGGACTTCTGGGAGTTCCCGACCGTCTCGATGGGCCTCGGTCCGCTGGGGGCGATCTACCAGGCGCGGATGAACCGGTACATGGAGGCGCGCGGGATCGCCGACACCTCCAAGTCCCACGTTTGGGCGTATCTCGGTGACGGCGAGATGGACGAGCCGGAGTCGCTGGGTCAGCTGTCGATCGCCGCGCGTGAGGGTCTGGACAACCTGACCTTCGTGGTCAACTGCAACCTGCAGCGCCTCGACGGCCCGGTGCGCGGCAACGGGAAGATCATCCAGGAGCTGGAGTCGATCTTCCGGGGTGCCGGCTGGAACGTCATCAAGCTGATCTGGGACCGGTCCTGGGACCCGCTGCTGGCGCAGGACCGCGACGGCATCCTCGTCAACAAGATGAACTCCACGCCGGACGGGCAGTTCCAGACGTACGCCACCGAGTCGGGCGCGTACATCCGTGAGCACTTCTTCGGTGGCGACCAGCGGCTGCGGGCGATGGTCGAGAACATGTCCGACCAGCAGATCCAGCACCTGGGCCGCGGCGGTCACGACCACAAGAAGGTCTACGCGGCCTACGCGGCGGCCAAGGCCCACAAGGGCCAGCCGACGGTGATCCTGGCCCAGACGGTCAAGGGCTGGACGCTCGGCCCGAACTTCGAGGGCCGCAACGCGACGCACCAGATGAAGAAGCTGACGGTCGACGACCTCAAGCGCTTCCGCGACCGTCTGCACATCCCGATCACGGACGCGCAGTTGGAGGGTGGGGCCCCGCCGTACTACCACCCGGGCCCGAAGTCCCCCGAGATCCAGTACATGCACGACCAGCGCAGTGCGCTGGGCGGGTACGTGCCGACCCGCGTGGTGCGCGCGAAGCCGCTGCAGCTGCCGGACGACAAGACGTACGCAGCCGCCAAGAAGGGCTCCGGGCAGCAGTCGATCGCCACGACCATGGCCTTCGTCCGCATCCTGAAGGACCTGATGCGGGACAAGGAGATCGGCAAGCGTTTCGTGCTGATCGCGCCCGACGAATACCGCACCTTCGGTATGGACGCCTTCTTCCCGAGCGCCAAGATCTACAACCCGCTGGGCCAGCAGTACGAGGCGGTCGACCGCGACCTGCTGCTCGCGTACAAGGAGTCCCCGACCGGCCAGATGCTGCACGACGGCATCTCGGAGGCGGGTTGCACGGCCTCGCTGATCGCCGCCGGTTCGGCGTACGCGACGCACGGCGAGCCGCTGATCCCGGTCTACGTCTTCTACTCGATGTTCGGTTTCCAGCGCACGGGTGACCAGTTCTGGCAGATGGCCGACCAGCTCGCGCGGGGCTTCGTGCTCGGCGCGACCGCCGGCCGGACCACCCTCACGGGTGAGGGCCTCCAGCACGCCGACGGTCACTCCCAGCTGCTGGCCTCCACGAACCCGGGCTGTGTGGCGTACGACCCGGCCTACGGCTACGAGATCGCGCACATCGTCAAGGACGGTCTGCGGCGGATGTACGGCCCGGAGGCGGAGGACGTCTTCTACTACCTGACCGTCTACAACGAGCCGATCCAGCACCCGGCCGAGCCGGCGGACGTCGACGTGGACGGCATCCTGGGCGGCATCCACCGGGTGTCGCGGGGCACCGAGGGCACGATCGGGGCGCAGCTGATGGCCTCGGGTGTGGCGGTGCCGTGGGCGCTGGAGGCGCAGCGGATCCTGGCGGCCGACTGGGGTGTGCGGGCGGACGTCTGGTCGGCGACCTCCTGGAACGAGCTGCGGCGCGAGGCGGTGGAGGTCGAGGAGCACAACCTGCTCCACCCGGAGGAGGAGCAGCGCGTCCCGTACGTGACGCGGAAGCTGTCGGGTGCGGAGGGGCCGTTCGTGGCGGTCTCGGACTGGATGCGGTCGGTTCCGGACCAGATCTCGCGGTGGGTGCCGGGCGCGTACACCTCGCTGGGCGCGGACGGTTTCGGTTTCGCGGACACGCGGGGCGCGGCGCGGCGCTTCTTCCACATCGATGCCCAGTCGGTGGTCCTGGCGACGCTCACCGAGCTGGCCCGGGCGGGGAAGGTCGACCGCTCGGTGCTGAAGCAGGCGGTCGACCGGTACCAGCTGCTGGACGTGGCGGCGGCGGATCCGGGTGCGGCGGGCGGCGACGCGTAGCGCCCGTGGTGGGCTCGGTGAGCGGGTCCCGGCTTCGGCCGGGGCCCGCTCCGCTTTACGGGTTCCTTACGATGCTCGGCATGAAGGAACCCTCCCGCCAGCTGCTGTGGGAGCGGCGGAGCCAGACCCCGCTGCTCCTGCTCGCCGTGGCGTTCGCCGTGGCGTACGCCGTGCCCATCGTCGCCCCCGACGCGCGTGCGCAGGTGCACCGGGCCTGTGCCTACGTCGAGTGGGTGGTGTGGGGGGCCTTCGCCGTGGACTACCTGGTCCGGCTCGCCCTCGCGGCGGATCGTAGGCACTTCGTGCGGACGCACTGGCTGGACCTGGCCGCCGTGGTGCTGCCGCTCGTACAGCCGCTGCGGCTGCTGCGGCTGGTCGCCACCTTGATGCTGGTGGGTCGGCGGGCCCGGATGGCTCCGCAGATCCAGCTGACGACGTATGTGGCCGGGGCGGTGGTGGGGCTGCTGATGTTCGGCTCGCTGGCGGTGCTCAGCGTGGAGCGGGACGCCCCCGACGGGAACATCAAGAACCTGGGCGACGCCGTGTGGTGGTCCTTCACCACGATGACGACGGTCGGGTACGGGGACCACTCGCCCACCACCGGCCTCGGTCGGGTCCTGGCCGTGGGTCTGATGCTGTCGGGGATCGCCCTGCTCGGTGTGGTGACCGCCAACATCGCCGCGTGGTTCATCTCCCGTTTCGAGCGCGACGATCGGGCGGACATGCTCCAGCTGGCGGCCATCCGGGAGCTGCAGGACGAGGTTCGGGCGCTGCGCGGCGAGGTCGCCCGGCTGGGCGGCACGGCGGCCGCGGCCCCGGGCGTCGGCGTGGGCCCGGTCGCGGCCGTGACCGGGCCGGCGGCCGTGCCCGTGGCCGACCCGCCGAACGCCCCGGCTCAGCGTGAGGTCACCTCTCCCACACCTTGAACGCCCGCACCTGGTAGGGCGACTGGGGCAGCCAGACCCCGTCGCCCGGGTAGGTCTGGAACTCGCCGGTCTCGGCGCATTCGGCCGACTGGTAGGTGGTCACCGGGCGCCCGGTGCGGTTGGTGAGCGACTGGGCGCTGGTCCCGGCCGGCAGCGCGGTGCAGCTGTTGATGTCCAGGGTGCTGAGCTCGTGCGTCTGCCGCGCTCCCTTGAACTCCGGTTTCGCCCACAGGCACAGCTGTCCGGTGGCGCAGGCCCCGAGCGTCGGCGGGCCCGCGGCGTGCGCCGTGCCGGCCGTGCTCGGGATGAGGGCGGTGAGGGCCAGGACGGTCGCGGCGAGGGTGGTGGTGGCGCGGGTGGTCGTGGTGGTGGCGCGGGTGCTTCGACACGTACGCATGACGGGTCAACTCCTTGTGGACGGCGGGCGCCCGGACCGTTTCCGGAGCTCCGCGGACACCACGCTGACCTGCGCGGACAGGTCGGCGGAAGAGGCTCCGGACGGGTCCACCCGGATAGGCGACAGCCCCGCCGGAACCCTCCGACGGGGCCTTCGTAGGTACGGAGTTGACGCTTCCGGGAGCCTGCGGGCCGGGCCCGTGGCCGCCGGGGCCCGGGTGCGGACCCGGCCGGACCCGACCTCGAACGTGTCATGCGCGGGCGCTCCGGCGGGCACGCCGAGGACGGTGGACGGCACGTCGCAAACGGCTTAACGCGGCGGTCGCCACCCCACCCGTCACCGGTACGCTGACCGCCCACTCGGCGTCAGAAGGGAGCCCCGCGGTGATGATCGACGAGCGGTCGGCGACGGCCGCGCCGGTGGCCGGACTGCGCGAACGCAAGAAACGGCGCACCCGGAACGCGTTGTTGCGCGCCGCCCTCCTGCTGTTCCTGTCCCAGGGGTACGAGCGCACCACCGTCGACGAGATCACCGACGCCGTGCACGTGTCCCAGCGCACCTTCTTCCGGTATTTCGCCAACAAGGAGGAGGTCGTCTTCGCCCTCCAGGAGCTGGTCGAGTCGCGGTTCGTCGCCGAGCTGCACGCCCGGCCGGCCGCCGAGGGGCCCTTCGAGGCGCTGCGGGGTGCGGCGCTCGCGGCCTGGGACACCGTGGAGGTGGCCCTGTCCGAGGTGGTCCCGGTCGATCTGTACATGCGCAGCTATCGGCTGATCGAGTCCACGCCGGCCCTGCTCGCCGTGCACCTGCGGCGCTCCACGGAGCTGGAGGAACGGATCTCCCGGCTGATCGGTGCCCGTGAGGGCTTGGACGTGGACGTCGATCCGCGGCCGCGGGTCGCCGTCGCCGCGTTCTGTGGCGTGATGCGCGTCACAGGACGGCTCTGGGGGCGGGGCGAGGACACCAGCGTGGAGTCGATCCGCGGGCTGACGGAGACGTACCTCGACCGGATCGGTCCGGCGCTGACCTCCAGTTGGCGCGGGTCCGCGTAGCCCGGCGGCCCGCGCCGGCCGGCTCCGCCGAGGCGTCGGCGGGTCGCCCGCTCGGGCCTCACGTGGTCCCACGGTCGGCCGTGAGTCCGGTCACCTGGCACGTCCGTGGCGTAAGACGTCTCATAGGCTGGTCACAGTGAACGTGCCCGGCCTTGCCCACCCCACCGCCCTCGGCGCCGACCCGCGCCCTGCCGCTCTGCGTGCCCTGCTCGCACTGGCGGTGGTCTTCATCATGCTGGCGACCACCGGCTGGACGGCCGTTCACCGGCCGGAGGAGGGCACCCCGATGCGGGTCGCCGCCCTCGGCGCCTGGGCCAAGGCCCGGGTCGACGGCCGCCCGGTGCCTCCCGCGGACGCCCCCGCCCGGACGGTGGCCCGTTTCTTCGCCGGCCTCGACGGTGCCGAGCGCGCCCGGCTCGCCGACAATTACCCGCTCGTCGTGGGCAACCTCGACGGGGCCCCCGCCGCGGTCCGCTACCGGGCCAATCTGCAGGGCCTGGAGCAGGCGCGCCGGGTCGAGGAGGCCCGTGGCCAGGACGTCGCGCTGACCCCGGCCGACCGGTCGACGGCCACCCGGCGTTCCCACCGCTTCGCCTCGCTCGCCGAGCCCGGCCGGCAGATCTTCGCCTTCGACCCGACGGGCAACGGTCGGGTGGCCGAGGTCTTCGGTGACCTCTCCGGGGCCGAGCGGGTCTCGGTGATCGTCCCGGGTGTCGACACCGACGTCCTCACCTTCGAGCGCACCCAGCGCCGGCTGACCTCCCCGGTCGGCATGGCCGAGTCCCTGTACGAGGCCCAGCGCGCGGCCGATCCGGACAGCCGGACGGCGGTCATCGCCTGGGCGGGCTACACCGCGCCCACCGGGGTCGGTGTGGACGCGGCCACGGGCCGGATGGCCGTCGACGGCGCCGTCCTGCTGAAGGCCCTGACCGCGGCCCTGCCCGGGGACGCGAGCGTGGCGCTGTTCTGCCACAGCTACGGATCGGTGGTCTGCGGGGTCGCGGCGCACGAGCTGCCGCGCCGGGTGACCGACGTGGTGGTCGCGGGCAGCCCCGGGATGCGCGCGGAGAACGTCGCCGAGCTGCACACCTCGGCGCGGGTCTGGGCGACGCGCGACGAGGGCGACTGGATCGCGGACGTTCCGCACCTGGAGGTCGGCGGCCTCGGCCACGGCGCGGATCCGGTGTCCCCGGCGTTCGGGGCGCGGCTGCTGTCCTCGGCCCGGGCCAAGAGCCACACCGGCTATTTCGCGCCAGGTACGGACTCGATGGACAACTTCGCCAAGATCGGAACCGGCGCGTTCGGTTCCGTTGTCTGTGCGACCGGGAACGATGCGTGCCGACGCGGGATTTCCGGGACAGAGCAGGACTGACGCGCGTAGAGGCGTGGAAATCGGCTCCCGCAACCGGGGGGACGCGCGGGGGCGCCGCCGTTTACGATGTGCCGCATGGGTGACGTACTGGCCGGAAATCATGCCGTCTGGGAGTTCGATTCGGACTCGGTGCTCATCCGCTTCGCACGGGGGATCAGAACGCCGAGGCTGCCGAGACTCTGGCATGCCCTGGGATCGCGCCGGATCCCCCTCGAAGCGGTGTCCGCCGTGGAGGTGACCGTGACCGGCGGCAAGCGGGACACGGTGGTCCTGCGCGCCCTGCCGCGGCCGGGCGCGGACCCGCTGATGGAGGTCGCCGCCGGGCAGCTCAAGGAGGCCTGCGACCCCTACCGGCTCGTGCTGCCCGCCGACAAGGCGCCGGCCGCCGCCGCGTTCGCCGACGCACTACGGTCCCGACTCGGGCCGGACGCCGCCGAGCCGTCCGCACGCTTCCTCGTCGACGTACCGCAGCCGCCGCTGCACCTGAAGGCGTACGACGCCCGGGTGGGCTTCGACGGCTCGGCGATCACCTTCCAGTGGTCCCGTACGGGCGCCTCCAGCACCAAATGGAAGGCGGGCGACCAGCGCTTCCCGCTGGCCGCCCTCACCGGCGTCGAGTGGTCCTCCCCGGAGGGCCCCGGCGGGCACCTGCGGCTGCTGCTGCGGGACACCACCGGTGACCCCCGCCCCGACCACGACCTGGCGGCCGCCGTCTTCGGCACGGGCTACGGGGCGGTGCACGATTCGCTGCCGTTCGCCGCGGCCGTGCTCGCCACCCTGCGCGCCCGTACCCCGGTCGCCTCCGTGCCGCGGGCCCGCTCCGGCGACGACCGGCTGCGGCACCTGAGCGAGCTGCACGCGGCGGGGCTGCTCACGGACGCGGAGTACGCGGCGCTGCGGGACCGGTTCGCCGCCGAGTCGCTCTGAGCGGGGCGGGGCGGGTGGGCGGGCGGCTCAGACCTCCCGTGCCGCCGAGGTGGAGCTCATGTCCGGGTAGCGGTCGCCGGCCACCTGCGCGGCGATCGGCTCCAGCAGGTCCAGCTGGGCTTGCGTGAGGGTGATCCGGGTCGCCCCGGTGTTCTCGCGCAGCCGGCCGGGCTTGCGGGTGCCGGGGATCGGGACCACGGTCAGCCCGTGCACCTTCGCCCGCTGCTGCACCCAGGCCAGCGCGATCTGCGCCGGGGTCGCGCCGTGCCGCTCGGCGATCTCCCGGACCGGGGCCAGCAGCACCGCGTTGGTCTTCGCGTTGTCGCCGGTGAACCGCGGCTGGTGGCGCCGGAAGTCGTCCTGGGACAGCTCCGCGGACGCGTCGGCGAAGGACCCGGTCAGGAAGCCCCGGCCGAGCGGGGAGTACGGCACGAAGGCCACGCCCAACTCCGCCGCCGCGCCCACCGCGCTGCGCTCCACGTCCCGGCTGAACAGCGACCACTCCGACTGGAGCGCCGCGATCGGGTGCACGGCGTGCGCCTCGCGCAGCTCCGCCCCGGTGACCTCGCTCAGGCCGAGGTGACGCACCTTGCCCTCGGCGACCAGCTCCGCCATGGCGCCGACCGACTCGGCGAAGGGCACGGCCGGGTCGCGCCGGTGCATGTAGTACAGGTCGATGACGTCGACGCCGAGCCGGCGCAGGCTGGCCTCCACGGCCGTGCGGATGTAGGCGCGGTCGTTGCGGATGCCCCGGTACTGCGGGTCGTCGGAGCGCTCTATCGCGAACTTCGTCGCCAGGGTGATCTCGTCGCGGTGAGCGGCCACGAAGGGCGCCAGGAACTCCTCGTTGCGCCCCCGCCCGTAGACGTCGGCGGTGTCGAAGAGAGTGACCCCGGCGGCCAGCGCCGCGTCGAGGGTCTCCCGGGCCGCGGTCTCGTCGGTGGCGCCGTAGAACTCGCTCATGCCCATGCAGCCGAGGCCCTGGACGCCGACCGTCGGGCCGCCCTTGCCGAGCTCGACCTGTTCGAGGGTGGTGCTGTGCTCCGTCATTGCTGTGCCTTCCCCGATACCGTTTTCATGGCGTACATATCGATCTTGTAATCCAGTACGGCGAGCGCGTCCGTGAGCTCCGTGATGCGCGAGCGCACCTCGCGGCGCGTGCGTTCCAGCAGTTCCCGGCGTTCGGCCATGGTGTGCTCGCCCTCGCGGACCAGTTCGGCGTACCGCACCATGTCCGCCACCGACATCCCCGTGGCCCGCAGCTTGCCCACGAAGGCGAGCCAGTCGAGGTCCTTGTCGGTGAAGCGCCGCTGCCCCGAGTGGGAGCGGTCCACGTGCGGCATCAGGCCGATCCGCTCGTACCAGCGCAGGGTGTGCTGGGTCAGACCGGTCCGGGCCTCGACCTCGCTGATCGTGTACCGCGTCTGCGTCAGGCTCTGGCTCATGGCTCCACGCTAAAACCCTTGAGTGCACTCCAAGCAAGTAGGCTCGGCGGCATGGACAGCGTGGAGGACGGGAACGGCATGGAAAGCCTGCGGATCATCGAGACCTGGCCGGTGCCGACCGCCGCGGCGGCCGTCGTACGGGCCGACGGGAGCCTGGCGGGCTCCCACGGGCCCGTCGACCACCGGTTCGCCCTGGCCTCGGTCACCAAGCCGCTCGCCGCGTACGCCGCCCTCGTCGCGTACGAGGAGGGGGCGATCGAGCTGGACGAGCCGGCCGGACCCGAGGGGTCGACGGTCCGTCACCTGCTCGCGCACACCAGCGGCCTGGCCTTCGACGAGCACCGGGTGTCGGCTCCGGCCGGGCAGCGCCGGCTGTACTCGAACGCCGGTTTCGAGGAGCTCGGCGACCACATCTCCAAGGCCACCGGCATCCCCTTCGCGGAGTACCTGCACCAGGCGGTCTTCGAGCCGCTGGGCATGACGCGGACCACCCTGGAGGGCTCGCCCGCCAAGGACGGCGTCTCCACCGTCTCCGACCTGCTGCGGTTCGCCGCCGAGCTGCAGGCGCCGCGGCTGCTGGACGTCCGTACGGTCGCCGAGGCCACCTCCGTCGTCCACCCCGGGCTCAAGGGCGTCCTGCCGGGCTACGGACACCAGTCCCCCAACGACTGGGGGCTCGGCCTGGAGATCCGCGACCACAAGTCCCCGCACTGGACGGGCGTTTCCTCCTCGCCGCGCACCTTCGGCCACTTCGGCCAGGCCGGCACCTTCCTGTGGGTGGACCCGGACGCGCGCGCCGCGTGCGTGGCGCTGACCGACCGCGCCTTCGGCCCGTGGGCGGCCGAGGCCTGGACCCCGTTCACCGACGCGGTACTGGCCGAGCTCCGCTCCCGCTAGGGGGCCTGCGGGACCTGCACCGCCGGCGGGTCGGGGAACTCCCAGATCAGCAGCTCCCCCGGGGACCCCGCGACGACCTCCAGGTCCCGTTCGGCGGTGATGCGTACCGAGTCCCCGGGGCCCAGCTCGGCCCCGTCCAGGCGCAGGTCCCCCCGCACCACGTGCAGGTACACCCGGTCCGCCGCGGGTACGGCGACCCGCTCGCCCGCGCCGGGCCGCCGCACGTGCAGGACGGCGCCGGCCGCGGGGACCTCGTAGGGTGCGGCGTCGGCGATCTCCCGGACGACCCCGTACGAGGGCTCGCCGCCCGCGGTGAGGGGCGCGAGCCACATCTGCACGAAGCGCAGCCGCCCGGTGCCGTCATTGCGTTCCACGTGCCGGGCCCCGGATCCGGCGCTCAGCCGTTGCACGTCCCCGGGCCGCACCACGCTTTTCTCGCCGGTGCTGTCGTGGTGGGTGAGTTCGCCCTCGATCACCCAGGTGACGATCTCGGTGTGGCTGTGCGGGTGCTCGTCGAAGCCGGCGCCCGGCGCGAGGGTCTCCTCGTTGCAGGCGAGGACCGGGCCGAAGCGCAGGTTGTCCGGGTCGTAGAAGGAGCCGAAGGAGAAGGCGTGCCGGGTGGTGATCCCGGAGGCCGGGTCCCCGCCCTCGTACCGGTCGGCGCCGGGGCGAACATCAATCATGGACGCCACGGTAGACCCCGTCGGGGGCCGGGGCGCGGGCCACGGGCGGGACCGGACTCCGCGTACCCGTCCCGATAAGGCAGTCTTGTCACGTGTCCCAACCCGAACGTGAGCATTCGCCCGCCCCACATGCCGCGCATTCCGCTCCCGCCCATCCGCACACCGCGACGCTCCGCCGACTGGAGAAGTCCGCGGGCCGGCTGGCCGCCAACGCGATCGCGCGCATGGACGAGACCCTGCCGTGGTACCGGGCCATGCCGCCCGAGAACCGGTCCTGGATCGGCCTGGTCGCCCAGGCCGGTATCGCCGCGTTCACGGAGTGGTTCAGGCACCCGGAGACCCCGCAGGCCATCTCCACCGATGTCTTCGGCACGGCTCCGCGCGAGCTGACCCGGGCGATCACCCTGCGCCAGACCGTCGAGATGGTCCGCACCACGATCGAGGTCATGGAGGCCGCGATCGAGGAGGTGGCGGCCCCGGGCGACGAGTCGATCCTGCGCGAGGCGCTGCTGGTGTACGCCCGGGAGATCGCCTTCGCGACCGCCCAGGTGTACGCGCAGGCCGCTGAGGCGCGCGGGGCGTGGGACGCCCGGCTGGAGTCCTTGGTCGTCAACGCGGTGCTGTCCGGCGAGGCGGACGAGGGCGCGCTGTCCCGGGCGGCCGCGCTGGGTTGGAACTCCCCCGAGCACGTGTGCGTGGTGCTCGGCACCGCGCCGGAGGGCGACAGCGAGCTGACGGTCGAGGCGATCCGGCGGGCGGCCCGTCACCACAAGCTCCAGGTCCTCACGGGTGTGCTCGGGGACCGGCTGGTCGTCATCGCGGGCGGCAGCGACAACCCGATCCAGGTGGCGAAGTCGCTGATCGGACCGTTCGCGGCGGGTCCCGTGGTGGCCGGTCCGGTGGTGGCCGACCTGCTGAACGCGACGAAGTCGGCGCAGGCCGCGGCGGCCGGACTGAAGGCCTGTACGGCGTGGCAGGACGCTCCGCGGCCGGTCCTGGCGGATGATCTCCTGCCGGAACGCGCGATCGCCTCCGATCCGGCTGCCAGGGAACAACTGGTGGAGGAGATCTACAGACCGCTTGAGGAGGCGGGGTCGGCACTGCTGGAGACCTTGAGCGTCTACCTGGAACAGGCGAGCAGCCTGGAAGGGGCGGCGCGCATGCTGTTCGTGCACCCCAATACGGTGCGCTACCGGCTGCGACGTGTGACCGACGTCACCGGATGGTCGCCGTCCGATGTCCGATCGGCGTTCACGCTGCGGATCGCCCTGATTCTGGGGCGTCTGGCCGACGGTGACCCCCAGTCCTAGACTTTTGTCGGACATCAACAATTACCCCGACGGTTCTTGGTCCCTGTCCCCACGGGCGGCAGGGACCATCCACAAGAGAGAGTGTGAGGGTGCTCGTACTCGTCGCTCCCGGCCAAGGCGCTCAGACGCCCGGCTTCTTGACTCCCTGGCTCGAACTTCCCGGTGCCGCTGACCGCGTCGCCGCGTGGTCGGACGCCATCGGGCTGGACCTTGCCCACTACGGCACGACCGCGGACGCCGACGCGATCCGCGACACGGCGGTCGCCCAGCCCCTGCTGGTCGCCGCGGGCCTGCTGTCCGCGTCCGCGCTGGGTTCCACCTCGGTCTTCGGTGCCGTCGCGGGCCACAGCGTCGGTGAGATCACCGCCGCGGCCATCGCCGACGTGCTGTCCGAGGAGGACGCGCTGTCGTTCGTCCGGACCCGCGGCCTGGGCATGGCCGAGGCCGCCGCCGTCACCGAGACCGGCATGGCCGCGGTCCTCGGCGGCGACCGTGACGTGGTCGTCGCGCACCTGGAGAAGCTGGGTCTGACGCCCGCCAACATCAACGGCGCGGGCCAGATCGTGGCCGCCGGCACGATGGAGCAGATCGCGGCTCTGGAGGCCGACAAGCCCGAAGGCTCCATGAAGGTCGTCGCCCTCAAGGTCGCGGGCGCCTTCCACACGCACCACATGGCCCCCGCGGTCGCCACGCTGGAGAAGGCCGCCGAGGCTCTCACCCCGGCGGACCCGGTGCTGAAGTACGTCTCGAACAAGGACGGCCTCGTCGTCACCACGGGCGCCGACGTCGTCGCCCGCCTGGTCGGTCAGGTCGCCAACCCGGTCCGCTGGGACCTGTGCATGGAGACGTTCGCCGAGCTGGGCGTCACGGGAATCATCGAGCTCTGCCCCGGTGGCACCCTGACGGGTCTGGCCAAGCGCGCGCTGAAGGGCGTACCGAGCGTGGGTCTGAAGACCCCGGACGATCTCGACAAGGCCGCGGCGCTCATCGCCGAACTGACGGCCTGAGAGAAGGAGCCCACACAGCATGTCCAAGATCAAGCCGGCCAAGGGCTCCCCTTACGCCCGCATCCTCGGTGTCGGCGGCTACCGCCCGACCCGTGTGGTGCCCAACGAGGTCATCCTCGAGACCATCGACTCGTCCGACGAGTGGATCCGTTCCCGCTCCGGCATCGCGACCCGGCACTGGGCCTCGCCGCAGGAGACCGTCGCCGCGATGTCGGTGGAGGCCTCGGGGAAGGCGCTGGCCGACGCCGGCGTGGCCCCGGAGCAGATCGGTGCCGTGATCGTCTCGACGGTCTCGCACTTCAAGCAGACCCCGGCCGTCGCGACCGAGATCGCGCACCGGATCGGCGCGGGCAAGCCCGCGGCCTTCGACATCTCCGCGGGCTGTGCCGGTTTCGGCTACGGCCTGACCCTGGCCAAGGGGCTGGTGGTGGAAGGCTCCGCGGAGTACGTCCTCGTCATCGGCGTGGAGCGGCTCTCGGACCTGACCGACCTGGAGGACCGCGCGACGGCCTTCCTGTTCGGTGACGGTGCCGGCGCCGTGATCGTCGGCCCCTCGGACGAGCCGGCCATCGGCCCCACGGTGTGGGGTTCGGAGGGCGACAAGTCCGAGACGATCAAGCAGACCGTGCCGTGGGACGAGTACCTCGGCAAGGACGGCGGCGAAAAGTTTCCGGCCATCACCCAGGAGGGTCAGGCGGTCTTCCGCTGGGCCGTCTTCGAGATGGCCAAGGTGGCCCAGCAGGCGCTCGACGCCGCCGGGATCACCGCGGACGACCTGGACGTCTTCATTCCGCACCAGGCGAACATGCGGATCATCGACTCGATGGTGAAGACTCTGAAGCTGCCGGAGCACGTCACGGTCGCCCGTGACGTGGAGACCACCGGCAACACCTCGGCCGCCTCGATCCCGCTCGCTATGGAGCGGCTCCTGGCGACCGGAGCGGCGAAGAGCGGCGACACCGCGCTCGTCATCGGCTTCGGGGCGGGACTCGTCTACGCCGCGACGGTCGTTACCCTCCCCTAGGGCCGGGATCCACATCCCACCCTGTTCCACATCAGTCAGCTAGAGAAGGAGCGCCACATGGCCGCCACGCAGGAAGAGATCGTCGAGGGTCTCGCGGAGATCGTCAACGAGATCGCCGGTATCCCCACCGAGGACGTCGCGATCGAGAAGTCCTTCACCGACGACCTGGACGTCGACTCGCTCTCCATGGTCGAGGTCGTCGTCGCCGCCGAAGAGCGCTTCGACGTCAAGATCCCGGACGAGGACGTCAAGAACCTCAAGACGGTCGGCGACGCCGCTGACTACATCCTGAAGCACCAGGCCTGAGCCTGACGAGCGTTTGTCGCCACCTGGCGGTGGCGCCGTGACAATTCAGCACCCCCTGAGACGTGGAGAAAGAATTCCTGTGAGCCCGACCAATCGCACCGTGGTCGTCACCGGTATCGGCGCAACCACTCCGCTGGGTGGCGACAGCGCTTCGACCTGGGAAGGTCTGCTTGCCGGCCGTTCCGGCGTCAAGCCCCTGGAGGGCGAGCGCTTCGCCGAACTCCCGGTACGCATCGCCGCTCGGGCCGCCGTCGACCCGAGTGAAGTCCTGCCCCGGCCGCTGGCCCGCAAGCTGGACCGCTCGGCGCAGTTCGCCGTCATCGCGGCCCGTGAGGCATGGGCCGACGCCGGTTACACCACCCCGGCCGGCGAGGAGACGGAAGAGGGCGCCTTCATCGCGCCCGAGCGTCTGGGCACCGTGATCGCCTCCGGCATCGGCGGTGTCACCACCCTGCTCGACCAGTACGACGTCCTGAAGGACAAGGGTGTGCGCCGGGTCTCCCCGCACACCGTCCCCATGCTCATGCCGAACGGCCCGTCGGCCAACGTCGGCCTGGAGGTCAACGCCCAGGCGGGCGTGCACACTCCGGTCAGCGCCTGCGCGTCCGGCGCCGAGGCCATCGGCTACGCCGTCGAGATGATCCGTTCCGGCCGCGCCGACGTGGTCGTCGCGGGCGGCACCGAGGCGGCGATCCACCCGCTGCCGATCGCCGCGTTCGCCAACATGATGGCGATGTCCAAGAACAACGAGAACCCCGAGCAGGCCTCCCGTCCGTACGACAAGGCCCGTGACGGCTTCGTACTGGGCGAGGGCGCGGGCGTCGTCGTCCTGGAGTCCGCCGAGCACGCAGCCGCGCGCGGTGCCCGGGTCTACTGCGAGGTGCTGGGCCAGGGTCTGTCCGCGGACAGCCACCACATCGCGCAGCCGGAGCCGACCGGCCGCGGTGTCGCGGCCGCGGTGCAGAACCTGCTCGACAACACGGGTCTGGACCCGGCCGAGCTGGTCCACCTGAACGCGCACGCCACGTCCACCCCGCAGGGTGACACGGCCGAGCTGAAGGCCCTGCGCAAGGTGCTGGGCGACGACCTCGACCACATCGCGATCTCCGCGACCAAGTCGATGACGGGTCACCTGCTCGGTGGCGCGGGCGGTATCGAGACCGTCGCGACCGTGCTGGCGCTGTACAACCGGCTGGCCCCGCCGACGATCAACGTCGACGAGCTGGACGAGGACATCGACGCGGACATCGTCGTCGGTGAGCCGCGCAAGCTGCCGGCCGACGGCCCGATCTCCGCGATCAACAACTCCTTCGGCTTCGGCGGCCACAACGTGACCCTGGCATTCCGCACGGTCTAGTACGTCCGAGGTACGCGAAAGGCCCACCCGGTGGATCCGGGTGGGCCTTTCGCGTGACCGGTGGTCAGACCACCTGGTGGAGCCAGCGGACCGGGGCGCCCTCGCCCGCGTAGCGGAAGGGCTCCAGTTCGTCGTCCCACGGCTTGCCGAGCAGCTTGGCGATCTCCGCCTCCAGGTCGGTCTCGCCGTGCGCGGACCGGGCGAGGGCGGCGCGCAGCCGGTCCTCCGGGATCAGGATGTCGCCGTGCATGCCGGTGACGGCGTGGAAGATGCCGAGCTCCGGGGTGGAGCTGTAGCGCTCGCCCTCGGCGGTCGGGCAGGGTTCCGCGGTCACCTCGAAGCGCAGCAGGTGCCAGCCGCGCAGCGCGGAGGCGAGTTTCGAGGCGGTGCCCGCTTCGGCCTGCCAGGAGAACTCGGCTCTCCAGGTGCCCGGGGAGGCGGGCTGTCTGATCCAGTCGAGGTTCACCCGCACCCCGAGCACGCCCGCAACAGCCCATTCCACGTGCGGGCAGAGCGCGCGCGGTGCGGAATGCACGTACAGAACTCCACGTGTCGTCACCGGGACCTCCAGTGTGGGACGAGGTCGGGAATAAACTCCAGAAAACGGACAGTATGTGACGTGATGTAATGTAACGGAAATTATTTGACATTGCGCTACGGGACCTGCGGCCGAAACGCCACGGGAAAAAGCTACCGTGCGCCAGGGGTCATGGTGTGACGTACGGTCGCTCCAAGACCCGTAAACACAGAGCTTTCACTCAGCAGGACCCCCCGAACGATGAGGGGACGACAAAGAGGGGCCCTTCCCATGCGCACCACCGTTCCGCGCCGCCGCGCGCGCCGGACGCTCGCGGGCGCCGGCGCGGCGGTCGTCCTGCTGGCCGGGGCGGCCACCGGGTGCAGCTCGGGCGGGTCGGGCGAGCAGGGCGGCGAGCGCGGGGCGCAGAGCGCGCCGCGGTGGAACACGAAGCCCACCTCGATCGCCGCTGTCGGCGACTCCATCACGCGCGGGTTCGACGCCTGTTCGGTGCTGGCCGACTGCCCGGAGGTCTCCTGGGCCACCGGGAACGACCCGGCGGTCCGCTCCCTGGCGGCCCGGCTGCTCGGGGACGCCGAGGTGCCCGCCCGGAGCTGGAACTACGCGGTGACCGGCTCGCGCATGGCGGACCTGCCGGCCCAGCTGGCCGGGGCGGCCGCGCACAAGCCCGACCTGGTCACGGTCATGGTGGGCTCGAACGACGCCTGCCGGCCCACGGCTTCGTCGATGACCCCGGTGGCGGAGTTCCGGTCCGGGTTCGAGAAGGCGATCGCGGACCTGCGGGCCGCCTCCCCCGCCTCCCAGGTGTACGTCTCCAGCGTGCCGGATCTGCAACGGCTGTGGGAGCAGGGCAAGGACCTGCCGATGGTGCGGCAGATCTGGAAGCTGGGCATCTGTCAGTCCATGCTCGCCGACCCGCTGTCGGCGGCCTCGGGGGCGACGGCCCGGCGCGAGCAGGTGCGGGCGCGGGTGGTGGAGTACAACGAGGTGCTGCGCGAGGTCTGCGGAAAGGATCCTCTGTGCCGCTACGACGGCGGCGCGGTGTTCCAGTACCCCTTCGCGGCGGATCAGTTGAGCCGCTGGGACTGGTTCCATCCGGGCAAGGACGGGCAGGCACGGCTCGCGGAACTGGCGCACCGCCAGGTGACGGCGGCCGAACCGCCGCGTTGACGCCCGGGGCGCGCGCAGGGTCCGGGGGCGGGAGTCAGGGCCCGCCCCCGGACCGGTTCTCAGGGGTGATTTCCGGCCATAGGGCGTGTCACGCGAGGTCGAGCGTCGCGGTCAGCCGCGTGTCACCGTGCGAGTGGCTCGCGCGGACCTCGTAGGTGCCGCCGATCCGCCGCCAACCACGGGCCTCCTCGTCCCAGATCTCGAAGGCCCGGGCGGGCAGGGCGATCTCGGTCTCGACGCTCTCCCCGGGGCCCGCCACGACGCTCCCGAAGGCGGCCAGCCAGCTCGCCGGACGCTCCACGCCGTCCCGTTCGGGGGCCAGGTAGACCTGCACGACCTCGCGGCCGGGGCGCGCGCCGGTGTTGGTGAGGCGGACCCGCACCGTGTCGGCGGTGACCTCCAGGGAGTCGTACGTCCAGTCGGTGTAGCCGAGTCCGTGCCCGAAGGGGTAGCCGGGGGTCACGCCGTGCTTCTCGTACGCCCGGTAGCCGATGAAGAGCCCCTCGCGGTACTCCAGTAGCCCGTCGGTGGGGACGACCTCGGTGACGGGCGCGTCCGCGAACCGCGCGGGCCAGGTGGTGGGCAGCCGCCCGCCCGGCTCCGCGTCGCCGAGCAGTACGTCGGCCAGCGCGGCCCCGCCCTCCTGCCCGGGGAACCAGGCCAGCAGGACGGCGGCGACGTCGCCCCGCCACGGGAGTTCCACCGGGGAGCCCGCGTTCACGACGACCACGGTGTTCGGGTTGACGGCGGCGACGGCGCGCACCAGGTCGTCCTGGCGGCCCGGGAGGGCGAGGTCCTGGCGGTCGAAGCCCTCGGACTCCACGCGCTCGGTGGTGGCGACGACCACGACGGCGGTGTCGGCCTCGCGCGCGGCGGCCACGGCCTCGGCGATCAGTTCGTCGGCGTCGCGCCGCGGGCCGAGGTGGAGCAGCGAGAACATGATCGCCCTGAGCGGCAGCGCGGACATGTCGGGGACCTGGAACGTCAGGGACACCTCGACGGGCTCGCCCTCGGTGAGGGTGAGGCGGGCCCGCTCGTTGGGGGCGCCGAAGAAGGCCTCGAAGGGGTCGGCCTCGTTGCCCATCTCCTGGACGCCGCTCCACAGGGTCTCGCCGCCGACGGCCAGGGCGAAGGCGCCGAGTCCGCGGGTGCCGAAGGCGTGCTCGCCGCTCTCGCGCGGCACGAACGTACCGCGCACCTCGATGCTCGCCATGGTCTCGTACGTGACCCCGACGGGCAGGTCGTCGCCGATCCACTGGACCTGGCCGGAGGGCAGGCCGCCCTCGCCGAGGACGGCCCCGGAGGCGTCGCGGCAGACGGCGTGGAGCTCGAAGCCCTGGCCGGCGGCGGTGAGCTCGTCGGAGGGGTCGGCGCCGACGCTGTAGGTGAGGGCGCCTTCGGGGAGGGCGGCGGTGAGGCCGTCCAGCGGGGCGATCAGCCGTTCGGGGAAGACGGTGGCGCTGCCGCCGCCGAGGATGCGGGCGTCGCGGGCCGCCGCGCCCGACAGCGCGACCGTGCCGCCGGCGGCCGCGTCGAGCGGCAGCGCCCCCTCGTTGCGGACCAGGACGAAGCCGCGGGCGGCGAGCTCGCGGGCCAGCGCCTGGCCGTCGATCGGGGCCGGCGGGTCCGCCACGACGGCGGGGGCACCCTCCAGGACGCCGACGCGGGCGGCGAGGCGCAGGACGTTGCGCACGGCCTCGTCGACGGCGGACTCGGGGACCTCGCCGCTGCGGACGGCCTCGGCGAGGGCGGGACCGTAGACGGTGGTGGGGCCGGGCATGGCCACGTCCATGCCGCCCAGGATGTCGCCGGTGGTGGACCGGGCGGCCATCCAGTCGGAGACGTTGCAGCCGTCGAAGCCCCATTCGGCGCGCAGCACCTCGTTCACCAGGTACTGGTGCTCGGTCATGGTGGTGCCGTTGACCTGGTTGTACGCGGTCATGATGCCCCAGGGGTGGGCATGGGCGACGATGGCCTCGAACGGCGCCAGGTACAGCTCGCGCAGCGGCCGCGGGGCGATGACGCTGTCGACGGTGAACCGGTCGGTCTCGGCGTCGTTGCCGACGAAGTGCTTGACGGTGGTGCCGACCCCGCCGTCCTGGACGCCGTTCACATAGCCCGCGCCGACGACGCCGGTGAGGTACGGGTCCTCGGAGTAGCACTCGAAGTGCCGACCGCCGAGCGGGGAGCGGTGCAGGTTGACGGTGGGCGCGAGGAGGACGTGCACGCCCTTGCGGCGGGCCTCCTGGGCGAGGAGCCGACCGGCGCGGCGGGCGAGCTCCGGGTCCCAGGCGGCGGCGAGCGCGGTCGGGGACGGCAGGGCCACGGACGGGTCGTCGGCGGTCCAGCGGACGCCGCGGACCCCGATGGGGCCGTCGGAGAACACCAGGGACTCCAGCCCGATCGCGGGGACGGCGGGCAGGGCCCACATGTCCTGGCCGGCCAGGAGCCGGGTCTTGGTGTCGAGGTCCAGCTTGCCCAGTGCCGCCTCGACGGCGTCGTTGCGTATCTGATCGCGGACCTGATCGGCGTCGGTCACGGCCGAGCCTCCTCGTTGAGAGCGGTGCGGTTGCGCGGTACGGCGCGATGCGGCGTAGTACGGCGCGGTGCGGTGCCCCCATCGTGAACCTGTTGCCTGTTGAACGGTAGGGTTCGTCACCTGTTCGTGATATTCGGATGCCGTACGGTCCTGTGGGCAGGGCGCAGTACGGGAACGGGAAGGGGTGCCGGCCGATGGTCAGGGCGAGGAGCGAGGAGCGCCGCGGGGAGATCGTCCGCGCGGCCGTCGAGGTCATCGCCGAGCGCGGCTACCGGGGCGCGTCCTTGGCCACCGTCGCCGAACGCGTGGGCCTGACCCAGCAGGGGCTGCTGCACTACTTCCCGACGAAGGAGGCGCTGCTGGTCGCGGTGTTGGAGGAGCGCGACCGGTGGGACACGGGCGGCGGCTCGCGTGCCGCGGCCGACACCTGGCGCCTGGACCTGCTGGCCTCGCTGGTCGAGTACAACGCCATGCGCCCGGGCATCGTGCAGACCTTCTCGGCGCTGCTGGGCGAGAGCGTCACCGACGGGCACCCGGCCCGGGAGTTCTTCACCGAGCGCTACGCGCAGGTCCGCGGGGAGATGGCGGCGGTGCTGCGCGCCGAGTTCGGCGACCGCCTGCCCTCGGGGCTCACCCCGGAGCAGGCGGCCCCGCTGCTGACGGCGGTCATGGACGGACTCCAGTACCAGTGGCTGCTCGCCCCCGAGTCCGTGGACATGCCCGCCGCCTTCCGGGCCTTCCTGACCCTGCTGCGGGGGCCGGACCCGACCTAGGCCGCCTAGTCGATCTGGAGCTCGCCCATCCGGCTCCAGCCGTTCGCGCCCTCGATGGTGGTGCTGACGATCTCGGGGGTACGGGTCACCAGCGGCCGCATCGTCTCCAGCGCGGCGCGGAAGTGCTCCGAGGTGACGTGCGCCTCGGCGGCGTCGTCCTGGAAGGCCTCGACCAGGACGTAGGTGTCCGGCTCCTCCAGGCTGCGCGACCACTCGAACCAGAGGTTGCCGGGCTCGGCGCGGGTGGCCCGGGTGAAGGGCGCGACCTTGTCGGGCCACGCGTCGACATGTTCGGGCTTGACGGGGAATTTCACCACAATGAAGATCACACAGGCAGTTTATGCGGGTTGATCCGGGCGGTGGGCGAAGTCCCGTCCCGCCGCCCGGGCGGGTCGGGCGCGGAGGGCGGAGAGGTCCCGGTCGGCCAGGTCCGGACGGGACGTCAGCGCCGTGTGCACCGACTCCAGGACCGGCAGCGCCGCGTGGGCGGTGGCCAGGGCCACGTCCTTGGCGGCCAGGGAGATCGGGAAGTGCGAGGCGTCGGCGTACGCACGGGCCACCGCGCCCGCCAGCGGCCCGCGGGCCAGCTGTCCGCGGACCAGCTCCTCCGGCAGGCCCAGGGCACCGCCCAACCTCAGCGCCTCGGCCACCAGGGCCACCCCGCCGACCGCCGCGTTGATCAGGACCAGCTTCAGGGCGGCCCCGGAGCCGAGCGGCCCGCACTCGGTGACCTCGCCGAGCGCGTCGAGGACGGCCCGGACCGGGCCGGGCGGCGGGCCGCCGCCCGCCAGCACCCACAACTCCCCCGCACCCGCGCGGTCGACGCTCCCCATCACCGGCGCGTCGATCAGCGTCACCCCCGCCGGCAGTCGCCCCGCCAGCTCCCGCACCGGGTCCGGGCCCACCGTCGAGGTGTCGATCCAGTGCGTGCCCGGACGCAGCGCGGGCAGGACGCTCTCGGCGACGGCCCGCAGCGCCCGCGGGTCGGCCAGCATCGTGACGACCAGGTCGGCGTCGCGCACCGCCTCGACGGGCGAGGGCGCGAGCACGGCGCCGGCTTCCACCAGCGGTCCCGCCTTGCCCGGCGTGCGGTTCCACACCGTCAGTTCGTACCCGCGGGACAGCAGATGACGGGCCATCGGGGCGCCCATGCGGCCGAGGCCGAGG
The DNA here is from genome assembly GCF_041432505.1 of Streptomyces virginiae. Taxonomy (GTDB): domain Bacteria; phylum Actinomycetota; class Actinomycetes; order Streptomycetales; family Streptomycetaceae; genus Streptomyces; species Streptomyces virginiae_A. The sequence continues at coordinate 3,042,359 of NZ_CP107871.1, forward strand.
AACGCGATCTTCTGTGCGGTGTCCATGCCCACGACGCTAGGCCGGGCCCATCCATGCGACAAGCGAATGTCTAGCATGGCCGCCATGCCCACTTCGCACAGCTTGTACGAGGTCTTCCTGCGCGTGGCCCACCTGGCCTCCTTCACCGCCGCCGCCCGGTCCCTGGGCTACACCCAGTCCGCGGTCTCCCGGCAGATCCAGACCCTGGAGAACGAGTGGGGCACCCCGCTCTTCGACCGTCTCCCCCGCGGGGTCCGCCTGACCGAGGCCGGCCGCGTCCTGCTCCCGCACGCCGAGGCCGTCGGCGAGCGGCTGCGCACCGCCCGCGCCGAACTCGACGCGCTGCGCGCCCTCGACGCCGGGCGGCTGCGGATCGGCGCCTTCTCCACCGCCGACGCCGCCCTGCTGCCCCGGGCACTGGCCGCCTTCCGGGCCCGCCACCCCGGCGTGAGCGTCACCCGCACCGAAGGCCCCTCCGCCAAGCACCTGGCCCTGCTCGCCGCCGGTGACCTCGACCTCGCCGTCGTCGCCGACACCTCCGCGCAGCCACCCTCCGGCTGCACCCCGCACCACCTTCTGGACGAGCGGATGTACGTGGCCCTGCCGAGCGGCCACCGGCTCGCCGGGCAGGCCGACGTACGGCTGGCCGAACTGGCCGACGAGGAGTGGATCGCGGCCGACACCCGGCCCGAGAAGACCCTGATGCACTCCGCGCCGGCCGGTGGCTTCCGCCCGCGCACCGGTTTCGTCGCCGCCGACTGGATCGCCAAGCAGGGCTTCGTCGCCGCCGGCCTCGGCGTCACCCTCATCCCGGCGCTCGCCGCCTCCTCCGCGCGGGCCGACCTCGCGCTCGTCCCCCTGCACCCGGACGACACCCCGCGCCGCCGGGTCTACGCCGCCACCCCGCACGGGATCGCCCCCTCCCCCGCCGCCCTCGCCTTCCTGGCCCTGCTCGTGGAGGTCGCCGCCGGGCTGACATCCTGACCCGGTGAAGATCGCCGCAGCACAGCTGACCTGCACCCCCGCCGATGTCCGGGCCAATGTCGCGCAGGCCGCGGACCTCGCCGCCCGGGCCCGCGCACAGGGCGCCGAACTGGTGGTGTTCCCCGAGCTCACGCTCACCGGCTACGCACTCGACGCGCTGGCCGCCGACCCCGGCCTGTGGACGGCCGCCGACGACCCGCGGCTGGATCCGCTGCGCTCCGCCGGGATCGCCACCGCGGTGAACGTCGCCCTGCCCACCGGCGGGCCGCGCCCCGCCCTCGCGACGCTGGTCCACGACGCGGACGGCGCGCACGTCACGACGTACGCGAAGCAGCACCTGTACGAGCACGAGCAGGAGGTCTTCGAGCGCGGCCGGGGCGACGGGCGCTTCGAGCTCGGCGGGATCCGCTTCTCCCTGGGCATCTGCTTCGACAACCACTTCCCCGAGCTGCCCGGCCGGGGCGCCGCCGACGGCTGCCGGGTGCACCTGGCGAGCTCCCTCTACGGGACGGGCGACGGGATCCACGAGCGCGCCACCGTGTACCCGGGGATCGCGCGGGAGCACGGCCTGTACGTGGTCCTCGCCAACCACGTCGGCCCGGCCGGCCGGTGGACCGGCTGCGGCCGCTCGGCCGTGTGGGCCCCCGGCGGCGCCCTGCTGGCCGAGGCGGACGACCGTACGCCCTCGGTGGTGACGGCCTCCGTCGCGACGGCCTCGGTGTGATGAGGTGGGCGCCATGAGCGACTTCGAGACGATCACGGTTCCGGAACGCCTCCACGGATATCCGGGGGTGGCCTTCGGCGGCTACGTGGCGGGCGTACTGGCCGCCCGCGCCGCCGCGAAGGACGTACGGGTGGACTTCCGGCGGCCCGTGCCGACCGGGGCACCGGTACGGCTCGCCGCGACCGCCGACGGCGGCTGCGAGCTGACGGACGGCGAACTGCTGCTGGCCACGGCCACCCCGGTCGAGGCTCCCGCCACGTCGTGCCCCGAAGCCCCGTCCTGGGACCGGGCGGTGGCGGCCGCCGAGGCCTTCCGGGCCGACCCGCCGGACGGTCAGGCCGACTGCTTCGGCTGCGGCCTGGAGCGGACGCCCGCCACCGGGCTGCGCCTGCACTGCGGTACGGTGCCGGGCCGCGAGCTGGTCGCCGCCGCGTGGACGCCCGCGCCCGAACTGGGCGGCCCGGACGGGCTGCTGCCGCCCGAGCTGGTGTGGGGCGCGCTGGACTGCCCGGGGAACGCTGCCGGGCGCCTGCTGGACGGCCGCCGGGCCGGGGCGGTGACCGCCGTGCTCGGCGCGCGGCTGCTGCGGCCGGTGCCGGTGGGCGAGGGGCTCGTCTCCTACGCCTGGATGCTGTCGTCGGCGGACCGCAAGTACACCGTGGGCACGGCCTTGGCCACGGCCGACGGCGAACTGTGCGCCGTCGCCGAGGCCCTGTGGGTCCAGCCGCGCGTGTGAGCGCTCACACGGTCTCGGCCAGCAGGTGCTTGCCGCCCCACGCCCCCAGGGGTTTCAGGGCCGCGTTCAGGTCCTGGCCCAGGGGGGTCAGGGAGTACTCGACGCGCGGTGGGACCTCCTCGTACACCTCGCGGTGCACGATGCCGTCGGTCTCCAGCTCGCGCAGCTGGGCGGCGAGCACCTTCTCCGAGATGCCGGGGAGGAGCCTGCGCAGTTCCCCGAACCGGTGGGGCCGCTGATCCAGCACCCACAGGAGCGACACCTTCCACTTCCCGTCGATCACGGACATCGCCGCGGCGATCCCGCATTGATCCGCACCAGGCCTTCGTGCCACCGCCATCGCACACCCTCCCCACCTGCTCGCTCACCTCGGGGTAACCACCCACTCCGAAGTGCGTACTTGAGCGCTCTGCCGCCTGCGACCAGGCTAAACGTCATGACCGACACCACAGCTCGCTTTTCCCTCACCCTCATCGGCCTCGGCGACATGGGCACCGCCATGGCCCGCACCTGGCTCGCCGCCGGGCACGCCCTGACCGTCTGGAACCGCACCCCCGCCAAGGCCGAGGCCCTGGCCGCCGAAGGAGCCTCGGTCGCCGCGAACCCGGCCGCCGCGGTCGCCGCGAACACGCTGGTCGTGGTCTGTCTGCTGGACGACGAAAGCGTCGGGTCCGCCCTGGAGGGGATCGACCTGACCGGCAAGGACCTCGTCAACCTCACCACCGGCACGCCGGGCGAGGCGCGCGCCCGCGCCGCCTGGGCCGAGGAGCGCGGCGCCCGGTACCTGGACGGCGGGATCATGGCCACGCCGACGATGATCGGCGTCCCCGAGGCGGGCGGATACGTCTTCCACAGCGGCTCGCGCGCGCTCTTCGAGACCCACCGGGCGGTGCTGGAGGTCCCGGCCGGCTCCCGCTTCGTCGGCGAGGACCCGGGGCACGCCGCCCTGCACGACGTGGCGCTGCTCAGCGCGATGTGGGGGATGTTCGCCGGCATCTCGCACGCCTACGCCCTGACGGAGGGCGAGGACATCGCCCCGAAGGACCTGGCTCCGCTGCTGTCCGAGTGGCTCGGCGCGATGGGCTTCTTCGTCGGGAACGCCGCCGAGCGGCTGACCTCGCGGGACTTCACCTCGGGGGTGGTCTCCAACCTGGCCATGCAGGTCACGGGCAGCGGCACGATGCTCCGCACCGCCGAGGAGCAGGGGGTCAGCTCCGAGCTGGTCCTCCCGTACGTGGACCTGCTGCGCCGCCGGCTGGCCGCGGACCCGGCCGCGCACGGCGGGGAGGACACCACGGGGGCCATCCTGTTGCTGAAGCGGTAGCCGGCCCGGGCCGGGGTGCTACGAGTACGCGGGCGGCGGCGGTCCGAAACCCGCGGGGGTGGTCTCGGCGGCCGGAGTCTCCTCGGTGCGCACGAGGTCCCGGGCCATGAGGGTGGCCCCGGCCACCGCGCCCGGCATCAGGAACACCGCGACCAGCGGCACCAGGAACGCCAGCACCAGCGGGACCCCGAAGCCCAGCACGAGCAGCCGCCGCGAGCGCATCAGCTCCAGCCGGTCGGGCAGCTCCACCTTGCGTCGCTGCAGGGCGACGGCGGTGAGCTCCTGGGTCAGGAAGTACCCGGAGACGCAGAAGCCGAGCACCGGGATCACGGTCTGGCCGATCACCGGGACGAAGCCGAGGGCGAAGAGCACGATCCCGTACAGCAGGACCCGCAGGAGCACCTTCACGCTGTCCCGGGCCGAGATCCACAGCTCCAGCCAGAGCGGGAGCCCCGACTGCGGCACCTCGCCGCCCTCGCTGCGGTCGACCTGCTCCGAGAGGGACTCGTAGAAGGGCTGGCCGATCAGCAGGGTCACGGCGGTGAAGGTGATCACCGCGACGAAGAGCCCGAGGCCGAACAGCAGGGCGGTCAGGAAGCCGCGGAAGAGCGAGAGCCAGGGCGAGGACCAGTCGGCGGCGAAGGGGGTGGCCCAGGCGGTCAGGTCGTCAGCTCCGTAGCCGAGCCCGATCAGGGCCCCGACGTAGAGGACGAACGCCACGAGCCCGGGCAGCAGCCCGAAGCCCAGCCACCGGCCGTGGCCGAACACCCATCGCTGTCCGGCCAGCAGATATCGGAAGCCCCCCGCAAGATCACGCATGGGGCCAGTTTACGGCGAAGGCCGCACCCCGGTGGGGGTGCGGCCTTCGCGCTGCGAGCGCCGGATCAGACGGCGAGCTCGACGGTGATGTTGCCGCGGGTGGCCTTCGAGTACGGGCAGACCTCGTGGGCCTTCTCGATGAGGTCCTTGGCGGTGGCGGCGTCCACGTTCGGGATCACGGCGGAGATCTTGACGATCAGGCCGAAGCCCTCGTCGTTCTTGCCGATGCCGACCTCGGCGGTGACCGTGGAGCCGGAGATGTCGGCGTTCACGTTCTTCGCGACGACGCCCAGGGCGCCCTGGAAGCAGGCGCTGTAGCCGGCGGCGAACAGCTGCTCCGGGTTGGTACCGGCGCCGCTGCCACCGAGCTCCTTCGGCGGGTTCACGACGACGTCGAGCTGACCGTCGTTGGTGGCGACGCGACCGTCACGGCCGTTCTGTGCGGTGGCGACAGCGGTGTAGGCGACGTCGGACTGCTGGATGGACATAAAGGAAAATCCTCCTGGTAATCGCCGTGAGTCGCGCCCACGATCACGACGGTGTGCAGTGAGCCTAACCGGTGAAAGAAACGATCATCTTTCCGGTGTTCTCGCCGCGCAGCATGCCGAGGAAGGCGGAGGTGGCGTTCTCGACCCCTTCGACGACCGTCTCGTCGTACCGCAGCTCACCGGAGCGCAGCCAGCCGGCGACGTCCTGGACGAACTGCTGCTGCAGCCCGTTGTGGTCGTTGACGAGGATGCCCTGCAGGCGCAGGCGCTTGCCGATGACCTGCATCAGGTTGCGCGGACCGGGCGCGGCCTCGGTGTCGTTGTAGCCGGCGATCGCGCCGCACAGGGTGGCCCGGCCGTTCACGTTCATCGAGGAGATGGCGGCCTCCAGGTGGTCACCGCCGACGTTGTCGAAGTAGACGTCGATGCCGTCGGGGGCCGCGGCCGGCAGCTGCTCGGCGACGGGGCCGTTCTTGTAGTTGAAGGCGGCGTCGAAGCCGTACTTCTCCGTGAGCAGCGTCACCTTCTCGTCCGAGCCGGCGGAGCCGATCACCCGGGAGGCGCCCTTGATCTTGGCGAACTGGCCGACGAGGCTGCCGACGGCACCGGCGGCGCCGGAGACGAAGACGGAGTCGCCCTCCTTGAAGGAGGCGACCTCGAAGAGTCCGGCGTAGGCGGTCAGGCCCGGCATGCCGAGGACACCGAGGTAGGCGGAGAGCGGGGCGAGCGAGGCGTCCACCTTGACGGCGTGCGCGGCGTCGAGGTCCGCGTACTCGCGCCAGCCGAAGGGGTGCAGGACGTGCTCGCCGACGGCGAAGCCCTCGGCGGAGGAGGCGACGATCTCGCCGACGGCGCCGCCCTGCATCGGCTCATCCAGCTGGAAGGGCGGGATGTACGACTTCGTGTCGTTCATCCGGCCGCGCATGTAGGGGTCCACGGACATGTACAGGTTGCGCACGAGGATCCGGCCGGCGGCGGGCTCGGCGGACACGGGCACCTCGCGCAGGGCGAAGTCCTCGGCGACGGGCCAGCCCTGCGGGCGACGGACGAGGTGCCACTCGCGGCTGACGGCGGGGATCTGAGACATGCAGCGCTCCTGGTCAGAACGAAATTGCTTCACTAGGTGAAACAACCATGCGCCTAGATATTTCATGTTGTCAAGTAAATGGGTACGCTGGTTCCATGCCCAGTCGTCGCGTAGACCCAGTGACCATCGAAGTCGTCGAGCTCATCGGCGACGTCGTGGCCAGGTACCACATGGAGTACGAGCACGCGGCCGCCAGCCACCAGCTCACCGGCGCCCAGGCCAAGGTGCTGAACATGCTCTCGCTGGAGCCGATGCCGATGCGGCGCATCGCGCTGAAGCTGCGGTGCGAGCCCTCGAACGTGACCGGCATAGTCGACCGCCTGGAGACCCGCGGCCTGGTCGAACGCCGCCCGGACCCGGCCGACCGGCGGGTGAAGCTGGCCGCCCCCACCGAGGAGGGCACGCTGACCGCGGAGCGCCTGCGCGAGTCGCTGGACTTCGCCCGCGAACCGCTGGCCGGACTGTCCGTGGAGGAGCGGACGGCGCTTCGGGACCTCCTGCGACGCATGCTGGCCTGACGGCGCCGACCGGCCCGGGTCGGCCCGACCTCCCCCCGCCTCGCCCCGTCCTGCCGCCCTCCGCCCCCGGCCCGCTGACCAGCCGAAAGAATCCCCTGGACGCGCGTCCGGGGCCGGCAGTATGTTCGGCCGCCTGCGCGCCGGGCGCCTCGGACCGGAGGACCGGCGCTTCGCCATGTCACGCGTTCCCGTGGGGGGTACACCGTCATGTCCTTCAACACGCCCGGCCCGCCGCCGCCCGGCGGCGTCCTGAGATCCCCGCAGGGTCTCGCGACGGCGGTGACCGTACTCCTGTCCGTGACCGGCGGGGTCAACCTGCTCTCGGCCGGCGTCAACGTCTTCACCATGTCGCTGATGAACGATCTCGACGCGGACCCCACCCGGGACCCCGGCGCCACGACCGACCTCGCGGACGTCCTGACCGGCCTCGCGGGAATCCTCCAGCTGCTGATGTACCTCGCCACCGCCGTCGTCTTCGTCGTGTGGTTCCACCGCGTGCGCGTCAACGGCGGGATCTTCCGGAACAGCGCCTTCACCCAGGCACCCGGCTGGGCCATCGGCTGGTGGTTCGTCCCGATCGCCCACCTGTTCCAGCCGTTCGTGATCGCACGGCAGATCTGGCGGGCCAGCACCCAGCTGGGGCCCGACGGCTCCCCCGTCCGGGTCTCCACCGCCCCGGTCGCGGCCTGGTGGGCGGTCTGGGTCGTCGCGTCGATCGTCGGGCGCGTCAGCAACAGGCTCTACACGGGTGCCGAGACCTTTGGCGAGATGGCGGCGGCCTCCGGCGTGGGCATCTGCTCCGACCTGCTCATGGTCGCCGCGGCCGTGCTCGCCGTCCTCTTCGTCCGCAGGCTGACGGCCCTGCAGAACACGATGGCCACCCAGGGCCCGTACGCCCCGCCCCCGCCCGCACACCACGAGGCCCCGGCGGCGGCAGCGATTTAGGGCGCCCTGACCGACAGGACATCCCTAGAACCAGCAGATGAACCAGCAGTCCTTGGTCGGCGAGGGGGACGGCGTCGGGGACGGCGGGGGCGGCGGAGCCTGGGTGCTCGTGGAGGCGCTCGGCGAGGGCTTCCCCGACGCGCTTCCCCGTACGGTCGGCCCCGGGCCGGGAGTGCGGGAGGCCGGGCCCGATGTCTCGGGCGCGGGGGCGGACGCGGTCGGACCCGGCTGCGTGGCGTCCCCGGAAGGCGCCGCGGCCCCTGCCGTCCTCGTCCCCGCGACGGTGGCCTTCGCCGTGACCTTCGCGGGCCCCTTCGGCGCGCCGGCCGTCGGGGCGTCGGGCACCGGGGCCGGCTGCTGCGGACCGTCGTCGGTCAGCACCACGTTCGAGGCCCGGTCGGTGCGCTCCCCGTCGGTGGCCATGCGGGCCACCGCCATCGAGCCCCCGACCGCGATCAGCAGGCCGAGCGAGAGCGACAGCACGGTCCGCCGGCGGCGCCGGTGCGTGGCCCGGCGGCGGGCGCCGGGGCGCCGCTCGTTCGACTCGGACAGCACGACGAGCGAGTCGGCGAAGACCTCGGCCGGCGCGGGCGGAGGTCCGGAGTACGGCGTCTCGGCAGCGGGCGCGGCGGGCGGCACGGCACCGGACGCGGCGGGTATCAGGTACTCGGCGGGGGTTCCGCATCCGGCGCACGCCAGTGCGCCGTTGAGGTGCCTCCGGCATGCGTGGCAGTAGTTCATGGCGCCCGCAGGCTACGTGGTCTGCGGCAACATCCGGATCCCGAGAACGTAAGGATCCTGTGTGGAATCGTTTCCGGCATGACATCTTTCGGGCCGAGCGGATTCCAGTTGGTGCTGTTGCGGCGGATGGCCGACTTCCAGCCGGACCTCGCCGACGAGGCCCGCCGCAGACTGGGCGCCTCGCTCGCGGACCAGCGGGAGGCGAACAAACGCTGGCAGGCGATGCTCCGCTCGCCCCGCTCCCGCGGGGCCCTGGCCCGCTACCGCTCGGTGCTCGGCCCGCCGGAGTCCGCCGAGCACCGCACGATCGGAGATCTGGAGTGCGAGGCCCTGCTGTGGCCGCTGCCGCTCTGGCCGGACCTGCGCTTCGAGGTGCTGGCCGCGCCGGACGGGGCGGTGTGGAACGAGTGGCTGGTGCGGGCCCCGGGGGCGCGGGGGCCCGTACTGGAGTCGCCGGACGATCTTCGGCCCTGGTCGGCGACGGTGGACGAGGTGGCGCGGGCCTTCGCCCCGGTCCGGCCGATGGAGGGCACCGCGCCGACCCGTTGGCGCCTGGCCTTCGCCGCGCGGGGGCGGCCGTGCGTGGCGGAGTTCACCTACGGCCTGCTCCAGCGGTTCTCTCTGGAAGACGCCCCCTAGCTACCGAGGAAGGCGCGGACTCCGGCCGAGGTGCCGTCGTCGCCGAGCAGGTCGTTGTGCTCCAGGCAGCCGACCGGCGTGTTGGTGGCTCCGTTCAGCGGGACGCTGTCGTCCGGGTTGACGACCTCGTCGCAGTGGGACCAGAAGGTCGCGTACTTCACCGCGCCCGGGGTCTCGTCCCCGCTGTTCAGGTTCTTCACCACGTACGACCCAGGGGTCATGTCCCGGCACGCCTGGTCCCACAGCGCGCAGGCCCAGGCGGTGGAGGTGCCGCGGTTGGGCCCGGCGAGCGAGACCCAGTGGTCCACGGCGGCCGCGCCGCCGCCGAACTTCACGTACCAGCGGCTGACGAGCGACCCGAAGGAGTGCGAGACGACGTCGACCTCGGCGGCGCCGGTCTCCCGGCGGACCTGGTCGACGTACGCGCCGAGCCGCCCGGCGAGGACCTCGTTGACGGACCGATGGGTGTCGTAGCCGAAGGAGAAGAGCTCCGCGTCCGTGTACCCGGCGGCGCGCAGGTCCGCGCGCAGCGCTCCCCAGACCCCCGGATCGGCGTTGTAGCCGTGCACGAGGACCACCGGGTTACGGGAGGCCGCCCGCGCGGCGGAGGCCTGCGCCGGGGAGGCCTGTGCCGGGGAGGCCTGTGCCGGAAAGGCCTGTGCCGGGGAGGCCGCCGGCAGCGCGAGGCACAGCGTCAGGAGCGCCAGGAGCACCGGCAGGGTCAGGAGCGCGGGGAGGGGCGGGAGCGCCCGCAGTCCCTGTCGGGCCGTCAGCATCGGGTCCCCTTTACCTTGTTACGCGTGAGTAGCGCGTGCGGTGCGGGCATGGTGCTGCCTGTCGGTACAGAAATCCACCCCCATGCAGCCGCGACGCACCCCCCGGCCGGAGCATCTCAACGGGGCATGAGACCGAATTGCCCGCGATGATATGAAAAGTGACCGACATTTCCGTCGGTCCTCTTGCGTCAGCGCTCTCGGGAGGATCTGCCGTGACCGTCAGTCTTGAGCAGTTGCGCCGCTGCCACGTCGCCGTCGACCTGGGGGCGGCAAGGACCCGCGTGTACGTCAAGGGCGCCGGCCTCGTGGTCGACGAACCCAGCGTCGCCGCGGTCAACACGCGCACCGGTGCACTCATCGCCGTCGGCTCCTTCGCCGAACGGATGACCGGCCGCACACCCGACTACATCCGGGTCGTCCGCCCCGTCTCCGGCGGCACCGTCGTCGACATCGAGATGGCCCAGCGGATGCTGCGTCATCTCCTCGGCGAGAAGCTGCGGCGCGCCCTGCGGCGCAAGCCGCGACTGCGGGCCGCCGCCTGCACCCCGCACGACGCGGACCCGCTCGCCCAGCGGGCCACGGTGGAGACCCTCGTCGGACTCGGCGCCCGGCGTGTCGAACTGGTCGACACCCTGATCGCGGCGGCCGTCGGCTGCGGACTCCCCGTGGAGCAGCCGACCGCGACGATGATCATGGTGTGCGGGGCCGCGGCCACCCAGGTCGCCGTCCTCTCCCTCGGATCCATCGTCACCGCCCAGCGAATCCCGGTCGGCGGCGAGGCCATCGACCACGCGGTCGTCCAGCACCTGCGCCACGCGCACGAGCTGATGCTGCCCAGCCAGGCCGTCCGGCCGCTGCAACTGGCCCTCCACGGCAACGGCCTCACCGTCGGCGGCCCGGCCTCCACCCTGATCCACGGGCGCGACGTGGCCACCGGACTGGCCCGCTCCGTGCAGGTGGACACCGCCGCCGTACGGGACGCCATCTACACCCCGCTGACCGCCGTCCTCGACGGCATCGGCAAGGTGCTGCGGGACTGCCCGCCGGACCTGGTGGCCGATCTGACGGACCGGGGGATCATGATGGTGGGTGGCAGCGCCCTGCTGCCCGGCCTGGACCAGATGCTGCGGGACGCCACCGGAATGCCCGTCGCCATCGCGGAACGGCCGGACGTGTGCGCCGTACTCGGTCTCGGCGCGATGCTCGAAGGGAAGATCGCCCCGATGGTCCTCAACCCGCTGGCCGAATGAGGCCCCAGGAACCGAAAGAGTCCGAGGGATCCGAGGAATCCGAGGAGACCGAGGAGATCTACGAGGCCGCGGACTCCGACGAGGAGGGGGCGAGCCTTCCGGTGCTGCTGGAAGCCGTCCTCAACGTCGGGTCCGAGCTGGAACTGCACACCACCCTCCAGCACATCGTGGACTCGGCGACCGAGCTGTGCGCGGCCCGGTACGGAGCGCTCGGGGTCGTCGACCCCGAGCGCGTCCTGCTGACCCAGCTGTTCACGGCGGGGCTCACCGAGAAGGAGCGGGCCGCGATCCCGCACCTGCCGGACGCGCGCTCCGGCGTGCTCGGAGCCCTCGTCAGCGATCCGCGCCCGCTGCTCCTGGACGACGTCACCCAGGACCCGCGGGCCGCCGGCTTCCCGCCGGGCCACCCACCCATGCACAGCCTCCTCGGGGTACCGATCCGGGTGCACACGGAGGTGTTCGGCAACCTCTACCTCACCGAGAAGCGGGGCGGCGGCCCCTTCACGGACGAGGACCTCGCCCTGCTGCGCGTCCTGGCCTCGCAGGCGGGCATAGCGATCGGCAACGCCCGGCTGTACGAGACCGCGCGCCGCCGGGAGCGCTGGATCGACGGCGCCGCCGCCGTGACCACGGCCCTGCTCGCCGGACGCCCGGCGGCGGACGCCCTGAGGTGCGTGGCCGAACGGGCGCGACTGCTGGCGGACGCCGCGGCCGGGGTGGTGCTCCAGCCGACCCCCGAGGGCGGCATGGAGATCGTGGCCGCCTCCACCCAGGGCGACCCCGGGGACCTGGTCGGGACGGCGATCGCCCCCGGTTCGCCGGTGCTGGTCCAACTCCTCGGCGGCGAGCCCGTCTTCATCGACGACTCGGCGACGGATCCCCGGATGACCACGCACGTGCGCGAGCGGTTCGGGCCCTCCATGATGCTTCCGCTGCAGAGCGGCGGCCAGCTGATCGGCACCCTGGCCCTGCCCCGCGACCGGGGCGGCCCCGCGTACGACGCGGTGGACCGGCTGCTCGCCTCGCAGTTCGCCTCCCAGGCCGCACTGGCCCTCGTACTGGCGGACGCCCAGCACGACCGGGAGCAGTTGGCCGTGTACGAGGACCGCGACCGGATCGCGCGGGACCTGCACGACCTCGTGGTCCAGCGGCTCTTCGCCACCGAGATGATGCTGGAGAGCACCCGGCGGCGGGCCGCGAACGCCCCGTCGGGAGACAGCGTGGGCGACGAGCTCAGCCGGGCCGTGGACGAGCTGGACTCCACCATCCAGGAGGTCCGGACGGCCATCTTCGCCCTCCAACAACCGCCGACCGACGCCCCGACGACCTTCCGGGGGCGGGTGCTGCGCGAGACGGGCGGGGCGGCGGCCGTGCTCGGCTTCCAGCCGTCGGTGCACTTCGCGGGAGCGGTGGACGCCCTGCTGCCGGATCCGGTGGCGGTCGAGCTGCTCGGGGCCCTGCGCGGCGCGCTGGCCGCGGCGCACCGGCGCGGCGAGATCACCTTCATCGACGTACAGGTGGACGCGAGCCCGTCCCGGGTCCGCCTGACGGTGGCGGACGACGGCCGCACGGAATCGGGCGCGCGGGGCACGACGATGACGTGGGAGTCGGCCCTGTGACCTCGCGGCGTGGGTGGCGGAGTTGGACGGGCGGATCGTGGGTCACATCGGCCTCTCCCGCGGTGAGGCGGACGACGCGGCGCCCGCGCTGTGGAGCGGGCGCGAGGGTGTGAGCAGTGCGGCGGCCGCCGTGGTCGGCCGCCCGTTCGTCGCTCCGGCCGCACGAGGCCATCGGATCGGTGCGCTCCTGATGGAGCGGGCGGTGCGGGAGGCGCGGGAGCGCGCTCCGCATCCCGTGCTCGACGTCGCGGCCTCGGACCCCTCGGCGGTGGCCCTGTACGAACGCCTGGGCCGGGAACGGTTGGCCACGGTCGAGCAGCGGTGGAGCCCGGAGCACACGGTGACCGTCCACTGCTACGCGGCGGCCGGGTGCCCTGACGCCTCCTCCGTCCCCTTGGCCGCCGCCTCCTCAGGGCCGGTCCGGTCGGGTGGCCGCGCGCAGTGCGATCCGGGTGTTGGACTGAGCCACCCCCGCCTCCCGCTTCATCCGGCGGAGCAGCCCGTCGAGGGCGGCGGGATCGGCGGCCCGCGCGCGGACGAGGTAGTCGTGCTCCCCCGTCACGTGCACGACCTCGGTGATCCCGGAGAGCTTGGCGACCTGCCGCTCGAACTCCTCGTTGGTGGTGTCCTGACGCAGGGTGACGTCGATGAAGACGACGAGCCCGCCGGCGGTGTCGGCGGCCGGGTCCACGATCGTGGTGAAGCCGCGGATCACCCCCTCGCGGCGCATGCGTCGCACCCGGTCGGCGGTGGCGTTGGCGCTGAGGCCGACGCGGACGCCCAGATCCCTGTACGAGATCCGCGCATCCTGCTGCAGGATGCCGAGGATTTCCCTGTCGAGGCGGTCCATACCGCGATTCTCTCAGCCGAGCCCGGTATTCGCGCTCATCCCCCGACGGCCCGGCCCGACGCTCGCCCCATGAACGAACTGATGTCACCGACGCTGGCGGGCGCGGCCGCGGGCCTGGGCGTGGCGATGCCCATGGGGGCGATGAGCGTGCTGCTGCTGCAGGAGGCGATGCGCGACCGCCGCACGGCCGTGGCCGCGGCCGCGGGAATCGCGGCGGTCGACCTCGGCTACGCGGCCCTCGCCACCGCCCTGGGGCCCTGGGTGGCCTCCCACATCTCCCCGGTCGAGGCCTGGGTCCGGCTGGCCTCGGCGGTGATCCTGCTGGTCATCGCGGCGCACGGCCTGTCCGGAGCCCGCCGGCCCGGAGCCGGACCCGACTCCGACTCCTCCGACTCCGGCGCGGTCCTGGGCCAGGACACCGCCGACGCCGACGCCGGGGGCGGTGCCGGCGTCGGGCAGGCGGGCGTGTTCGTGCGGGCGCGGCCCGGGAAGGCCTTCGCCCGGTACGTCGGACTGACCGCCCTCAACCCCACCACCGCCCTCTACTTCGCCGCGCTCACCACCGCGCAGGGCGCCGCCCTGGGCACCGGAACGGCCGGCGCCGCGTTCCTCATCGGTGTCGGCGCCGCCTCGCTCCTGTGGCAGCAGGCCCTCGTGGCACTCGGTTCCCTCGCCGGGACCCGCATCCCGGACCGCGCCCGCGTCTGGACCTTCCGCCTCGGCTACGGCCTGGTCGCCGCGTACGCGGTGAAGATCGCCCTCCCGCTCCCGTGATGGGGATCTCCGGTTTCGAGCCGTCCTTCCTGGTCGGGATCGAGGCGGTCCGGCAGGCGCACGGTGCCCGGCTGGCGGCGCTCGTCGGCCGCCGGCTGACGGGGTTCGCCCTGGTGCGGTTCGCCGAGGACGGGGACTGGTACGCGGACTGCCCGGTGGTGCTCGACTTCGACGGAACCCGGGTCGAGGTCTGCCACACGAAGTTCGACGAGCTCTCGATCGGCTGGGGCACCATCCGGACCACGGAGGTGATCACGGGTTGGGACGAGGCCGGGCTGACGCCCGAGTGGTCGCACCGTGACGCGCGCCTCGAACCGTTCGTCGGCCAGGAGCTGCGCGACCTCGCGCTGATCGAATGGCGGCCGGCGGGCCGTGACCTGGCGGCGGGCACCCTGGCGGTGGAGTTCGTCTTCGACGCCGGCCGCCTGCGCATCGCCAACGCGCTCGACGAGAACAGCATCGAGACGGGCCCGGCCCTGGAGACCCACCTGCGGCACGGACCCGAGCGCTGACCGACGCCGTCCGGATCCGGCGCCGGGCGCGCCGCGGCACCACCGCGTCCAAGTACTGTCGCCCGTACACGACTTCGACGAGCGTAGACCGACGACCGCCGACCGACGACCCGACCTGGGGTGACCCCGTGACGACCCGCCTCTCGGCCCGCGAGGCCATCGCCTCCGTGACCGACCCCGGCACCTTCACCGAACTCCCCGCGCCCCTGCGGGTGTCCCCCACCGACGGCCCCCTGGAGTGGACCGGCTACGACGGCTCCCGGGCCCGCGCCGCCGAGCGCACCGGCGAGCAGGAGTCCGTGGTCACCGGCACCGCCCTGGTGGGCGGCCACGAAGCCACCGTCATCTCCTTCGAGTTCGGCTTCCTGGGCGGCTCGCTGGGGCAGCGCACCGGGGACCGGCTCGAAGCCGCGTACGCCCATGCCCGCGAGCACCGCCTCCCCCTCGTCTCGCTCATCGCCACCGGCGGTTCCCGGATGCAGGAGGGCATGCTCGCGCTCACCCAGCTCCAGCGCGTGGCCCGCCAATGCGTCCTGACCCGGGCCGCCGGGCTCCCCCAGCTCGCCGTCCTGCGCGATCCGACCACGGGCGGCGGCTGGGCGACCCTCGGGGCCGGGGCCGACGTCGTCCTCGCGCTCCCCGGGGCCCAGGTCGGCTTCGCCGGGTCCCGGGTGCGTCCGGCGGACGCGGATCCGGCGGCCTACTGCGCCGAGGGCCAGTACGACGCCGGTCACGTGGACGCCGTGGTGCCCGCCGCCGAACTGCCGGGCGCCCTCGCCGACTGGCTCCGCGTGCTGGCCGCGCCCCGCCCCGGTGGGCCGGTCGAACCGCCGGCCGCGCTCGCCGACGTGACACCGCCGCGGACCGGTTGGGACGCCGTCAGGCAGGCCCGGCACCCCGACCGGCCGCACGCCGCCGCCTACCTGGACGCGTACTTCGAGCTCCGCCTGCCGCTCTCCGGGGACCGGGCGGGCGGCACCGACCCCGGCATGCTGTGCGGATTCGGGCTGCGCGAGGGCCGCGCCGTCGCCTACGCCGCCCAGTGCGGCACCGCCACCCGCCCGGCGGGCTACCGTACGGCCGCCCGCGTCATCCGGCTCGCGGACCGGCTCGGCATCCCCGTACTCACCCTGGTCGACACCCCGGGCGCGGCCAACGACGCCGCCGCCGAACACGCCGGCGCGGGCGCGGCCATCGCCGACACCTTCGCGGCGCTGGCCGCGGTCACCGTCCCCGTCACCACCCTGCTGATCGGCGAGGGCGGCTCGGGCGGCGCCCTCGCGCTGGCCGCGCCGGGGAACACCTGGGTCACCCCGGACAGCTACTTCTCGGTGATCGCCCCGGAACTGGCGGCGGCCATCCTCAAGCGGCCCCCGTCGGCCGCCCCCGCCACGGCGGACCAACTGCGCGTCCGCCCCCAGGACCTGGTGGCCCTGGGGGTCGCCCGCGGCATCGTCGGCCCGGCCTAGCAGTGCTACCTGGTCGCCGGCGGGATCACTGACGGGCGATGCCCGCAGAGTTCTCTCTGCGGGCATCGCGTGGAAGGTGCGGGGCGGCACCGTACCGGGTGCGGTGATCCGTCACCACTGGCCGGTGATCGGGACGTCGCCGGGAACGCCGAACCGGACGTTGTAGATGACCTGGTCGGAGTCCTTGCCGGCACCGACGAAGTCAGAACCGGCGATCTGGTAGACACCGACCTTGTCCGTGCCGTCCCCGTTCCAGTCACCCTTGATCGGAATGTCCCCCGGATTACCGAACCTGACCTGATGGTCCACCGGCGCACTGTTCTGAGAATCCGTCAGATAGAACGTCTGGTCCGAACCCCGATACACACCGATCGTGTCCTTGCCATCACCGTTCCAGTCACCCGTCATCGGGGTGTCACCACCGACACCCATCTGAATCGCATAAGCGGCAACCCGGTTGTCATTGCTCAGGTAGAACGTCTGGTCCGCCGGGTGGTACACACCGATCGACTTCTTGCCGTCACCGTCCCAGTCACCCACCAGCGGAACGTCCCCAGGACTCCCGTACGTCACCGACACCGCAGCCGTGGCATTGTCATTGCTCAGATGGAACGTCTGATCCCCCGGACGATAAACACCGAACGTGTCCTGGCCGTCACCGTTCCAGTCACCCGTCAACGGCTTGTCACCCGGAACACCGAAACCCGACCACCCGTACACACCACCGGCACGATCCGCCACATAGAACTTCGACTCCGCCGGCCGATACACACCCGCATTCGTCGGCTTGCGGGTCTCTGCCAGCGCGACGTCCATGTAGTCCTGGTCGATCTGGATCTGCTTGCCGCCCCAGGTCTCCGTCACGTTTCCGGTGTACTGGTGGACGCGCTGATGGTTGGCCCACGCCCCGCCGGGCAGCGCCGGGTCGTTGGTGTCGGCGACACCGTTCCAGTAGGCGCTGAAGACGACGTCGGGCATCGTGTGGCTGCCCCTGTGGGCGGCCAGGTCGGCGATTCCGGACGAGGAGCTGCTGTAGACCGCCGAGTTGTAGCCGCGGGCGTGGAGCTGTTCGGTCCAGGCGGACAGGAAGCCGAGCACGTTGGCCGAGTAGTTCTTGTTGTACGCCTCCATGTCGTAGTACAGCAGCGCTCCGGGCCCGAGCCCCAGGGCCGCGGCCTGGTTCACCGCGTCGTCCGCGGCGCTGCGCCCCTCGGCCGCGGGCGAGGTGATCTGGCTCGCCTGGGCACCGACGTAGATCGGCATGAAGCGCCAGCCGGCCGATGCCTGCTGCTGGACCCACGAGGCGGTGAGGTTCTTCTGCGCGCACGCCCGGTTGCGGCCACCGATGTAGATGCCGACCGCGTTGTAAGGAGAGTGCGCCTTCCACGCGTTCATGGTCGCGGAGTCCGGGGCGGCACAGGCGTCGAACCCCTTGCCGGTGTAGTTCGTCAGTGCGGCCGACGAGGTGGCGGCGGTTGCGGACGCCGACGCCTCCGGCTGCGCGGCCGGCGCCGCGGAGGCGCGCGCCTTGCTCTTCGGGGCCGAGGCCGATATGCCGGCACCAGTGAGGATCTTGCGGACCAGGGACTGGTCTTCGGCATAGGTCGCCGTGACGCGGATGCCCCGGGCCCCTCCGGCGATCTCGCGATCGGCCTCGGACACCGTGGTGCCGCCCCGCGCCGCTTCGCCGGACGTGTCGGGCTCCACGAGCAGCGCTTCGGTCCGTCCCACCAGTCGTGACGGGCAGTTCTGCTGCGTGCCGGGGGTGCCGAGGTAGACGGCGTGGCGGTCGAACCGGACGCAGGCGGTCGGATCGGCTGCGAGGTCGACGACCTCCCAGTCGGCGGGAACCTCGAACCGGTGCCCCTGGAAGGTCACCGCCTTGGAGCCGGAGGTGGGCGCCGCCGCCTGGGCCGACACGGTGGCCGGGCCGAAGACGGCTGCTGTCGCAACCAGTACGGCGAGGCCCCGCCCGAGGGGCGGCAGAGAAACACGTGCACGTGACATGGAGGTCTCCTGTGTGGGCAGCGCGGGGCCCGGGGCCCGCTGGGATCAGCGGGACCCGGGGAGGCGGAACTGCTGGGTGAAAGGTCAGTACCGGGTGCGGTGATCCGTCACCACTGGCCGGTGATCGGGACGTCGCCGGGAACGCCGAACCGGACGTTGTAGATGGCCTGGTCGGAGTCCTTGCCGGCACCGACGAAGTCAGAACCGGCGATCTGGTAGACACCGACCTTGTCCGTGCCGTCCCCGTTCCAGTCACCCTTGATCGGAATGTCCCCCGGATTACCGAACCTGACCTGATGGTCCACCGGCGCACTGTTCTGAGAATCCGTCAGATAGAACGTCTGGTCCGAACCTCGATACACACCGATCGTGTCCTTGCCATCACCGTTCCAGTCACCCGTCATCGGGGTGTCACCACCGACACCCATCTGAATCGCATAAGCGGCAACCCGGTTGTCATTGCTCAGGTAGAACGTCTGGTCCGCCGGGTGGTACACACCGATCGACTTCTTGCCGTCACCGTCCCAGTCACCCACCAGCGGAACGTCCCCAGGACTCCCGTACGTCACCGACACCGCAGCCGTGGCATTGTCATTGCTCAGATGGAACGTCTGATCCCCCGGACGATAAACACCGAACGTGTCCTGGCCGTCACCGTTCCAGTCACCCGTCAACGGCTTGTCACCCGGAACACCGAAACCCGACCACCCGTACACACCACCGGCACGATCCGCCACATAGAACTTCGACTCCGCCGGCCGATACACACCCGCGTTGGATGCCTTGTGGCTGGGCGCCGGGTACGGATCCGCGTGATCGCTGCCGAGGCCGTTCGACCGACCGCAGTTGGGCCAGGCTCCTGGTCCCTGACCGGCGAGGATCTTCTCGGCCGTGAGGATCTGCTGCTTCTTGGTCGCCTGGTGCGGGTAGCTCGCGTACTGCTCGCCCCCGTAGGCCCGCCAGGTCGGCAGGGAGATCTGCAGACCTCCGAAGTACGGGTGGCCGGACTTGTAGTAGTTCCAGTCGCCGGTGCTCTCGCACTGGGCGACCTTGTCCCACGTCGCGACGGACGCCGCGTCCGCCGTTGCGGCCGGCAGGGCCAGCACCATGGCTGCCCCCAGTCCGGCGGCGACTGCCCGGGCACGGCGGCGCCGTCCGGTGCGGAGCGCGCGGCTCCGCACCGAACGGGGCTCCGTGTGGTCGCCCGTCACCACTGGCCGGTGATCGGGACGTCGCCGGGAACGCCGAACCGGACGTTGTAGATGGCCTGGTCGGAGTCCTTGCCGGCACCGACGAAGTCAGAACCGGCGATCTGGTAGACACCGACCTTGTCCGTGCCGTCCCCGTTCCAGTCACCCTTGATCGGAATGTCCCCCGGATTACCGAACCTGACCTGATGGTCCACCGGCGCACTGTTCTGAGAATCCGTCAGATAGAACGTCTGGTCCGAACCTCGATACACACCGATCGTGTCCTTGCCATCACCGTTCCAGTCACCCGTCATCGGGGTGTCACCACCGACACCCATCTGAATCGCATAAGCGGCAACCCGGTTGTCATTGCTCAGGTAGAACGTCTGGTCCGCCGGGTGGTACACACCGATCGACTTCTTGCCGTCACCGTCCCAGTCACCCACCAGCGGAACGTCCCCAGGACTCCCGTACGTCACCGACACCGCAGCCGTGGCATTGTCATTGCTCAGATGGAACGTCTGATCCCCCGGACGATAAACACCGAACGTGTCCTGGCCGTCACCGTTCCAGTCACCCGTCAACGGCTTGTCACCCGGAACACCGAAACCCGACCACCCGTACACACCACCGGCACGGTCCGCCACATAGAACTTCGACTCCGCCGGCCGATACACACCCGCATTCGTCGGCTTGGCGTCCTCGATGATGTTCTTGTAGCGGTAGGGGATGTAGGAGCTGGAGTTGTTGAAGTAGGCGTAGGGGATGACGCGTCGCACGGCGTGCGGAGGTGTCTGCTCGATGCCGATGTAGGACGTGTGGGACGAGTCGGTCCACTGCTCGAAGATGGTGACGTGCGAACCGCGCTCCGGGTTGGAGGGGTTGTGGAAGAGCAGCATGTCGCCCTTGCGCAGGTCGTTCTTCGATATGCGGTCCGCGAAGGTGTCGAGGTTGCCGGTCCAGGCGCTGGTGCCGAGGTTCCAGGCCATGGAGACCAGGCCGGAGCAGTCGGTGCGGTAGCCGTCGCGGTAGTTGTTCATGCTGTACGGGACCTGGGCGTCGACCCAGGTCTTGGCCCGGGCGATGACCGAACTGCGGGTGATGGGGGCGCCGGCGCTCTGCGCGGCCGCCGCGCCGGAGAAGGTGCTCTTGCCGGCCCCCTCGGTCTTGAGGGGCTCCGGCTTGCCCTGCGGACGCTCGACGTCCGCGGTGGCCGCGGCCGCCGCGACGGCCGCGGCGGACGGCGCGTCCACCTGGGCGGCGTTGACGGGTGCGGAGGCGAGGACGGCCGTGGCGAGGGAGAGGGCCACGAGGGTGCCGGTGGCGCGGGCCACGTTGGACTTGCTGGGCATGAAGTCTCCTGGAAGGCAGGGCTGATGGACGGGCCGGCCGATGGGCCTGGGCGCCGTTGGAAGAGCCGGGAAGAGCGGGAAGAGCGAAGGAAGACAGAGGGAGAGAGGCCGGCCGACCCTCGACGGGGCGGGCGGACCGCGATGCGCGGGGCCTCGATCAGGGGTGGAACGTGACGGAGTAGCCGTGGACTCCGGTGCCGCCCGAGGCGAGCGTGTCGACGACGAGGCGACGGACCTTGGCCTGTGCGATGTCGGTGCGGGCGGCGCGGATGAAGAGGACGATCCCGATGCCGTCCGGATGTGTGCGGGCCCTGATGTGTTCCATGCCGCAGTCGGGTGTGGCGTGGGCCCACAGGGCGTCGACCAGGGCGTGTGCCTGGTGGTCGGTCGGCAGGGTTCCTCCCGTCGGCATCAAGGTGAGATGGACGGGCAGCACCGCGGGGTCAGTCCCAGCCGATGCCGTTGTCCGACGCGCCCGCCGCGGACACGGACACCGTCGCGTGGGCCGGGACCACGTCCCAGCCGATGCCCTTCGGGTCCGTCGCCGTCGTGGCCGCCGACGCGAGGGGGGCCGCCACACCGGACAGGACCGAGGCGGCGAAGACGGTGGCGAGTAGGCGGGCGGTCGTGGACATGGCGGTTTCCCCCGGGTGTGACGTGAGCAGGAAGTTCGGGACCGGCGGTTGGCGCCGTGGCCCCCGGGTCCGGCCGGGAGTTGCCTCCCCCGCCGTTCCGGTGAGCACTATCCTGCCGACCCGGAAGACCCCGGGGAAGGCGATGCGGACGTCAGCATTAGGACTGGCCGCATCAGGATGCGGCCCCTGCCGACCTGCGGCGATGCCCCCTACCGGACCTCCTGGCCCGCCGCCCGCCGCACCGCCTGGGCGCCCCCGCGGGGCAACTGCCCGTAGGCCGAGGCGACCTTGAGCAGCCAGGCCACCTCCTCGGCGGGCGTCCTGCTGTGGGCCGGGGGCGGCGCGGGGGCTCGGCAGGCGTCCGGCTCCCCATGGAGCACCGAGAACAGCCACTCCGCCTCCGCCCGGGCGGTCGGCGCCCCACCTCCGGGGTGTGCGTGGCCGGGGGCCTCCACGGGCTGCTCCGCCCCCGTCACCGCGGACCGGTCCCGGAGGACGAGGCAGGCGTCGCGGATCTCGAAGGCCCGGTGGGCCACGTCGAGGGTCCGGTCCCCTGTGACGAACAGGTCGCGCGTCCGGCCCATGCGCGGTCCGAACGCGACCGACGGGACGGCGTGGAGCAGGTCCGACCACAGCGGGTGCAGGCGCCACAGCGCGTACTGGTCGCCGACGTAGCGGACGAGCGTCCGCAGCGGCGGCAGGCCCACACCCACGAGGATGAGGAGGAGGGAGATCACCGGGAGGATCTCGGAAACGGCATCGGGGGTTCCGCGCCCCGGGACGTCCGGCCGGCTCTCCTGGTGGGCGAGGAACACCACCCGGTACATGGTGTAGACGAAGCCCATCGCGCCGCCGCCGGCCAGGCACACGACTCCGGCGCGCAGGAGTCCCGCGGGCACGCTGCGGCGGTTCGACCAGAAGAGCTTCGCCGAGAGGGCCGTGGCGATGCCGAGGTAGACGTAGACGATGCTCTCGTACAGGCGCACCGCCGGGTCGCCGAGGTGGGCGTCGGTCACCCGGGTCGGCGGAGCACCGGGGTCGTGCTCGAAGAAGAAGACGAACAGCACGGTGAGGGCCAGTGCGGCGGCCACCACTGCGACGAGGCGCAGCCACGTGTCCCGCGCCCGTTGCGGTCCGCGGCCGTGGACCGCGATCACGTATTCCAGGACGCAGTAGTTCGACGCCAGCCCGGCGAGGTGTTTGACCAGCACGGACAGGTCCGGGGACCCGGTGAGGGTCCGGATGACCTGGTCCACCTCGAGCGGCCTGGTCGTCAGTGCGACGGCGATCGCGGCGAGGAAACCCCACAGGAACCGGGAGGCGCGCGTGCCGCCCAGGGCGGAGGGCGCACGCCAGAGCACCATCGCCCACATGAGGGCGGGCAGGGTGAAGTGGTATATCGAGTACATCAGTTGCCCCGCCAGCGGCGCAGACGGCGCACCGGGTGGGCAAGGCTGGTGGCCAGCCGGCGCGAGGACGGGGTGCCGACCCGATCGGCGCCGGCGAGGTCGGCCAGGAGCACGGCGATCATCTCGGCCTCCTGTTCCTCGACGGAGGCGAAGTTGGTGCGCGCGGCGCCGAGCGTCCGTACGACGAGGTCCGGGGTCAGTTCGGAGAGTGCCTGTGCGAGCTGGGCCAGTTCGACGTTGTGGGTGTGGCCGCACAGCACGTGGCCGAGTTCGTGGAGCTTGATCAGGTCCTGGTGGGCCGGACTGGTCTTCTGCTCGTAGAAGATGACGTCCAGGCTGGGCAGGGCGATCCACGCCCCGCACGGTGAGGCGAATCCGAGATCGGGCAGCGGCTCCATCACGATCGGACGTCCGCGGTGGCGGGCGAGTGCGTCCCGGAAGGAGTCGACCGTGAACGGGTCGGGCAGCTCGATCTCGGCCAGGATGCCCTCGCACCGTCTTCGCAGACCCCGCGGTACAGGCATGGCGGCAGCGAATCCTTCGGTCAGCAGTAGGTCAGCGGTCCGTGCGACGCCCTCAGACTACTAACGATCTTTCTCAGCAGCCTTCTTGGGAGATCCGGTCGGGGCGCCGCCGCCGC
Source organism: Streptomyces virginiae (assembly GCF_041432505.1). Lineage (GTDB taxonomy): Bacteria > Actinomycetota > Actinomycetes > Streptomycetales > Streptomycetaceae > Streptomyces > Streptomyces virginiae_A. Next base: position 3,065,847 of record NZ_CP107871.1, read on the forward strand.
CGTCCCCGGCCGCCTCCGCCTCGAGTGCGCTCAGTCGGTCCGCGAGCGCGGCCAACATGTGGAGGCTGTTGTCGGACAGACCCGAGGCGCGCTGTGCGAGCCCGATGACGCCGGCGTTACCGGCGGCCGCCCGGATGTTCGCCAGCGCGTCCAGGGCGAGCAGTTGCTCGTCCACGACGGCGGCCTTGGCATCGTCGAGGAAGTAGGTCGCCCCGCAGCGGATCCCGAACGCGAGGCCCAGCCAGTCCAGGGTCTCCACGGTGGGGTTCGGGGACTGGCCCTTCTGCGTGGTGGCCTGGTGCAGATTGCGGATCGTGTCGCGGGAGATGACGCTGCGTCCGGCGATCCGGTTGACCCGGTCGGCCAGCTCCCGGTAGGCGGGGGACTTCCCTCCCGCCCGCGCGGCCTCCTGGAGGATCAGCCCGTCGAGCCGCTCGGAGATCTTGTGAGCGCGGTCGGGCAACGACGGCGGGTGCTCGCGGCCTCCACCTGGTCCTGCGTCCATCCCAGCCAGCTCCGATCCGTCGGGAAAACACGATACCCCCCAACCCTGATGGCGATTTTACTAGCTGCACCATCCACCGCTCGGCTCACCGGTTGGGCCATTCGTTGGCTGGAAGCCGTCAGACCGTTTGTTGCCCTGTGGGGTGGCCCGTAAGGTTGTGGCGATTGTAATCGTCGCATGGCTGGGGGGCTGGCGGATGCTGGATGTATTGGGGCTCGACCGCGGGGTGGAAGCGGTGTACCGGGCGATGCTGGCCCACCCGGAGGGCAGCGTGCAGGATCTCTGCGACCAACTGGGCGTACCGGAAAGCACCGTGCGCGACGCCCTGGACAAGCTCGCCGACCTGAGACTGCTGCGCGCCTCCCGGGACGTCCTGGGCGAGATGCGGCCGGTCAGCCCCGAGGTGGGCCTGGAACTGCTCCTGCGGCGCCAGGAGGAGGAACTCCTGCGCCGGCGGCAGGACCTCGAGCTCGGCAAGGCCGCGGCCGCACGGGCGATCGCCGAGTACGCCGACCTCCGCCCCGCCACCCGGACCGCGACCAGCGAGCGCCTGGTCGGCCTCGACGCCATCCAGGCGCGACTGGAGGGCCTCGCCCGGGAGATGTCCGGCGAGTGCCTCTCGGTGATGCCCGGCGGAGCCCAGTCCCAGGCCAGCCTCGACGCGTCCAGACCGCTCGACGACGCCGCCCTGAGCAGGGGGATCTCCATCCTGACGCTCTACCAGGACAGCGTGCGGCACGACCCCGCCACGCTCGCGTATGCGCGGTGGACGACCGAGCGCGGCGGCATGGTGCGCACCTGTCCGACGCTCCCGCCGCGCATGCTCGTCTTCGACCGCCGGGTCGCCGTCGTGCCGATCGACCCGGCCGACACGAAGCGCGGCGCGATCTGCATCAGCGAAGCCGGGGTCGTCGCCTCCCTGGTCGCCCTGTTCGAGCAGACGTGGCACTCCGCGGTCCCGCTCGGCGCCGACCGCTCCAAGGACACCCGTACCGGTCTCAGTACGGCGGAGCAGGAGCTGCTCACGCTGCTCGCGTCCGGCCTCACCGACGAGGTCGCGGGGCGTCGGCTGGGCATTTCCGCCCGCAGCGTGCGGCGGCAGATGGCGGGGCTCATGGAGCGCCTGGACGCGTCGAGCCGGTTCGAGGCCGGACTGAAGGCGGCCCAGCGCGGCTGGCTCCAGTAGCGCCACCGCAGTTCTCCCGCAGGACTTCCCCCTGGCCTTCACACCGGGCCGGAGCGGGCGAACCGCGCCGGGCTGGTCCCCACGTGCCGCCCGAAGTGCCGGGTCAGGTGCGCCTGGTCGTAGAAGCCCGCGGCCGTCGCCGCCTCCGCCGGCCGCATCCCCGCCAGCAGCAGCCGCCGGGCCAGCTGCACCCGCCGCCCGGTCAGGTACGCGTGCGGTGGCAGCCCGTACGCCGCCGTGAAGCTCCGGATCAGGTGGGTGGGATGGACATGGCCCAGCTCCGCCGAAGCCTCCTCCAGGCCGATCCCCTCGGTCACCCGCGCGTCGAGCAGCTCGCGCAGCCGTACGGCGAGGCGCGCGCCCGGCGCCCCGTACGCCGTCGGCGCGCGGCCCGCGAGCCACCGGTGCAGCCGTTCCCGTACGAAGGCCAGCCGCGACTCGGCCTCCAGCCGCTCGACCGCCCCGGCCGGCAGCTCCGGCGCGCCCAGCGCCACGTGCAGGCCGTGCACGCGCTCGCGCAGCGCCGGGTCGAGCAGCAGCGGGGCGTCGACAGCCGCCCCGGTCAGACCTTCGGGCAGGACGGAGGTGTCGAGGTAGAGGACGCGCTTGCGGAACCCGGCCTCGGTGACGGTCCGCCCGTCGTGGGCCACCCCGGGCGGCAGCAGGATCACGGAGTTCCGGAGCCCGACGCCGTGGCGCTCACGGTCCAGGGCGAAGTCGACCCGCCCGCCGTCCAGGATCATCAGCGCCCAGGTGTCGTGCACGTGCGTCGGATAGGCGTGGTCGGTGAACCGGGCGTGGAAGACCTCGGCGATGCCGGGCACCGACGGCTGCCACGCGGACACGGTGCTGCGCGGACGTATCGCGGCCATGTCAGGAACGTACAAGACCGCCCGCGGGCGGGGCGACAGGCTGTCCGCATGACGACACACAAGGTCAACATCGCCGAGAAACTGGCCGGTTTCACCGAACGGTGGGCCCCGCGGCGCATCGCCCGCGTCAACGACTACGAGGTCAAGGTCGCCCGGCTCCAGGGCGAATTCGTCTGGCACACCCATGCGGACACCGACGAGCTCTTCCTGGTGGTCGGCGGCACCCTGACGCTCCACCTGCGCGACGGGGACGTGGTCCTGGGCCCCGGAGAGATGTACGTGGTCCCGCGCGGGGTCGAGCACTGCCCGGCCGCGGACGAGGAGGCGCAGATCCTGCTGTTCGAGCCGGCCGGCACCGCCAACACCGGCTCCGAGGGCGGCGAGCGCACCCGGGAGCCGGTGGACGCGTAGCCCGGCCGCCTGTCGTGTCGGGGGCGGGTGTATGCCGGGGCGCTCCCCGCAGGGCGCCGAACGCACTGCCGCCCGACGTTCCGACCCCTCGCCACGTTCGGCGCCCGAGGAGACGCCCCGGCGCGCGCCCGCCCCCGGCGCGCCCGGCCGCCCCGACCGGACCGGCGACTACGCCACTACGCCTCCGGGGAGCGGGCGTCGTACCGGGCGAAGTTCCGCCATCGGAGCGCGAGCAGACCCAGCACCAGGACGCAGACCAGCCCGCCGCCCGTGACGGCCACGGTCGGGGAGATCAGGTCGGCGGTGGTCCCGGCGAGGAAGTCACCGAGCCGGGGTCCGCCCGCGACGACGATGATGAAGACGCCCTGCAGGCGGCCGCGCATGTCGTCGGGGGTGGCGGCCTGGAGCATGGTGGTGCGGAACACCATCGAGGCGGTGTCCGCGTACCCGGCCAGGGCCAGGAAGAACATGCCGAGCCACAGGTTCCGGGTGATCCCGAACACCGCCACGGCCAGCCCCCAGCCGGCGACGGCGAGCAGGATCGCCAGCCCGTGCCGGCGGATACGGCCCTGCCAGCCGGAGAACAGCCCGCCGAGCAGCGCCCCGGCGGCCATGGCGGCGACCAGCAGACCGACCGTGCCGGGACCGCCGCCGTACCAGAGCCCGGCGATGGCCGGGAACAGCGCCCGGGGCTGGGCGAGCACCATGGCGGCCAGGTCGGAGAAGAAGGTCATCCGGATGTTCGGTCGGGTGCCGAGGAAGCGCAGGCCGTCGAGGACGGAGGCCCGGCCCCGCGCGCCTTCGGCCCGGTCGGGCTTCATCGACGGCAGCTTCCACATCGCGTAGAGCGCGGCGGTGAAGGTGACGGCATCGATCAGGTAGGCCGCCTCGTAGCCCGCGACGGTGACGATGAACCCGCCGAAGGCCGGGCCGACCATCGACCCGAAGGTCATGGTCACGGAGTTCAGGGCATTGGCGGCGGGCAACTGCTCGACCGGGAGCAGCCTCGGGATCATGGCGGACCGGGCCGGGCCGGTCAGAGCCCCGCAGACCGCCTGGAGTGCGACGACGGCGTACAGGAACCAGACACGGTGGTAGTCGAGCAGCGCGGCGGCGGCGAGCACGACCGACAACGCGGCGGCCGCCATCGAGCTGTAGAGACCGAGCTTGCGCCGGTCCACGGTGTCGGCGATCGCTCCGCCGTAGAGGCCGAAGACGACGAGCGGAACCAGCGAGAAGAGCCCGACGAGTCCGACCGAGAAGCTGGACCCGGTGATGTCGTAGACCTGGAGCGAGATCGCGAGGACGGTCATCGCCTGACCGACCCAGGAGATGGTTCCGCCGAACCACAGCCGCCGGTAGTCGGCGGACGCGCTGAGCGGGGTGAGGTCGGCGAATATTCGCTGCCAGAGCTGGGGTGGGGCGGTCGTCCGGGGCACGTCGGATGATAACCACCGACCGTCCGCCGCACTCCGGGATTTTTGGCCCCTTCACACACCGGCAACAGTCGCCACACCCGGCTCCGGCCTCCCGAACCGGGTGGCGTATTACCGGTAACTCGCCACTATCACCGGACATTTGACCGAATCGTCGTGCGCTCCTCCCCTCGTGTTCGGCTCATGATGAAAAGACTCGTATGTCCAGGGAGGCGTAGTGATCGAACCTGGCAACAGCACCACGAGCACCGGCACGACGCAGAACACGGTGCGCACCACCGTCCCCCTCACCGTCGGCGTGGAGGAGGAGTTCCTGCTCGTCGACGCCCGCAGCTTCCGGGTGGTCCCCGCCGCCCCGCTGGTCCTGGCGACGGCCGACGGACTGCCCGGCGAACTCCACCCGGAGGGCACCCGCTACCAGGTGGAGATATCCACCCCGATAGCCCACTCGGCGGCCTCGCTGCGCGCCGAGCTCGCCGCCCTGCGGCGCACCGTCGGCCGGGCCGCCCGCGCCCACGGCTGCCGACTGCTGGCCGCCCCCTCGCCGGTCATCGCCGTGGAAGGGCCGCTGCACCTGACCGACGACGAGCCGCGCCAGCGCGAGCAGCACCGCCGCTTCGGCGCGCTCACCGACACCCTCGTCAGCTGCGGCCGCCACATCCACATCGGCACGCTCGACGTGGACACGGCGGTGGCCGTGTCCAACCGGATCAGACCCTGGCTGCCCACGCTGATCGCGCTGGCCGCCAACTCGCCGTTCTGGGGCGGCCGTGACACCGGCCATGCCAGCTGGCGGGCGATGGCCTGGTCCGGCTGGCCCTCGGCGGGTCTGCCGCCGCACTTCACGTCCACGGCGCACTTCCGGCGCTCGGTGCAGACCCTGCTCGGCTCCGGGGCGGCCCTGGACACCAAGATGGTCTACTGGGACCTCCGCCCCTCCGGGCACTGGCCGACGCTCGAGATCCGGGCGCCGGACATGTCCCCGGACATCGACTCGGCGATCCTGCAGGCCGAACTGGCCCGCGCGCTGGTCTCCACGGCGCTGCGCGAGATGGCGGAGCGGCGCCCCGAACCGGCCGTACGGGACGACGTCCTGCGCCTGGCGCGCTGGCGGGCGGCCCATGACGGCCTGGAGGGCTTCGGCCTCGACCCGTACTCGGGGACGGAACTCCCGGCGGCGGACCTCGCGGAGGCCCTGCTGGACCTGGTCGCCCCGGAACTGGCCGCCGCCGGCGACCTCGACCACGCCGCCAAGACCATGGCGAGCCTCCTGCGCGACGGCTCGGGCGCCCACCGCCAGCGGGTGGCGTTCGCCCGCCGGCAGGACCTGACGGACGTACTGCGCCACCTCACGGACGAGACGGAGGACTTCTAGGCCCGGTGGACCTCCGGGTAGGCAGAAGAGAAGCCGCAGGCGGGAACGGGCCGGATCCCCGCCTCCTCGCCTGCGGCCCACGTTCGCGGCGGACAGCCATCGAGGTGACGTCGCGTGAATCGGGCGGCACGGTCGCTTCGCGCCTCTGGGCATCCCCTGGGCGTCCCCTGAGGGGGATCTCGGCCGGAGTTGGGGCCGAACGCCCGGTGCGGCCGCGCGGCGGGCATGAAAAGGCCCCAGGTCAGAACGTTTCTTCTGACCTGGGGTGCGGTGGGGCGGGTGGGACTCGAACCCACGGCCGACGGATTATGAGTCCGCTGCTCTAACCGGCTGAGCTACCGCCCCTTCACGGCGTGGCGCGTACACGTGTGCGCGCCGTCTGCCGCAGCATAGCCGCTCATACGATCTCCTGCCTCGGATGCCTCGCATGATCGGCTTCGCCTGTCCAGAGAGACCGCGCTGAGCGCTGTCCGGTTCCCGGACGGGGCCACAAAAGAAAAGAAGAGGACCCCTCGGGGCCCTCTTCTTCTTCCTTGCTCCCCCGGCTGGACTCGAACCAGCAACCCTCCGGTTAACAGCCGAATGCTCTGCCAATTGAGCTACAGGGGACCGCGCTCCCCCGACTGGACTCGAACCAGTAACCTGCCGGTTAACAGCCGGCTGCTCTGCCAATTGAGCTACAGGGGATTGCTGCGGTGCATCGAACAGCCCACCTCCGGCGTTGCCGGGGGGCGAGTGCCCGTTGCGAGTCATAGATTAGCGCAAGCAGGGGGGTGCTCCGCCAATCGGTATCGACAGCGGGTCGGGCACCACACGACGAAGGGTGACAGGCATGCGGTACAAGGTCACGTTCGTGGTCGGACTGGCCCTCGGGTACGTGCTCGGAACCCGGGCCGGACGCGAGCGCTACGAGCAGCTGCGGAAGTCCGCCCGGCAGCTCGCGCAGAACCCGGCGGTGCGCAACGCCGCCGAGACCGCGGGGCAGACCGGGCGCGAGTTCGCCGGGAAGGCCTTCACCGCGGTGAGCCAGAAGGTCGGCGACGCCGTCCCGGACTCGCTCGCCGGGCGGGTACGGGGCCTGCGCGACCGGGTCGGCGGCGGTGCGGGCGAGGACGACTGGGGCACGAGCAACACCTGATCGGCAGTACACGCCTGGGGCCCACGGGATCCATGAGGTTCCGGGGGCTCCGGACCGGTCGCGTCCGGCCTCGCGTGCGGCAGAATTCACCGCATGGGGATAGTCGCCGGGCTGGACAGCTCTTCCGCGTTCACACGCATCGTCGTCTGTGACACCGAGACCGGCGCCGTGCTGCGCCAGGGGTACGCACCCCATCCACAGCCCACGGGTGAACCGGACGGCGCGAATCCGCACGAGACCGACCCGCAGGCCTGGCTGCTCTCGCTCGGCGAGGCCGCCGGCGGCGGACTCCTCGAAGGGGTCCAGGCCATAGGGGTCTCCGCCCAGCAGCACGGCCTGCTGCCGCTGGACCCGCAGGGCGCCCTGGTCCGCCCCGCCCTCGTCGGCAACGACAAGCGCGGCCAGGTCGCCGCCGCCGACCTCATCGACGCCTTCGGCGGCCGGCACCGCTGGGTCGAGGCGGTGGGCTCGGTCCCGCACGCCGCCCAGCCGGTCACGAAGCTGGCCTGGCTGGCCCGCAACGAACCCGAGGCCGCCCGCCGGATCGCCGTGCTGATGTCCCCGCACGACTGGCTCGTCTGGCAGCTGCTGGGCCGCCCCGCCCGGCGGACCACCGACCGCGGCGGCGCCTCCGGCACCGGGTACTGGTCGGCCGCCACCGGAACCTGGCGCCCCGACCTGGTCGAGCTGGCGCTGGGGCACCGGGCGCTGCTGCCCGAGGTGCTCGGCCCGGCCGACGCCGCCGGGACCACGCCCGAGGGACTCCTGATATCGGCCGGCACCGGCGAGACGATGGCCGCCGCGCTCGGGCTGGGGCTGGGCCCCGGCGACGCGGTGGTCTCGCTCGGCGCCTCCGGTTCGGTGATGGCGGTGCACCACGAGGCGGTGTCGGAGCCGGGCGGGCTGGTCACCTCGCTGGCCGACGCCGGCGGCATGCACCTGCCCGTCGTGAACACCTCCAACGCCGTACGGGCCCTGCGCGGCACCGCCGAACTGCTCGGCACCGATCTGGAGGGGCTGTCCGAGCTCGCGCTGAAGTCGACGCCGGGCGCGCACGGCCTCGTACTCCTGCCGTACCTGGAGGGTGAGCGGACCCCGAACCTGCCGCACGCCGCCGGAACCCTGTCCGGGCTGCGCCGGGACTCGATGAAGCCGGAGCACCTGGCCCGGGCCGCCTTCGAGGGCATGCTGTGCGGGCTGGTGGACGCGCTGGACGTGCTGCGCTCGCGCGGGGTCGAGATCCGCCGGGTGTTCCTGCTGGGCGCGGCGGCCGAGCTGCCCGCCGTGCAGGCCGCGGCCCCCGGGCTGTTCGGCACGCAGGTCGTCGTACCGGCGCCGGCCGACTACGCGGCGCTGGGCGCGGCGCGCCAGGCCGCCTGGGCGCTCGGTGTGGCGCAGGGCACGCTGGCCCCGCACACCCCGCCGGTCTGGCCGGCCCCGTCGGCGCAGGTCTTCGAGCCGGGCGAGGAATTCGCGGCGTGGCAGGGGGTGCGTCAGCAGTACATCGCCACGCGCGAGCAGATCCACCCCGGGGCGTTCCAGGGGGCCCGTTCCTAGGCTTCCGTACCCGGACGTTCATCCCTAGGGCGATGGTCGGGGCGGGCTGGTCCTTTTGACCGGCCTTTGCGAAATCCGGTGGGGATCACAGGTCCGGTTGGCCCAAGATGGGTTGACCCCTCGATCGCGCCGACCGGAGCCTACGCGTGCTCATACGACTTCTGCGGACCCATCTGGTTCCGTATCGGAAACCCATCGCGGTGCTGGTCCTGCTGCAACTGCTGCAGACCAGCGCCAGCCTCTACCTGCCCACACTCAACGCCGACATCATCGACAACGGTGTCGTCAACGGCGACACCGGCTACATCCTGCGCTTCGGCGCGCTGATGCTCGGCGTCTCCCTCGTCCAGCTCGTCTGCAACGTCGGCGCCGTCTACTACGGCGCCCGTACGGCCGCGGCCTTCGGCCGGGACCTGCGCGCCGCGATCTTCGACCGCGTGCAGAGCTTCTCGGCGCGGGAGCTGGGCCAGTTCGGCGCCCCGTCGCTGATCACCCGTACGACGAACGACGTCCAGCAGGTCCAGATGCTGGTGCTGATGACCTTCACACTGATGGTCTCGGCCCCGATCATGTGCGTCGGCGGTATCGCCATGGCGCTCTCGCTCGACGTGAAGCTGTCGGGGGTCCTGCTCGCCGTGGTCCCGGTGCTCGGGATCGCCGTCGGCGCGATCGTCTTCCGCACACGGCCGCTGTTCCGCCGGATGCAGGTGCGCCTGGACACCGTGAACCGGGTCCTGCGCGAGCAGATCACCGGCAACCGGGTGATCCGTGCCTTCGTCCGCGACGACTACGAGAAGGACCGCTTCCGGGAGGCCAACGCCGACCTGACCGGGGTCTCGCTGGCCGCGGGCAAGCTGCTGGCCCTCATGTTCCCGACGGTGATCGTGGTCGTGAACATCTCCAGCGTCGCCGTCATCTGGTTCGGCGCGATGCGCGTCGACAGCGGCGGCATGGAGATCGGCCAGCTGACGGCCTTCCTCGCCTACCTGATGCAGATCGTCATGGCCGTGATGATGGCCACCTTCATGTTCATGATGGTGCCGCGCGCCGAGGTCTGCGGCGAGCGCATCCAGGAGGTCCTGGACACCGAGTCCAGCGTGGTCCCGCCCAAGGACCCGGTGCGCGAACTCGCCCGCCGTGGCCGCCTGGAGCTGCGCGGCGCCGACTTCCGCTACCCGGGTGCCGAGGCCCCGGTGCTGCGCGGGGTGGACCTGGTGGCCCGCCCCGGCGAGACCACGGCGGTGATCGGCTCCACCGGAAGCGGCAAGTCCACGCTGCTGGGCCTGGTCCCGCGGCTCTTCGACGCGACCGGCGGCGAGGTCCTCGTCGACGGGGAGGACGTCCGCGTACTCGACCCGGACCTGCTGGCCAGGACGGTCGGCATGGTGCCGCAGAAGCCGTACCTGTTCTCCGGGACCATCGCCTCCAACCTGCGCTACGGGCGACCGGACGCGAGCGACGAGGAGCTCTGGCAGGCGCTGGAGGTGGCCCAGGCCAGGGAATTCGTCTCCGCGCTGGAGGGTGGCCTGGACGCCCCGGTCAGCCAGGGCGGCACCAATGTCTCCGGCGGCCAGCGCCAGCGTCTGGCCATCGCCCGCACGCTCGTGCAGCGCCCGGAGATCTACCTCTTCGACGACTCCTTCTCGGCCCTGGACTACGCGACGGACGCGGCGCTGCGCGCGGCGCTCGCCCGCGAGACGGAGGACGCGACCGTGGTCATCGTCGCCCAGCGGGTCTCCACGATCCGGGACGCGGACCGGATCATCGTCCTGGACGAGGGCCAGATCGTGGGTGAGGGACGCCATCACGAGCTGATGGCCGACAACGAGACCTACCGGGAGATCGTGCTCTCCCAGCTGACGGAGGCGGAGGCCGCATGAGCGGGCCCGGAGGACGGATGATGATGGGGCCGGCCCAGCGGTCCATGGACTTCAAGGGCTCGGGCAAGCGGCTGCTGCGGCAGCTCGCGCACGACCGGGCCAAGATCTGGGGCATGGTCGCGGCCGTCGTCGGCAGTGTCGGCTGCGCGGTGGTCGGCCCGAAGATCCTCGGCGAGGCCACCGACCTGGTGTTCGCGGGGATCGTCGGCCGTGAGATGCCGGCCGGGACCACCAAGCAGCAGGCGCTGGACGGCCTGCGCGCCCGGGGCCAGGACGGTATGGCGGACATGCTCGCCGGTACCGACTTCACCCCGGGGCAGGGCATCGACTTCGGCGCCGTCGGGGTCGTGGCGATCTGGGCGCTGGTGGTCTTCACCTTGGCCGGCCTGCTGATGCTGGTCGCGACGAGGCTGTCGAACCACGTCATGAACGGCACCGTCTACCGGATGCGCGAGGAGCTCCAGGCGAAGCTGTCGCGGCTGCCGCTGTCGTACTTCGACCAGCAGAAGCGTGGCGAGGTCCTCAGCCGGGCCACGAACGACATCGACAACATCGGCCAGACGCTGCAGCAGACGATGGGGCAGCTGCTGAACTCGCTGCTGACCATCGTCGGCGTGCTCGTGATGATGTTCTGGATCTCGCCGCTGCTGGCGCTGGTCGCGCTGGTGACCGTACCGCTGTCGGTCTTCGTCGCCGCGAAGATCGGCAAGAAGTCGCAGCCGCAGTTCGTGGCGCAGTGGAAGGCGACCGGCGCGCTCAACGCCCACATCGAGGAGATGTACTCGGGCCACGGCTTGGTCAAGGTCTTCGGCCGGCAGCGGGAGTCCGCGGCCGTCTTCGCCGAGCAGAACGAGGCGCTGTACCGGGCCTCCTTCAAGGCGCAGCTGGTCAGCGGCATCATGCAGCCGGTGATGTTCTTCATCTCGAACATCAACTACGTGCTGATAGCCGTCGTCGGCGGGCTCCGGGTCGCCTCCGGCACCCTGTCGATCGGTGACGTGCAGGCCTTCATCCAGTACTCGCGGCAGTTCTCGATGCCGCTGACGCAGGTCGCCTCGATGGCGAACCTCGTGCAGTCCGGTGTCGCCTCGGCGGAGCGGGTGTACGAGCTGCTGGACGCGCCGGAGCAGGAGCCGGACGCCGTGGTTCCGGAGCGTCCGGAGGAGCGGCGCGGTCAGGTCACCTTCGACAAGGTGGCCTTCCGATACGAGCCCGACAAGCCGCTGATCGAGAACCTCTCGCTCACGGTCGAGCCGGGTCACACGGTCGCGATCGTCGGCCCGACGGGCGCGGGCAAGACCACGCTGGTCAATCTGCTGATGCGGTTCTACGAGGTCACGGGCGGGGAGATCGCCCTCGACGGGGTGGACATCGCGAAGATGACCCGTGAGGAACTACGCGCCGGCATCGGCATGGTGCTCCAGGACACCTGGCTGTTCGGCGGCACCATCGCGGAGAACATCGCCTACGGTGCCTCGCGCGAGGTCACGCGCGCCGAGGTCGAGGAGGCGGCGCGGGCCGCCCACGCGGACCGGTTCATCCGCACCCTGCCGGACGGGTACGACACCGTGCTGGACGACGAGGGTGCGGGCGTCAGCGCGGGCGAGAAGCAGCTGATCACCATCGCCCGGGCGTTCCTGTCGGAGCCGGTGATCCTGGTGCTCGACGAGGCGACGAGCTCGGTGGACACCCGTACCGAGGTGCTGATCCAGAAGGCGATGGCCCGTCTCGCGCGCGGCCGTACGTCCTTCGTGATCGCGCACCGGCTGTCCACGATCCGCGACGCGGACGTGATCCTGGTGATGGAGAGCGGATCGATCGTGGAACAGGGCACGCACGAGGAGCTGTTGGCCTCGGGCGGCGCGTACGCCCGACTGTACGCGGCGCAGTTCGCGCAGGCGGTGGCCGAGGTCGACTAGGGCGTCCCTTCCTTCGGACGTCGCACGGCGCGGGGGCACTCGGGTACGGGACACGTACGCGGGTGCCCCTGCGCCGTCGTTAGCATGACGGCATGGCATCGGACGTGGTGATACGCCCCGCGCGGGCGGAGGACGAACGCGAGATCGTGGAGGTGCTGCGGTCGGTGTGGTCGCGCGTGAGCGAACCCGGCCCCGAGCGCCCGGCGGACGCGGTCCTCTTCGACGAGCGGCATCCCGTGGAGAGGTTCCTCGTCGCGGAACGCGACCGGCGGATCGTCGGGTACATCGCCCAGGCCCCGGCCAGTCCCCTCGAATCCAATCGGCACGTCCGGCACATCCAGGGACTGGCCGTCCGTGAGTCCGCCCGCGGCAGCGGGGTCGCGGTGGCCCTCGTCGAGGCCGTCTGCGCCGCCGCCCGGGCCGACGGTGCCCGCCGGATGACCTTGCGCGTGCTCGGCCACAACCACCCGGCGCGGCAGCTCTACCGTCGCTGCGGCTTCGAAGTGGTCGGCGTCCTGCCCGAGGAGTTCCTGCTGGACGGGGCGTACGTCGACGACGTCTGGATGAGCAGGCCGCTGACCGACGCCTAGAAGCCCGCGCACCGGTGGCCGTCGGGGCGGGGGCGCCTGGCGGGGCGCCCCCTTTTCCGGTGGTCCGTCAGTCCAGGTACCCGCGGAGCTGGTCCGCGAAAGCGTGGTCGCGCAGTTTGTTGAGGGTCTTGGACTCGATCTGGCGGATCCGCTCACGCGTCACGCCGAAGATCCGTCCGATCTCCTCCAGGGTGCGGGGCCGCCCGTCCGCGAGGCCGTACCGCAGCTGCACGACCTTGCGCTCGCGCTCGCCGAGGGTGGAGAGGACGGCCTCCAGGTGCTCGCGCAGCAGGAAGAAGGCGGCCGACTCCACGGGCGAGGCGGCGTCCCCGTCCTCGATGAGGTCGCCGAGCGCGACGTCGTCCTCCTCGCCCACCGGGGCGTGCAGGGAGACCGGCTCCTGGGCGAGGCGGAGCACCTCCAGGACCCGCTCCGGGGTCAACTCCAGGTGGACGGCCACCTCTTCGGCCGTCGGCTCGTACCCGCGCTCCTGGAGCATCCGGCGCTGCACGCGGACGACCCGGTTGATCAGTTCGACGACGTGGACGGGCACGCGGATGGTCCGGGCCTGGTCGGCGAGGGCTCGGGACATCGCCTGCCGGATCCACCAGGTGGCGTAGGTGGAGAACTTGTAGCCGCGGGCGTAGTCGAACTTCTCCACGGCCCGGATAAGCCCGAGGTTCCCCTCCTGCACGAGGTCGAGCATGGTGAGCCCGCGACCCACGTACCGCTTGGCGACGGAGACGACGAGCCGCAGGTTCGACTCGATGAGCCGGCGCTTGGCCATCCGCCCCATGACGACGAGCTTGTCGAGGTCGAGGGCGAGCTGGGAGTCGAGGTCGGGGGTGTTGCCGAGCTTCTCCTCGGCGAACAGGCCGGCTTCGACGCGTCGCGCGAGGTCCACCTCCTCGGCGGCGGTGAGCAGCGGGATCCTGCCTATCTCGCGGAGGTACTGCCGGAACAGATCGGCGGACGGGCCCGCTCCGCCTCCGCTGTCGCCGCTGCTGCGCCTGCGCTGCACGGGCACCGGCTCGATCAGCTCCAGTACCTCGGGCTCTTCGTCCACGGCCTTGGCCTCCGAGGACTCGCTCACGTTCACGGTCAGGGTCCGGGTCTGCACGGGGGCGACCTCCAGGGCTCCGAGGACGGGGGCACCGCACCTCAGTGTGGGGTACGACACATCGCGGCCACGAGGGGCGTGCGAGCACTTTCTGAGTCCGGTGCGTGACCGCATGGTTACCCCCCGGCGGGAACCCCGATGCGGATCGGACGCATGTCCGAGATGATCGACTCCATGCATGAGTACGAGACCCACGTGACGGTGCGCTGCGCGGACGCGGCCGAGCTGGCGCGGCTCGACGCCTGGGCCGCCGCGCGGGAGTTGAAGGTGACCCACATCGAGCTGGCGCGGGGGCGGATGGTGTCGCAGCCGATGCTGACCGTGCCGGACCGCACGAGTCACGAGCGGCTGGTGCCGCAGCTGCGGGCGGACGGCTTCGACCCGGTCCGGGTCAAGGTGGAGACGGTCCCCTGGACCACGGACTCCCCCGGCCCGGGCGGCGGCTACTTCGAGCACCACATCCCGGTGCTGCTGCCCGTGGACTTCGACCGCCCGGCGCTGGAGGCCCTGGTGGTCCCGCACGGGGCGCACCTGTCGTGGAACGCGCGCCGGGTCGGGGGCGGGGACTGGGAGGTGCGGTTCGTGACGCAGCGGTGGCGCGGCGCCGCGGGGGCGGCCGGTGCGGGTGACGCCTTCGACGCGCTGATCCGGGAGCTCGACTCGGCCGGGTACGAAATGGGCACGGGGGAGAGGGAGTTCGTGCTCTCCGACAGTGACCTGTCGGTGGACGACGGCTGGATCGAGCAGGAGGCGACGGCGTGAGCGGGACGAACGCGCGGGACGCCGCCGGGGAGGAGCGGCGGCGGCGGATCGACCTGCCGCGCACCTCCACGGCCGGACTGGACGCGACGGGCCCCGAGGCCCGGGTCTTCGACCCGGCGCTCAAGCACTTCACGGACGGCTACCGGATCACGGACGCCGCCGTGGACGACACGCTGCGCCCCGCCTGGCGGGCCGCCCGCCGCACCGCGCTCGACGTCGTGGCGCGGGGCGTCGCCCGGTCGGGACGCTGTCCTTGGCCTGGAAGCTGATGTGGCTGGCCGGCGACATGCACCCGCAGGGCAAGGACCTGTACGACGCGGTCCTGCTGGCGGAGGACCGTGTACTGCCGTATCCGCTGCTGGAGGAGGTGTTCCGGCTGTCCGGGGAGTGGGAGGGCGGGGGCGGAAGGCAGATACCGCCGACCCTGGACGTGTTCGAGGACTTCACCGGAACCGACTGGGCGACCTTCGCCCTGGAGTACCCCGGCCTCGACATCGGCGGACGCCGCTACGAGGAGCGGCTGCCGGCGGCGCTGGCGCCGACCTTCGCGGACGGCGCCTGATCAGGCGGGCTCGACGCGGACCGCGCAGACCTTGAACTCCGGCATCCGGGACGTGGGGTCCAGGGCCGGGTTGGTCAGGGTGTTGGCGCGGCCCTCGCCCGGCCAGTGGAAGGGCATGAAGACCGTGTCCGCCCGGATGGTGTCGGTGATGCGGGCCGGGGCGACGGCTCGGCCGCGGCGGGAGGTCACGGCGAGCGGGCTGCCCTCGACCGCGCCGATCCGGGCGGCGAGGCGCGGGTGGAGTTCGACGAAGGGGCCGGGGGCGGCCGCGTTGAGCTCGTCCACCCGGCGGGTCTGGGCCCCGGACTGGTACTGGGCGACCACCCGGCCGGTGGTGAGCAGCAGCGGGTAGTCCGCGTCGGGGACCTCGGCGGCGTCGCGGTGGGAGACGGGGACGAAGCGGGCCCGGCCGTCGTCGGTGGCGAAGCGGTCCAGGAAGAGGCGCTCGGTGCCCGGGGAGCCCTCGGATCCGCCGGGGCCCTCGGGACCTTCGGGGCCTTGGGGGCAGGGCCAGAAGACGCCCTGTTCGGCCTCGATGCGGGCGTAGGTGATGCCCGAGTAGTCCGCGGGGCCGCCGGCCGAGGCCCGGCGCAGTTCCTCGAAGACCTCCTCCGGCTCGGTGGGGAAGCCCTTCTCGACGCCGAGGCGGGCGGCGAGTCCGTGCAGCACGTCCAGGTCGCTGCGGACCCCCGGCGGCGGGGTGATCGCCCGACGGCGGAGCAGGACGCGGCCCTCCAGGTTGGTCGTGGTGCCGGTCTCCTCCGCCCACTGGGTGACGGGGAGGACCACGTCCGCGAGGGCGGCGGTCTCGGAGAGGACGACGTCGGCCACGGCGAGGAAGTCCAAGGAGCGGATGCGGTCCTCGATGTGCGCGGCGCGGGGGGCGGACACCACCGGGTTCGAGCCCATCAGGAGCAGGGCCTTCACGTCCGTGCCGAGGGCGTCGAGGAGTTCGTAGGCGCTGCGGCCCGGGCCGGGGAGGCTGTCGGGGTCGACGCCCCAGACCTCGGCGACGTGGGCGCGGGCCGCCGGGTCGGTGAGCTTGCGGTAGCCGGGGAGCTGGTCGGCCTTCTGGCCGTGCTCGCGGCCGCCCTGGCCGTTGCCCTGCCCGGTGAGGCAGCCGTAGCCGGACAGCGGGCGGCCGGCCCGGCCGGTGGCCAGGCACAGGTTGATCCAGGCGCCGACGGTGTCGGTGCCCTTGGACTGCTGCTCGGGGCCGCGGGCGGTGAGGACCATGGCGGATTCCGGGGCGCAGAACAGGGCCACGGCCTCGCGGAGCCTGGGGACCGGTATCCCGGTGATGCGCTCGACCAGTTCCGGCCAGTGGGCCATGGCGGCGGCCCTGGTCTCCTCCCAGCCGGTGGTGCGGGCGGCGATGAACTCCTCGTCGACCCGGCCTTCCGCGACGATCAGGTGCAGCAGGCCGAGCGCGAGGGCGAGGTCGGTGCCGGGGCGCGGGGCGAGGTGCAGGTCGGCCTGTTCGGCGGTGCGGGTGCGGCGCGGGTCGATGACGATCAGGGTGCCGCCGCCCGCCTTGAGTTCGGTGAGGTAGCGCAGGGCGGGCGGCATGGTCTCGGCCAGGTTCGAGCCGACGAGGATCACGCAGCCGGTGCGCGGGATGTCCGCCAGGGGGAAGGGCAGCCCGCGGTCGAGGCCGAAGGCTCGCTGGTGGGCGGCGGCGGCCGAGGACATGCAGAAGCGGCCGTTGTAGTCGATCTGCGAGGTGCGCAGGGCGACGCGGGCGAACTTGCCGAGCGCGTAGGCCTTCTCGTTGGTGAGCCCGCCGCCGCCGAAGACCCCGACGGCGTCCGGGCCGTGGGTGCGGCCGGTACGGGCGAGGCCCTCGGCGACGGCGTCGAGAGCCTCCTCCCAGGTGGCCGGCTCCAGCTGCCCGGCGTGGGTGCGGACGAGCGGCTGGGTCAGGCGCACCCGGGAGGAGAGCACGGCGGGGGCGGTGCGGCCCTTGCCGCACAGCGCGCCCCGGTTGACGGGGAAGTCGGTCCGTTCCTCCACCGCCACGGTGGCACCGCCCGGCTCGGGGCGGAGCCTCATGCCGCACTGCAGGGCGCAGTACGGGCAGTGCGTGTCGATGGCGGAGTCGGAGGTGTGCATACGGTCCAGCGTGGGTCGGCGGTGTTACACCGGCCGCCGCCGCGCGTTACAAGTCCGGGTGCTGCGCCTCAGCGCGGCCGGACGGCTGCGGTGAGGCCCGGCGCGGCGGCGGACGGTGGCCCGGGGACCCTCCGGCGGCACACGCATATGCGGCCGTCCCGCCGGAGGGCGCGGGGGCGGGTCACTGCCCCGTCAGGTACTTCACCGTGGGGCCCGCGGTCCAGCCGCCGTCGACGGCGAGTTCGGCGCCCGTCATGTAGCCGGCGGCGTCGGAGAGCAGGAAGGCGATCGCCGCGGCGATCTCCTCGGGGACGCCGACGCGGCCGAGCGGGGCGCCGGGGTAGTTGCCTTCGCCCGCCTGGATGCCGATCGGGGCGGTCATCGGGGTCAGGGTCATGCCCGGGTGGACGGAGTTGACGCGGATCCCGGCCTCGGCGAGCTCCACCGCGCCGATCTTCGACAGGCCGCGCACGCCCCACTTGGAGGCTCCGTATCCGGCGGTGAGCGCGAGGCCGGTCAGACCGGCGGCGGAGGAGATGTTGACGATGGACCCGCCGCCGTGCGCGCGCAGCAGCGGGATCGCGGTCTTGATGCCGATGAACACGCCGACCAGGTTGATCTCGATGACCTGGCGGAAGTGCTCGACGCTCTCGTGCTCCAGGAACTGGCCGGTGGATATGCCCGCGTTGTTCACCAGGCCGTCGATGCGGCCGAACTCGGCGACCGCGTACTCCAGGGCCGCCCGCCAGTCGGCCTCGCTCGTCACGTCGTGCCGGACGAAGCGCGCCGCGCCGCCGAGCTTCGCGGCCGTCTCGGCGCCTTCCGCCTCCAGGACGTCGGTGATCAGCACCCGGCCGCCGCCGTCGACGACGGCCTGTGCGGCCGCGGCGCCGAGGCCGCGGGCTCCACCGGTGATGACGACGACCTTGCCGCTCAGATCCACAACAGCCACGGTTCCACACCCCTGACGCTCTTGTACGGACGAACCGGCATATGACTAATCGGCATAACCGGCGCGGCGTCAGTCTGCCAGAGCCTCCAGGGCCCGCGACACCCCCTCCTCCTTCGGTCCCAGGAAGTGCGGGGCCGGCTTGAAGGCCGCGTCCAGCGCCGCCTTGCCCGCCGCGAAGACCTCGCGGGTCTCGCCGTAGTACCAGGTGGCGTCGTGCACGTCGGCCACCCCGACGCCGTACGAGTCCAGGCCCGCCGCCTGGCACAGGGCGACGGCCCGGCGGATGTGGAAGCCCTGGGTGACCAGCACGGCCCGCTCCACGCCGAAGATCTCCTTGGCCCGCACGCAGGAGTCCCAGGTGTCGAAGCCCGCGTAGTCACTGACGATCTTTCGGTCCGGCACCCCGTGCGCGGTCAGGTACTTCCGCATCGCGTCGGGTTCGTCGTACTCGGTGCGGCTGTTGTCCCCGGTGACCAGCACGACCTTGACCTTGCCGGTGCGGTACAGCTCGGCGGCGGCGTCGAGCCGGTCGGCGAGGTACGGGGTCGGCCGGCTCCCCAACAGGCCCGCGCCGAACACCACGGCCACCTCGGCGACGGGCGCGTCGGCCGTGGTCCGCAGCCGGTCGGCGGCCACCGCGTGCATCCACGCCGAGGGCAGCAGCGCCAGCACGCAGCCCGCCATGACGGTCTGCACCGCCCGCCGCCGGTTCCGCACGCTGCGCAGCGCCACCACCGCCCGGCTCCACTCGACTCTCGGCAGGCGCGGCAGGCGCGGCAGGCGCGGCAGGCGTGGTCGGCGTGGCAGGCGTGGTCGGCGCATCATCCATCCCCAGGTCTCTCGACTGCTCGTCCGCAGGTCAGGACGCTCCTCGGGGCCTTGCGGTTCACCCGGCCCCCGATCCACGGCGGACGGGCCGCCGGCCGCGCCCGCCCCGAACAGCCGCGCCGACCCCTCTGTGAGCACCCGGCAAAGACCCGTCATCCCCGCGCAACGCACCGGCAACCTCCGGCGCGGAGGATCGATTCATGACGGAGCCGGTGCACCCTCCCGAGTTTCCCGCTCTTCCCTTCGACAGCACGGCCGAGCTGCTCGGCCGCATCACCCGCCAGCTGGGCACCCAGCTCAGCGGCCTGCGCCGACCCGGAGTCCGCCCATGCAGCCCACCCTCGTCGCCGTGGCCCACGGCAGCCGTGACCCGCGCGCCCTGCACACCGCACGCGCCCTCCTCGAACGCGTCCGCGAACTCCGTCCCCGGCTCGACGTCCGGCTCGGCCACATCGAGCTGACCGCGCCGCTGCTCGACGACACCCTGGGCGAGCTGTCCGGCTCGGCCGTGCTCGTCCCGCTGCTGTTCGGTCGCGGGTACCACGTCAAGCGTGACCTCCCCGCGGCCGCGGCCCGGGCCGGCCACCTGCTCACCCGCGTCGCCGCCCCGCTGGGCCCGCACCCGCTGCTCGTCGAGGCCCTGTACGAGCGGCTGCTGGAGACCGGCTGGACCCCGGCTCCCGGCTCGGCCGTCGTGCTGGCCGCCGCCGGTTCCCGCGACCCCGACTCCGCGGCCGACACCCGCCGCACCGCCGCCCTGCTCTCCGAGCGCCTCGGCGGCGTCCCGGTGACCCCCGCCTACGCCTCCGCCGCCGCGCCGAGCGCCCCCGAGGCGGTCCGGGCCGTCGCCGCCCGCGGCCACCACCGGATCGCCGTGGCCTCGTACTTCGCCGCTCCCGGCCGATTCGCCGGCCAGACCGCCGCGGCGGCGCCCGGCCCCGCCGCCGCCCCGCTGGGCGACCACCCGGCCCTGGCCCGGCTGGTGCTGCACCGCTACGACGAGGCCCTCGCCCGGCCCGTCCACCTGGCACGGCCGGAACTCCTCTCCGCCTGATCCCGGTTTGTCAGTTGTTCCGGTTACCGTCTCTGCATGGAAGGCACCACGCACGCCCTCACCGACGACCACCGCGACCTCTACGACGCGGCCGACACCGAACGCTGGGCCGCCGAGCCCGACAAACGGCCCGGCCGGACCGCCTTCCAGCGCGACCGCGCCCGCGTGTTGCACTCGGCCGCGCTGCGCCGCCTCGCCGGGAAGACCCAGGTCGTCACCCCCGGCACCCGTTCCTACGACTGGGACGCGAGCCCCCGGACCCGCCTGACGCACTCCCTGGAGTGCGCCCAGGTCGGGCGGGAGCTCGGCGCCGCGCTCGGCTGCGACCCCGACCTCGTCGAAGCCGCCTGCCTCTCCCACGACATGGGCCACCCGCCCTTCGGCCACAACGGCGAGGAGGCGCTCAACGAGTTCGCCAAGGACTGCGGCGGCTTCGAGGGCAACGCCCAGTCGCTGCGCCTGCTGACCCGCCTGGAGCCCAAGCGGTTCGTGCCCGACCCGACGAGCGGCGAGCTCGTCAGCGTCGGCCTCAACCTCACCCGGGCCTGTCTGGACGCCGCCACCAAGTACCCGTGGGCCCGCGGGGACCACCCCACCGACCCCGACTCGGTCAAGTTCGGCGCGTACGAGGACGACCTGCCGGTCTTCGCGTGGCTGCGCCGCGGCGCGCCCGCGGACCGCAAGTGCTTCGAGGCCCAGGTCATGGACTGGGCGGACGACGTCGCGTACTCCGTCCACGACTTCGAGGACGGCCTGCACGCCGGCCACCTCGACCCCAACATGCTCTACGCCGAGCCCGACCGCGCGGCGATCTGGCAGGTGGCCATCGGCCGGTACGTCCCCGCCGACACCGCGCCCGAGGAGCTGCGGACCGCCCTCGACCGTCTGATGGAGCAGGAGTGGTGGCCGCACGGGTACGACGGTTCGGCTCTCGCCCAGTCCCGGCTGAAGGACGCCACGAGCCAGCTGATCGGCCGGTTCTGCCTGGCCGCCGAGGGCGCCACCCGCGAGGCGTACGGATCCGGCCGTCTCACCCGCTACGGCGCCGAACTGGTGATCCCGCGCGAGGCGCGCAACGAGTGCGCGGTGCTCAAGGCGGTCGCCGACCTGTACGTGATGCAGCGCGACGAGCAGGAACGGATCCGCGCCGACCAGCGCATCGTCCTGGCCGAACTCGCGGAGGCGCTGAGCGCCCGCGCTCCCGAGGGGCTGGACCCGCAGTTCCGAGCCATCTTCGACGCGGCCCCGGACGACAAGGCCAGGAAAAGGGCGGTCATCGACCAGATCGCGTGCCTCACCGACGCATCCGCCCGTTCCCTTCACGCACGCCTCACCCGGCGCGGCCGACGCGCCGAAAGGTGAGTTGATCGAGCCACTCCCCCTTCACGCGGCAGGCTCGGTGCGGGACGCTCGCATGTGGTCGCATGTGGCGGAGAGGTTATGAGGAGGCATCAGGTGGTCGACGCACACCGGACATTCGTCATCGTCGGCGCAGGGCTCGCCGGGGCAAAGGCGGCCGAAACGCTGAGGTCCGAGGGGTTCACGGGGCGGGTGATCCTGATCGGCGACGAGCGCGACCATCCCTACGAACGCCCCCCGCTGTCCAAGGGGTACCTGACCGGCAAGGACGAACGGGAGAGCGTCTTCGTCCACGAGCCGTCCTGGTACGCGGCCTCCGACATCGAGCTGCACCTCGGCCAGCCCGCGGTCCACCTCGACCGGGACGCCAAGAAGGTGGTCCTCGGCGACGGCACCGTCCTGTACTACGACAAGCTGCTGCTGGCCACCGGCGCCGAGCCGCGCCGCCTGGACATCCCCGGCACCGACCTGGCCGGGGTGCACCACCTGCGGCGCCTCGCCCACGCCGAACGGCTGAAGGGCGTACTGGCCGGGCTCGGCCGGGACAACGGGCACCTGCTCATCGCGGGCGCCGGGTGGATCGGGCTGGAGGTGGCCGCCGCGGCCCGTGGCTACGGCGCCGAGGTCACCGTCGTCGAGCCGGAGGCGACGCCGCTGCACGCGGTGCTCGGCCCGGAGATCGGCCGGCTCTTCGCGGACCTGCACGGTGATCACGGGGTGCGCTTCCACTTCGGGGCGCGGCTGACCGAGATCGTGGGCCACGACGGCATGGTGCTGGCCGCCCGTACCGACGACGGGGAGGAGCACCCGGCGCACGCGGTGCTCTCCGCGATCGGGGCCGCCCCGCGGACCGCGCTCGCCGAGACCGCCGGGCTGGCGCTGGTCGACCGGGAGCACGGCGGCGGGATCGCGGTGGACTCCTCCCTACGCACCAACGACCCGGACGTCTACGCGGTCGGGGACGTGGCCGCCGCCCACCACCCGGTGCTCGGGACCCGGCTGCGGGTCGAGCACTGGGCCAACGCGTTGAACGGCGGCCCGGCCGCCGCACGGGCGATGTTGGGCCAGGAGGTCGGCTACGACCGCGTGCCGTACTTCTTCTCCGACCAGTACGACGTGGGCCTGGAGTACTCGGGCTACGCGCCGGCCGGCGGCTACGACCAGGTGCTGATCCGCGGCGACGTGGGCAAGCGGGAGTTCATCGCCTTCTGGCTGTCGCAGGGGCGGGTCCTGGCCGGGATGAACGTGAACGTGTGGGACGTCACCGAGCACATCCAGGCCCTGATCAGGTCGAAGACCCCCGTCAACCGCGAGGCGCTGGCGGACCCGTCCGTTCCGCTTGATTCCCTGGTGCGGGCCGAGGGGGCCTGACCGGATTGCCGGCGCCCGGCCGTAGACTTCACGGGTGGCAGGACGGATCAACGACGACGACGTGAAGGCGGTACGGGACGCGGTCCCGATCGACGCCGTGGTCTCCGAGTACCTCCAGCTACGGAACGCGGGCGGCGGCAACCTCAAGGGCCTGTGCCCCTTCCACGACGAGAAGTCCCCTTCCTTCCAGGTCAGCCCCAGCAAGGGGCTCTACCACTGCTTCGGCTGCCAGGCGGGCGGGGACACCCTCGACTTCGTCATGAAGATCGACCACCTCTCCTTCTCGGAGGCGGTCGAGCGCCTGGCCGGCCTGGCCGGCATCACCCTGCGGTACGAGGAGGGCGGCTACACCGCCGGCACCAGCGGCCGCGGTGACCGCATCCGGCTGGTCGAGGCGCACAAGGCCGCCGCCCAGTTCTACGTCGACCAGCTGGGCAGCCCCGAGGCGGAGATCGGCCGCAAGTTCCTGGCGGAGCGCGGCTTCGACCAGGCCGCGGCCACGCACTTCAGCGTGGGTTACAGCCCGGCCGGATGGGACCACCTGACCCGCTTCCTGCGCGGCAAGGGCTTCACCGACAAGGAACTGATCACCTCCGGGCTCGCCCAGGACAGCCGCAGCGGCAAGCCGATCGACCGCTTCCGCGGCCGGCTGATGTGGCCCATCCGCGACATCAGCGGCGAGGTGGTCGGCTTCGGTGCGCGCAAGCTGCGCGACGACGACAACGGGCCGAAGTACCTGAACACCCCCGAGACCGCGATCTACAAGAAGTCCCAGGTGCTCTACGGCATCGACCTGGCGAAGAAGGAGATCGCGAAGACCTCCCGGGCCGTGGTCGTCGAGGGCTACACCGACGTGATGGCCTGCCACCTGGCCGGGGTCACCACCGCGATCGCCACCTGTGGCACCGCCTTCGGCGGGGACCACATCAAGATCCTGCGCCGGCTGCTGATGGACAACGCCACCGCCGAGGTGATCTTCACCTTCGACGGCGACGCGGCGGGCCAGAAGGCCGCGCTGCGGGCCTTCGAGGACGACCAGAAGTTCGCCGCGGAGACCTCGATCACCATCGCCCCCGGCGGTATGGACCCCTGCGACCTGCGGCTCGCCCAAGGCGACGCGGCCGTGTCCGGCCTGGTGGAGGCCCGCACTCCGCTGTTCGAGTTCGCCCTGCGGCACATCGTGTCCCGGCACAACCTGGAGAACCCGGCGGGCCGGGCGGCCGCGCTGGACGAGGCCGCGCCCGTCGTCGCCCACATCAAGAACATCGCGATCCAGCACGAGTCGGCGGTCCAGCTGGCGGGCATGCTGGGCATCCGCGACGAGCAGTTCGTGGTCAAGCGGGTCGCACAGCTGGCCCGCTGGGCCCGCGAGCGCGGACAGGGCGACGGACCGCAGGGCGGCCGACCCGGCGGGAAGCCGCAGCGGGGCCGCGCGTCCTACGAGGACGTCCCGGCGCCGGCCGCCCAGCCGGCCGGGGGCCCCGCGCTGAACCTGCGCAGCCCGGCCCACCGCACCGAGCGCGAGCTCCTCAAGCTCGCCCTCCAGCGGCCGGCCCTGGTCTCCCCGGCCTTCGACGCGTACGGGATGGACGAGTTCACCGCCCCGCCCTACGCGGCCGTGCGCCAGGCGATCCTGGACGCGGGCGGTGCCTCGCTCGGCGCGGAGGACTACCTGGCCCGGGTCCGCGGGGCCGCCCCGAACGACACCGTGCGCGCGCTCGTCACGGAACTGGCGGTCGAGGCCATCCACGCGAAGACCGTGGACGAGATGTACGCCGGGGTCCAGCTGGTCCAGGTGCGGCTGCGCGCCGTCGACCGCCGGGTCCACGAGATCCAGGGCACGCTGTCGCGGCTGGGCCCGCAGGCCCCGCCGGAGCAACTGGCCGCCGTCCAGGAAGAGCTGTGGGTGCTCCAGCAGTACGGCCAGCGGCTGCGCAACCGCGGCGCCGAGGGGCTGTAGCGGCGAGTCCGTAGCCGCGGGGCCCGTGGCCGCGGGTCACCGGCCGCCGGTCACCCGCGCCCGAACCAGTCGCCGCCGGGGATCTCCGTGCCCGACTCCCGCAGGTCGCGGGCGATCAACGGGGCCGCCAGATAGACCCAGGCGCGGACCGTGGTGCCGTCCGGGCGCAGCACCGGGCGGGCGATCCGGTCGTAGATGTTCCCCGGCCGGCCCGGGCCCCCGTACTCCTCCAGCTGGTCCAGCGCGGCCAGCAGCCGCCCGTAGCGACCCGGTGCCGCCGTGATCAGCTCGCCGACGACCGCCGTGCCGGGGCGGTGGACCGCGTACGGGTATCCGGGACCGTCGTAGAGCGCCGCGTCCGGGAGGACGGCCGGCTCCTGCGAGGCCGTGCGGCCGCGCAGGAACAGGTCGTGGTTGACCTCGCCCGGGCGCAGGGTCCCGTAGACGAAGAACGGGAGCGGATCGCCCGGGTCCGGTAGCCGTTCGACCGATGTCACGGGGCCCTCCCTCGGGTCTGGCACGACGGTGCGCGGCCCGGGCCGGGAGTCCCCCGCCCTCCCGCGCCCCACCACCGTACGCACCGCCGGCGCGCGTCCTCCCGGCGGGCGCCTCGGCCACGGTGGAGCCCCCGCCGGCCCGGGCCGCGGCCGGCTGCGGTCACCCGGACGGCGCGAGGCTCCCCGATAGCCGCAGCACCCGCGTTGACCTGCGGAGACGGTCAGGGGGCGGGCCTTCGCAGGGCATACCTGACGGGACATCAGCAGGCGCGCGGCCGGCGGGCCGGGTTTCCTCGGGAACACGACCCCGTGTCTTCAGGAGAGTCCCCATGCGCCGACGTACCGCACACCTGCTGACCGCGACCGTGCTGACCGCCGCCGCGTTCACCGGGCCGGTCGCCGGCGCCGTCGCCGCCGCCGAGCTCGGCGTGGTGGGCTTCGCGCCCGGGGACTTCGCGCCGCTGGAGGTGTGGCCCAAGTCCGCCGCCCCCGGCGCCACCGTGACCGTGAACACCACCGCCTGCGGGAGCGGCAGCCACGCGGACGGCGATGCCACCACGGTGGGCGGCGGCCGGTTCAAGCTGGTCCCGGGCCCCCACAAGGAGGTGGTCGTGGGGCAGTTCCAGATCGCCCACGGCACCCGCGGCGGGACCTACGGCATCGGCGTGACCTGCGCGAACGGCAAGTTCGCCACCGGCGACCTGATCGTCACCGAGCGAGGCCCGCAGGGCCACGTCAACACCGGGGTGGGCGGTGGCACGACCACCACCACCGACCCCGCCAAGATCGCGGCGGGAGCGGCCGTACTGGCCGCTGCCGCCGTCGGCGGTACCTGGCTCCTGCGTCGCCGGGCGAGCGGCACGCGGAGCTGACGGACGCCCACCGCGGCTCCGGCCGCGGTCCGACCGGTACCGTCCCCCGTCGCCCGCCCCGCGAGGTCCCCCCGTTCGCGGGGCCGGGCGACGGCCAGTCACCCCGAAACGGAAGCCGAGGGGGTACGCATGGGTGGCGATCTCGGTGGCGCGCGGGGGCGCGCCGCCCGCACCCCCACCGCCCGCCACGGCGGACTCGTCGCGCTCGCCGCCTGCGTCGGCATCTGGCTCGTGACCAGCGGTTCGCGTGAACCCGTCGGACCGCCGCTGCCCTCCCCCGCCGAATCACTGACCGCCGCCGGCGTGGTGGGCCCCGGGATCGCCCCGCTCCCCGGTTCCCCGCCGGCCCGGATCCGGATCCCCTCCATCCGGGTCGACGCCCCGCTGACCGGGCTCGGCCTGGATCGGCGCGGCAGCCTCGAAGTGCCCCCGCCGGACCGGCGCGACCTGGCCGGCTGGTACCGCGACGGCACCACACCGGGCGCCACCGGCACCGCCGTCATCGCCGGGCACGTGGACGACGCCGTCGGGCCGGGGGTCTTCTACGACCTGGGCGCGCTGCGCCGCGGGGCCTCCATCGAGATCCCGCGCGCGGACGGCCGTACGGCGGTGTTCACGGTCCACGCGGTCGAGGTCTACGACGCCAAGGCCTTCCCCGACACCCGCGTGTACGGGCCTTCGGCGCGCGCCGAGCTCCGGGTGATCACCTGCGGCGGCGGCTTCTCGCCCCGCACGGGCTACCGCGGCAACGTGGTGGTCTTCGCGCACCTCACCGGGACGTACTAGAAGCTGTTCCGGCGGGTCAGCCCCACTGCTCGATGCCGAGCTTGAGCACCAGCGCGCCCACCACCGTCAGCAGCACGCCGCGGACGAAGCCGCTGCCCTTCTTGAGCGCCATACCGGCGCCGATCATGCCGCCGGCCAGGTTGAACACCGCCATCAGCGCGGCGAGCTGCCACAGCACCATGCCCTGGTAGGCGAACATCGCGAGCGCCCCGCCGTTGGTGCAGCAGTTCACGATCTTGGCGGTGGCGGAGGCCGTGACCAGGTCGAGGTGGAGCAGCGCCGTGAGGGCGAGCACCAGGAAGGTGCCGGTGCCGGGCCCGATGAGGCCGTCGTAGAAGCCGATGCCCAGGCCCGCGAGCCCGATGGCGAGCAGCACCCGCTGCCGGCTGACGGGTGCGGTGGAGGGGGCGGTGCCGAAGCCGGGCTTGAAGATCACGACACCGGCGACGAAGACGAGGACCACCATGATCAGCGGGCGGAGGGTGTCCTTGCTGATGCCGCCCGCGAGCGCGGCACCGCCCATCGAGCCGGCGAGCGCGGCCAGGCCGATGCGGACGGCCAGTTTCACGTTCACCGGGGCCTTGCGGGCGTACGTGACGGCCGCCCCGGCGGTCCCGACGATGGCCACGGCCTTGTTGGTGCCGAGGACGGTGGCGGGGTGCGCGTTCGGCAGGCCGAGCAGGAGCGCGGGCAGGAGCAGCAGACCGCCGCCGCCCACCACCGCGTCGATCCAGCCTGCGGCGGCCGCTGCCACGCACAGGATGACGATCATGGTCGTTGATATGTCAGGCACGACCTGACCCTACGGAGCTGTTGGGTGCAGTGGGCATCAATCTCCGGAAAGTTGCGCAAAGGTTGAGCTTTGCCGGGCCGGCACCCGGTCCGGGGCCACCGGAGCCGCCGGGTCCACGGCCGCCGTCAGCACGGTCGCGGCCAGCACACCGGCCGCCCCCAACCCCGCCGCCAGCCGCCGCGCGGGCGGTACGGAGGCCAGCGCGGCCAGGGCGACCCGTGCCGGCGAGGGGCGCCGCGGCTTGCGGTGCCGGGCCGTCGCCGCCACCGGAGCCTCGGCGCCGACGGGGACGGGGACGCGGACGGGGAGGGCGACGTGCAACGGGTGACGCATGGGGCGGTGACTCCTCGGGGGAACGCGGGACGCACGGGACGCACAGGACGCACGGGAACGCGGAAGGCGCAGGATGGGTGGGGGCGCGGCTCAGAAGCTGAAGCACTCGGAATGGATCCGACCGGCCGGCACCCCGGCCCGCAGCAGCGCGGCCCGGGTCGCCTCGGCCATCCCCGGCGGCCCGCACAGGTACACGTCGTGCTCGGCCAGGTCCGGCACCAGCGCGGCCAGCGCCTGCGGGGCCAGCGGGTCGTAGGCGGCGCCGGACGGCCCGAGCAGATAGTGCAGACCGGCCTGCCGCTCGGCGGCGATGGCCTCCAGCTCGGACCGCAGCACGAGGTGCTCCTCGGCTCCGGCCCGGTAGAGCAGGGTGATGTCCCCCGGGCCCCCGGGCAGTGTCTCGAACAGGGCCCGCATCGGGGTGATCCCGACCCCGCCCGCGATCAGCAGCACCTTGGGCCTGGTCCGCCGGGCGGCGGTGAGCGCGCCGAACGGCCCGGTGGCCAGCACCCGCGTCCCGGGGCGCAGCCGGCGGATCCGGCGGGAGTGGCCACCGAGCCCCTTCACGGTGATCCGCAGGGCGTTCCCCCGTACGGGCGCGGACAGCGAGAACGGCAGGGCCGTGTGCCACAGTCGCCGCTGGAGGAACCGCCAGCGCAGGAACTGGCCCGGCTCCGCGCGCAGTTCCGCGAGGTGCTGCCCGTACATGACGACGGAGACCACCCCGGGCCCCTCGACCCGGACGTCCGCCACCCGCAGCGCGTGCCTCAGGGCCTGCCGTACGGGGACCACGCCGCGGTACCAGATCAGCAGGACGGCGACCACGGTGTGGGCGAGCGCCCAGAACCAACCGGCCGCGGCCAGATCGGGCCCGGCGAGCTGGTGCCCGAAGGCGAGGGCGGCGGCCAGGTAGACGAACAGGTGGACCCCGCGCCAGGTTTCGTGCGGCACCCGGCGGCGTACCTCCCGGGCGGAGGTCACACCGACCGCGGCCAGGAGGACGGTCCCGGCCGCGGCGGCGGCGAGCGCGGGGTAGCCGAGCAGCTCCGAGGCGGCGGAGACCACGTCGGTTCCCTCGTGCACGGCGTAGCCGAGCAGGGCGAAGAGCCCGTGCCCGAAGACGAGCAGCAGGACGTACCGGCCACCGAAGGCGTGCCAGCGGGCGAGCCGGTCGGCGCCGACGCCGTGCTCGACGGCGGGTACCCGGGCCATCAGGAACAGCAGCACCAGTACCCCGTAGCCGGCGAGCAGGCCGGACAGGTGGGCGGCGGTGGCGAACAGCGCGTCGGGCCGGGCCGAGGGCCGTACCTGCGCCGCCCAGAGCAGGGTCACCACCCCCGCACCGCCCAGCATCCCGCCCCTCACCCGCACCACCGCATCTCGCATACGGAGCACGCTAAGGGCGCGAACGGCGGCCCTGATGGTCCTTAAGGCCGCCTTGAGGAAGGCCTCACCGACCCTTAACCCCGGCGCTGAGGTCGGCGTTCCGTCCGGGTAACAGAGGCGATGTCGTGGGGAAACAGCGGCCGCGCACGCTCGTGGCATGACCTCGGACAAGCGTGTGGTGGTGATCGGCGGCGGCCTCGCGGGCCTACGGCTCGCGCAGCGGCTCGGCCCGGCCGCGGCGGTGACCGTCCTCGGCGACGAGACCCACGTGCCGTACAACCGGGTCCTGCTCGCCGAGGTCCTCGCGGGCCGGTACGCGCCGGAGGTGACGGCCCTGCCGGCACCCGGCCCGGTGCTGCGGCGGGGGGTCCGGGCGGTACGCGTGGACCGCGCCGAGCGGGCCGTGCACTGCGACGACGGCACGGTGGCCCGGTACGACACGCTGGTCCTGGCCACGGGTTCGAACGCGGTGCTCCCGCCGCTGCGCGGACTGTTCGAACCGGAAGGACGGGACCTCCCGGACGGGGTGCACGCCTTCCGCACCATGGACGACTGCCTGGCGCTCTCGGCGGCCGTACGGCCCGGGGCACGCGTGGTGGTGATCGGCGGGGGCCTGCTGGGCGTCTCGGCGACCCGTGCGCTCGCCGCGCGGGGCGCGCAGGTGGTCCTCGCCCAGCAGGGCGAACGCCTGATGGAACGCCAACTGGACGCCGAGGCCTCCACCCTGCTGCACGAGCACCTGACCGCACTCGGCGTCGAGATCCACACGGAATGCCGGGTCCGCGGCCTGCTCACATCCGCGGCACCGCTGCCAGGGGCGCTGCCCCCGGACCCCCGCGCCTCGAACGCCGGCGAGGCTGAGATTGCCCTGCGGGCGATCCAGCCGCGCCGGGCAGGCAGAGCCGGGCGAAATCCAGCCCCTCCGGCGTTTGAGGAGCGGGGTCCGGGGCGGAGCCCCGGCAGCGGCGGCGCGCGGGGGCAGCGCAAGGTCACCGGGGTCGAGCTCGCCGACGGCTACCGGCTGGAGGCCGATCTCGTCGTCCTCGCCTGCGGCGTCCGCCCCCGCGTCGGCCTCGCGCGGGCCGCCGGGCTGGACGTCCGCACCGGCATCGTGGTCGACGACCACCTCCGCACCGGTGACCCCCACATCCACGCCATCGGTGACTGCGCCGAGCACGCCGGCCAGGTGTACGGCCTCGCGGGCGCCGCCCTGGAACAGGCCGACGCCTTGGCCACGTTCCTCACCGGCGAGCCCACGCGGTACACCGGCACCCGCGCCCTCACCCGCCTCACCCTCACCGCCGACGGTGACCGCGCCCTCGATCTCGCCGCCTTCGGCGAGACCACCGCCCTCCCCGGCGACGACGTGGTCCGGCTCGCCGACGCCACCCGCCGCACCTACCGCAAGGTCGTCCTGCGGGGCGACCGCCTCGTCGGCGGCGTCCTGCTCGGCGAGCTCTCCACCGTGGGGGCCCTCGCCCGCACCTGGGAGGGCGAGGAATCACCGCACGACCTGTTCCACCTGCTCACCGACGACGGAGGCCACTGACATGACCGAGCCCCTGCCCACGATCGTGCTCATCGGGCACGGCATGGTCGGCCAGCGCTACCTCGAAGCACTCGCCGAGCGCGGGGTCACCGCCACGCACCGGATCACCGTGCTCTGCGAGGAGCCCCGGCCCGCCTACGACCGCGTGCACCTGACCTCGTACTTCTCCGGCAGCACCGCCGAGGACCTGTCCATGACGCCCGCCGGGTTCATGGAGCGGCACGGCATCGACCTCCACCTCGACGACCCCGCCGAGCACATCGACCGGGCCGCCCGTACCGTCACCGCCCGGTCCGGGCAGGTCTTCCCGTACGACGTCCTGGTCCTGGCCACCGGCAGCTTCCCCTTCGTACCGCCGGTCCCCGGCAAGGACGCCCCCGGCTGCTTCGTCTACCGCACCATCGAGGACCTCCTCGCCATCGAGGCGTACGCGAAGGACAAGTCCAGCGGCGCGGTCGTCGGCGGCGGACTCCTCGGCCTGGAGGCCGCCGGCGCCCTCCAGGGCCTCGGGCTCGCCACCCGCGTCGTCGAGTTCGCCCCGCGCCTGATGCCCGTACAGGTCGACGACGGTGGCGGCGCGGCCCTGCTGCGCACCATCGAGTCCATGGGGCTGACCGTCCACACCGGCGTCGGCACCCAGGAGGTGGTGACCGGCGAGGACGGCCACGTCAGCGGGATGCGGCTGTCCGACGGCTCGGTCGTCGACACCGACCTCGTCGTCTTCTCCGCCGGTGTCCGCCCCCGCGACCAGTTGGCCCGCGACTGCGGACTGGACGTCGGCGAGCGCGGCGGCATCGCGGTCGACGCCCGCTGCCGCACCTCCGACGCGCATGTCTACGCCATCGGCGAGTGCGCCCTCGCCGTCGACGGCCGCGTCTACGGACTGGTGGCCCCCGGCTACGAGATGGCCGAGACGGCCGCCGACGACCTGCTCGGCCGCGAGAAGGAGTTCACCGGCGCCGACCTCTCCACCAAGCTCAAGCTCCTCGGCGTGGACGTGGCCTCCTTCGGCGACGCCCACGGCACCACCCCGGACAGCCTCGACGTCGTCTGGTCCGACTCCCGCTCCGGGGTCTACAAGAAGCTGGTCGTCTCCCCCGACGGCGTCCTCCTCGGCGGGGTCCTGGTCGGCGACGCGGACTCCTACGGCCTGCTGCGCCCGCTCACCGGAAGCGTCCCGCCCGTCGCCCCCGAGCAGCTGGTGCTGCCCGCCGGGGTCGGCGCCCCGGTCGCGCTCGGCCCGTCCGCGCTCCCCGACCACGCGGTGATCTGCTCCTGCCACAACGTCACCAAGAAGGCCATCGCCGCCTGCGCCACCCTCGCCGAGGTCAAGAAGTGCACCAAGGCGGGCACCGGCTGCGGCAGTTGCGTCAAGGTGATCGGACAGCTGCTGCCCGCCGCCACCGACAAGGGCCTGTGCGGCTGCTTCCCCTTCACCCGGGCCGAGCTCTACGAGATCGTCCGCACCCGCCGGTTGACCTCGTACGAGGAGATCCTCGACGGGCACGGCCGGCCGGAGGCCCGCGGCGGTGACGGCTGCGAGGTGTGCAAGCCCACCGTCGGCTCGATCATCGCCTCGCTGGCCCCCACCCTCGGCGCGAGCGGCTACGTCCTGGACGGGGAGCAGGCCGCCCTCCAGGACACCAACGACCACTTCCTCGCGAACATGCAGCGCAACGGCTCCTACTCGGTCGTCCCGCGCATCCCCGGCGGTGAGATCACCCCGGACAAGCTGATCGTGATCGGTGAGGTGGCCCGCGACTTCGGCCTCTACACGAAGATCACCGGCGGGCAGCGGATCGACCTCTTCGGGGCGAGCGTGGACCAGCTCCCGCGGATCTGGGCGCGGCTCGTCGACGCCGGGTTCGAGTCCGGGCACGCGTACGGGAAGGCCCTGCGCACGGTGAAGTCCTGCGTGGGGCAGACCTGGTGCCGCTACGGGGTCCAGGACAGCGTCCGGATGGCCATCGACCTGGAGCTGCGCTACCGGGGGCTGCGCTCCCCGCACAAGCTCAAGTCGGCGGTCTCCGGCTGCGCCCGCGAGTGCGCGGAGGCACAGAGCAAGGACTTCGGCGTCATCGCGACGGCGAGTGGCTGGAACTTGTACGTGGGCGGCAACGGCGGGGCCACGCCGCGCCACGCCGACCTGCTGGCCCAGGACCTGTCGGACGCGGAACTGGTCCGGCTGATCGACCGGTTCCTGATGTTCTACATCCGCACCGCCGACCGGCTGGAGCGGACCTCCACCTGGCTGGAGCGGCTGGAGGGGGGCCTGGCCCACCTGCGGGACGTGGTCGTGCACGACTCGCTCGGGCTGTGCGCGGAGCTGGAGTCCCTGATGGCCGACCACGTGGCGGCCTACCGGGACGAATGGGCCGAGACGCTCCAGGATCCGGAGCGGCTGCGCCGGTTCGTGTCCTTCGTCAACGCGCCCGGCGCCCCCGACCCGACCGTGAAGTTCGTCCCCGAGCGTGACCAGGTCAAGCCCGACCTGGCCGTCCTGACCATAGGAGGAGCCGTCCGATGACCGTGGAACTGCAGGTGGCGCAGGGCTGGCTGACGGTGTGCGAGCTGTCCTCGCTGATCCCCGGGCGCGGGGTGGCGGCGCTGCTGCCGGACGGGAGCCAGGCGGCGGTGTTCCTCGACCGCGCGGGGCGCCCGTACGCCATCGGCAACCAGGACCCCTTCACCGGCGCGCAGGTGCTCTCGCGCGGGCTGGTGGGGACCGCCGGGGGCCGGCCCTTCGTGGCCTCCCCCCTGCTCAAGCAGCGCTTCGACCTGGAGTCGGGGCGCTGCCTGGACGACGAGGAGACGACGGTCCGGACCTACCCGGTGCGGACCGCCGTGACCTCGTGACCTCGTGACCTCGGGGTGGTGCGTGATCAGCTCTGGACGATCGACGGGTCCATCCACATGATCTCCCAGGTGTGGCCGTCGAGGTCGTCGAAGGCACGGCCGTACATGACGCCGTGGTCCTGGGCGGGGCGGGGTTCGGTGGCACCGGCCGCCAGGGCCCCGTCCACCAGCTCGTCGACGGCGGAGCGGCTCTCGGCGCTCAGACAGATCAGCACCTCGGACGTCTTCGTCGCGTCCGCGATCTCCTTGTGGGTGAAGTCCTTGTAGCGGGCCTCGGTCAGGAGCATCGCGACGATGGTGTCGCTGATGACCATCGAGGCGCAGTTCTCGTCGGTGAACTGGGCGTTGAAGGAGTAGCCCAGCTTGCTCCAGAAGGCCTTGCCGGCCTCCAGGTCCTTGACCGGCAGGTTGACGAAGATCATGGTGGCGGACATCGAGGTCTCTCTTCTCTCGTGTGCGGTGCTTTCGAGAGGTGGACCGCGAGTCCCCGACAAACTCATCGCTGCCTCGCGAACTTTTTTCGATTTTTCTTTCCGGATCACGAAACCGCAGGTCAGGCAAGTGTCCGTCGAGCGGTTGCTCCTGCGTCACGGGGAGTTGGGGCCACGGCAACTGGCGCCTCCTAGGTTCCTCCACCGTGCGCCCCCGCGTCCGACCGGCCGCGGGGCCTTCCTCCCACAGGAGTGACCGTGGAACGTCGTACCTTCCTGCGCGGTGCGGTGATCGGTTCGTCGGCCGCCGCCTTCGGCGGCACGTTGATGCACGGAGCCGCCTACGCCGCCCCCGCCCAGCCGGGTGCCGGACCGTACGGGGCGCTCGGCGCGGCCGACGCCAACGGCATCATGCTCCCCAGCGGTTTCACCAGCCGGGTCATCGCCCGCTCGGGCCAGACCGTCAGCGGTACCTCGTACGCCTGGCACAGCGCCCCCGACGGCGGTGCCTGTTACACCGACGGCTCGGGCTGGATCTACGTGTCCAACTCGGAGATCAACCCCTCCGGCGGCGCGAGCGCGGTGAAGTTCAACTCCTCCGGCACCGTCACCGGCGCCTACCGGATCCTCTCGAACACCCGGCAGAACTGCGCGGGCGGCAAGACCCCCTGGAACACCTGGCTGTCCTGCGAGGAGGTCGACCGCGGCTTCGTCTACGAGACCGACCCGTACGGGGTGAACGCGGCCGTGCAGCGCCCCGCGATGGGCCGGTTCAAGCACGAGGCGGCCGCCGCCGACCCGGTGCGCCAGGTGATCTACCTGACCGAGGACGAGACCAGCGGCTGCTTCTACCGCTTCATCCCGACCACCTGGGGCAACCTCTCCTCCGGCACCCTCCAGGTCCTGAAGGCCGGCACCGCCACCTCGGGCTCCTTCACCTGGCAGAACGTCCCGGACCCGGACGGCTCGCCGACCGCGACCCGTAGCCAGGTCTCGGGCTCGAAGAAGTTCAACGGCGGCGAGGGCTGCCACTACGCCAACGACACCGTCTGGTTCACCACGAAGGGCGACAACCGGGTCTGGCAGCTGAACCTCACGAACAGCACGTACGAGCTGGCCTACGACGACTCGCTCGTACCCGGCGGCGCGGCCCCGCTGACCGGCGTCGACAACGTCACCGGGTCCTCGTACGGCGACCTGTACGTCGCCGAGGACGGCGGCAACATGGAGATCTGCGTGATCACCCCGGACGACGTGGTGGCGCCCTTCCTGCGGATCACCGGCCAGTCCTCCTCCGAGATCACAGGCCCGGCCTTCTCCCCCGCCGGCAACCGGCTCTACTTCTCCAGCCAGCGCGGCACGAGCGGCAGCTCGACCGGCGGCATCACCTACGAGGTGACGGGCCCCTTCCGCACCTGAGCCCCGCTCTCTCAGCCCCGCCGGAGCCCCCTCCCAGCCCCGCCGACGTTCGAGGCGCGGGGGCCCGGGGGGAGAGCCCCGCTGTTCCAGCCCCGCCGGCGTTTGAGGCGCGGGGGCCCGGGGGCAGCGCCCCCGCAACGGCGCCGCACCCGCACAACCGGCCGCACCCCCACGGGCAACCCCGCAGGGGTGCGGCGGCGGCCGCGTCACGACGCCACGGCCCCACCCTTCAGCAGCGCGGCCCCCAGCGGCGTCACGGTGTGCAGCACCGCGTTCCCCCGCCGCAGCGTGGTCACCAGCCCCGCCTCCCGCATCACACACGCGTGCTGACTCGCGGAGGCCAGCGAGACCCCGGCCCGGCGGGCCAGCTCGCTGGTGGTCGCCCCGTCCCCTATGGCCCGCAGCACCACCGACCGGGTGTGCCCGACCAGCTTGCCCAGGGTGCGCTGGCGCTGCTCCTCCACGGGCCGCGCCGCCTCACCCCCCGCCGGCGCCGAGGCCAGCTGCGCGGCGGCCGGGTAGACCAGCACCGGCGGCAGCTCCGGATCGTGCAGGGTCACCGCGGTGCGCCGGCAGAAGAAGGACGGCTGGAGCAGCAGCCCGCGCCCCCGCAGCCGTACGTCACGGTCCACGGGGTAATCGCATTCCAGCACCGGAGCCCGCCAACGCAGCATCGGCGGCAGCGAGTCCAGCAGTTCGTCCGCGCCGCCGTCCAACAGGGCCCGGCCGCGCGCGGCGCGCTCGGCCTCGATCTGGGCCTGGATATGCGTCCAGTACGGCTCCACGGCGGCCCGGTGGTACGCCCGGAGCTCGCCCATGAGCCGCGGCAGCTGCTTGTCACCGGCGTCCATGAACTCCCGTAGCCGCGGGGTCAACGGCGCGCCGGCGCCCAGCAGCTGCAGCTCGCGCCGCATGCGCTCGGGACGGATCCCGCGCAGCGCGTCGAGGCCCAGGTCCCACCCGTACTGCCCCTCCACAGGGGTCAAGAAATCGGGGAAATAACCACGACTCGGTATGAGCATACCGAGCGTGCGTGTTTCACTATTCAACCTGCTCCGGGTTTCCGTACGCCATTCACCGAACAACCGGGCATCGCGCCGGTCTCTTAAGCGATGAAAGCTGAGAATCGTTTCCCACAACGCATCGGGACGCCCTGCCATCCGTACGCGTGCCAGGTCCACTCCAGTGAAATGGATACGCAGCACCGAACCCCCACCTGTGCAACCGCAATCCCCCCGCTCCATGAGTATGCATGCCGTCACACGTTGTCACCACGCCCTTTCGGCCACAGTTGAAACCCCTTTCGGCGGGGGCGTGACAACCGAAATCCTGTACTCCGCCGGGCACACTCCGGTGCGACCGAAACGCTCCGCGAAGGCCGTGGGGGGCTTTGCGGGGCCTGGCGGTCGGTCGCACCGGGAAGCGCCGACGTGCCCGGCAGAATGACAGCGGCGGTGGACGGGTGGGGATCCGTCCACCGCCTGCTGGCGTAAAGATTTGTTGAACAACAAAAATAGGCGCGCCCGCCCCCGGGTAGTCAGGGAACCCGGGGACAGGCGCGGTCTATGGGGCCCTTGGCGGGCCAGGGGTCAGCGGCTGTCGCTGCCCTTCGCCTCGGCGGCCGCACGGCCGGCCTCCAGGCGCGCCACCGGAATCCGGAAGGGCGAGCAGGAGACGTAGTCGAGGCCGACCTCGTGGAAGAAGTGGACCGACTCGGGGTCGCCACCGTGCTCGCCGCAGACGCCGAGCTTGAGGTCGGGGCGCGTGGCCCGGCCCTGCTTGACCGCGTGGCGCACGAGGGACCCGACGCCGTCCTTGTCGATGGTCTCGAAGGGCGAGACCCCGAAGATGCCCTTCTCCAGGTAGGCGGTGAAGAAGCTGGCCTCGACGTCGTCGCGGGAGAAGCCCCACACCGTCTGGGTCAGGTCGTTCGTGCCGAAGGAGAAGAACTGCGCGGCCTCGGCGATCTGGGCGGCCGTCAGGGCGGCGCGCGGCAGCTCGATCATCGTGCCGATGCTCAGCTTGAGGCTGGTGCCGGTGGCGGCCTCGACCTCGGCGATGACCTGGTCGGCCTCGTCGCGGACGATCTCCAGCTCCTGGACGGTGCCGACGAGCGGGACCATGATCTCGGCGCGCGGGTCGCCCTTGGCGTTCTTGCGCTCGGCGGCGGCCTCGGCGATCGCCCGGACCTGCATCTTGAACAGGCCGGGGATGACCAGGCCGAGGCGGACACCGCGCAGACCCAGCATCGGGTTCTGCTCGTGCAGCTTGTGCACGGCCTGGAGCAGGCGCAGGTCGTTCTCGTTGGCGTCCTTGCGGGACTCGGCGAGGGCGACACGGACCGACAGCTCGGTGATGTCGGGCAGGAACTCGTGCAGCGGCGGGTCCAGGAGGCGGACGGTGACGGGCAGGCCGTCCATCGCCTCGAAGAGCTCGACGAAGTCCTTCTTCTGCAGCGGCAGGAGGGCACTGAGTGCCGCCTCACGCTCTTCGTCGGTGTCCGCGAGGATCAGTCGCTCCACGAGTTCACGGCGCTCGCCGAGGAACATGTGCTCGGTGCGGCACAGGCCGATGCCCTGGGCGCCGAAGCGGCGGGCACGCAGCGCGTCCTCGGCGTTGTCGGCGTTGGCGCGCACCCGCAGGCGGCGGACGCGGTCCGCGTAGGCCATGATCCGGTGCACGGCGGCGACGAGCTCGTCGGCGTCGTCGGCGCCGGCGTGCATGCGGCCCTCGAAGTACTCGACGACCGGGGACGGTACGACGGGTACCTCACCGAGGTAGACCTTGCCGGTGGAGCCGTCGATGGAGACGACGTCGCCCTCTTCGATGACCGTCTCGCCGACCGTCATGCGGCGGCGCTTGGTGTCGACGTCCAGCTCCTCGGCGCCGCAGACACAGGTCTTGCCCATGCCGCGGGCGACGACGGCGGCGTGCGAGGTCTTGCCACCGCGCGAGGTCAGGATGCCCTCGGAGGCGATCATGCCGTCCAGGTCGTCCGGGTTGGTCTCGCGGCGGATCAGGATGACCTTCTCGCCGGAGCGGGACCACTTGACGGCCGTGTACGAGTCGAAGACGGCCTTGCCGACCGCCGCGCCCGGGGAGGCGGCGATGCCGCGGCCGAGCAGCGCGGTCTTCGCGTCTTCGTCGAAGCGCGGGAACATCAGCTGGGCCAGCTGGTGACCGGTGACGCGCTGGAGGGCCTCGGCCTCGGTGATCAGGCCCTGGTCCACGAGCTGCGTGGCGATGCGGAAGGCCGCACCGGCCGTGCGCTTGCCGACGCGGGTCTGGAGCATCCACAGCTGGCCGCGCTCGATGGTGAACTCGATGTCGCAGAGATCCTTGTAGTGGTTCTCCAGCGTCGTCATGATCGTCATGAGCTGGTCGTAGGAGGCCTTGTCGATGGTCTCCAGGTCCGCGAGCGGCACCGTGTTGCGGATACCCGCGACGACGTCCTCGCCCTGGGCGTTCTGGAGGTAGTCGCCGTAGACGCCCGCGTGGCCGCTGGCGGGGTCACGGGTGAAGGCGACGCCGGTGCCGGAGTCGGGGCCGAGGTTGCCGAAGACCATGGAGCAGACGTTGACCGCGGTGCCCAGGTCGCTCGGGATGCGCTCCTGGCGGCGGTAGAGCTTGGCGCGGTCGGTGTTCCACGAGTTGAAGACGGCCTCGACGGCGAGGTCGAGCTGCTCGCGGGCGTCCTGCGGGAAGTCGCGGCCGGCCTGCTTGGCGACGATCTTCTTGAAGCGGGTGACCAGCTTCTTCAGGTCGGCGGCGTCGAGGTCGGTGTCGACGGTGACCTTCTTGGCGGCCTTGGCCTCGTCGAGGGCTTCCTCGAAGAGCTCGCCGTCGACGTCCAGCACGGTCTTGCCGAACATCTGGATGAGGCGGCGGTACGAGTCCCACGCGAAGCGCTCGTTGCCGGCCTGGGCGGCGAGGCCCTTCACGGAGTCGTCGGAGAGACCGATGTTCAGGACGGTGTCCATCATGCCGGGCATCGAGAACTTCGCACCGGAACGCACGGAGACCAGCAGCGGGTCGTCCGACTGTCCGAGCTTCTTGCCCATCTTCGCCTCGAGGGCGGCAAGGTGGGCGCTGACCTCTTCGCGCAGCTCGGCCGGGGCCGTGCCGCTCTCGAGGTAGACCTTGCAGGCCTCGGTGGTGATGGTGAAGCCGGGAGGGACCGGCAGACCCAGGTTGGTCATCTCGGCGAGGTTGGCACCCTTGCCGCCGAGAAGGTCCTTGAGGTCGCGGTTGCCCTCGGTGAAGTCGTAGACGAACTTCTGATCTTTGTTTTCCGACACGGGTCTCGACTCCTCGAGGCTCGGTGGCTGCCCTGACGGCCAGGAACATACCCAGATCGAAGGCTTCTGGGTACGTCCACTTGGTCGTCATACGGCTGTAACCACCCGTGCGCCAGCAGATCGAAAGTAACTCATGGGTAATCAGAAAGTAGGAACAGCGTTCACATCCCGAAGGGTGAGGGGGCTTCCGAGGCCTGATCACGCTCGGATGAGCGATCATCGATACATTTGCGTTCAAATATTGAACGCACAAAGGGTGGCACCCAGTGCCACCCTTTGAAAGTCTTACCCGTGACTTCTGTGCTCATCTGAGCGAAACCCTTCCCATGCGTGGCGTATATCACGCACCACGGAGGGCGATTTGTCAGCCTCCGGAGGTGTCCAGTTCAGCGTCCTCGCTCACACCGGCGCAGTCGTACGGGTCCTTCAGCCAGCCGTCCGGCAGGACAACTCGGTTGTTTCCGGACGTCCGGCCGCGAGGCCCGTCCGCGCTTTCCGGCCATGCTTGATCCAGATCGAGCTCGCTCAGATGAGCATTCAGTTCGGCCAGGGAGGAGGTGACCGCGAGCCTCTTGCGCATCTCGGAACCCACCGAGAAGCCCTTGAGGTACCAGGCCACGTGCTTACGGAAGTCGATCACCCCGCGCGCCTCGTCGCCGATCCACTCCCCCAGCAGCTGGGCGTGGCGGTGCATGGTGGTGGCCACCTCGCGCAGGGTGGGCTTGTGGAAGTCCTCGGGGCGCCCCTCGAAGGCCGCCACCAGGTCGTTGAACAGCCACGGCCGCCCCAGGCAGCCGCGTCCCACGACCACGCCGTCGCAGCCGGTCTCGCGGACCATGCGCAGCGCGTCCTCGGCGCACCAGATGTCGCCGTTGCCGAGCACGGGGATCTCCGGCACGTGCTCCTTGAGCCGCGCGATGGCGTCCCAGTCGGCGGTGCCGCCGTA
The DNA here is from genome assembly GCF_041432505.1 of Streptomyces virginiae. Classification (GTDB taxonomy): domain Bacteria; phylum Actinomycetota; class Actinomycetes; order Streptomycetales; family Streptomycetaceae; genus Streptomyces; species Streptomyces virginiae_A. The sequence continues at coordinate 3,106,962 of NZ_CP107871.1, forward strand.
GTGCTGGGCGGTGGTCCGGCCGTGCAGGGCGATGGCGGTGACGCCCTCCTCGACGGCGATCCGGCCCGCGTCGAGGTAGGTGAGGTGGTCGTCGTTGATGCCCTTGCGCATCTTCATGGTGACCGGCAGGTCACCGGCTCCGGCGACGGCCTCGCGCAGGATCGCGCGCAGCAGGTTGCGCTTGTACGGGAGGGCGGAGCCGCCGCCCTTGCGCGTCACCTTGGGGACGGGGCAGCCGAAGTTGAGGTCGATGTGGTCGGCGCGGTCCTCTTCGACGATCATGCGGACCGCCTTGCCGACCGTGGTCGGGTCCACCCCGTACAGCTGAATCGAGCGAGGCTTCTCGGTCTCGTCGAAGTGGATCAGCTGCATGGTCTTCTCGTTGCGCTCGACCAGGGCGCGGGTCGTGATCATCTCGCTCACGAACAGCCCCTTGCCGCCCGAGAACTCCCGGCAGAGGGTACGGAACGGGGCATTGGTGATGCCGGCCATGGGCGCGAGCACCACCGGGGGCTGCACGGTGTGCGGGCCGATCGCGAGAGGCGGAGGGAGCGTGGTCATCCGCCCATTGTCCCGCATGCCGAGGGGGTGGGGGGGACGTAGCATCGGCGCATGATCGAGCCGAGTCCCCGGCAGCGCACGCTCGTCCTCGCGATCTGCTGCATGAGCCTGCTGATCGTCAGCCTCGACAACACCGTGCTCAACGTCGCTCTGCCCTCGATGCGCCGCGACCTGGACGCCTCGGTCGCGGGGCTGCAGTGGAGCATCGACGCCTACACCCTCGTGCTGGCCTCGCTGCTGATGCTCGCGGGCTCGACGGCGGACCGGATCGGGCGCCGCAAGGTGTTCGTGGCCGGTCTGGTGGCTTTCACCGGCGGCTCGCTGCTCTGCTCGCTGGCCCCCAGCCTCAACTGGCTCATCGTCTTCCGGATGGTCCAGGCGGTCGGCGGCGCGATGCTCAACCCGGTGGCGATGTCGATCATCACCAACACCTTCACCGATCCCGCCGAGCGGGCCCGGGCCATCGGTGTGTGGGGGGCGGTCGGAGGCATCTCCATGGCGGCCGGCCCCTTGATCGGCGGGGTGCTGGTGGACTCCGTGGGCTGGCGCTCGATCTTCCTGATCAACCTGCCGATCGGGCTGGCGGCGTTCGCGCTGACCCTGCGGCACATCCCCGAGTCCCGGGCGGCCCGGCCGCGCCGCCCGGACCCGCTGGGCCAGGTGCTGGTCATCGCCCTGCTGGGCAGTCTGACGTACGGGATCATCGAGGCCCCGGCCGCCGGCTGGCGCTCCCCCCTGATCGTGGGGTGCGCGGTGGTGGCCGTCGCCTCGTTCGTGGGCCTGCTGATCCACGAGCCGCGCCGTGAGGAGCCGCTGATCGATCTGCGGTTCTTCCGGAGCGCGCCCTTCAGCGGGTCGACCGTGATCGCGATCAGTGCCTTCGCCGGGCTGGCCGGTTTCCTCTTCCTGAACACGCTGTACCTCCAGGACGTACGGGGGCTCAGCGCCCTGCACGCCGGGCTCTACATGCTGCCGATGGCCGGTCTGACCGTCCTGTTCGCGCCGCTGGCCGGGCGGCTGGTGGGCAGCCGCGGGCCGCGGATCTGCCTGCTGATCGCGGGCGTGGCCATGGCGTCGAGCGGGCTGCTGTTCGCCCTGTTCGAGGCCGAGACGTCCAATCCGCTGCTGTTCACCGGGTACATGCTGTTCGGGCTCGGCTTCGGCATGGTGAACGCGCCGATCACCAATACGGCGGTGTCCGGGATGCCCCGCTCCCAGGCCGGGGTCGCGGCCGCCATCGCCTCCACCAGCCGGCAGACCGGCGGCACCCTGGGCGTGGCGGTGATCGGCTCGGTGCTCGCGGCCGGGCTGGCGAACGGCTCCGACTTCTCCGGGGCCGCCCAGCCGGCCTGGTGGATCATCACGATCTGCGGGCTGCTGGTCCTGATCGTGGGCGCGGCGACGAGCGGAGCGTGGGCCCGGGCGACGGCGGAACGCACCGCCCGCACCCTGGAGGAGTCGGTCGGCGCCGCCGCGACGACGACGGGTGCGCCGCGCGGCTAGGGCGTCTCTTCCGGATCTTGCCGGGGGCTACTCGCCGCAGTCGAAGTCCTCGGCCGAGGTGTTGACCCGGTCGAGGAGGCCGCGCAGGAGTTCGCGCTCGGTGGCCGACAGACCCGCGAAGATGCCGCTCTCGACCTCGTCGAGGGCGGTGTTCGTCTTGTGGAGGGCGGCTTCGCCCGCGTCGGTGATGGCCACGTTGTGCCGGCGGCGGTCGGCCGGGTCCCGGCGACGCTCGGCCAGGCCCTCGCCCTCCAGGTCGTTCAGGATCCCGACGAGCACGCTCGGGTCCACCTCCAGCCTCTCCGCGAGCCCCCGCTGGCTGATGGGACCGCCGTCCAGGTGCATCAGCGTCATCGCGTGCCGCGGGGTGAGCCCGGCCGCGCCGAGTGCTCGCTTCATCCGCGTCTGGGTGACCGATCCGTGCCAGGCCAGCAGCAGGCCCAGCCGCTGGGGAGGGTGCGGTCCGTCCTGATCTGCCGTCATGGTCCACATCGTAGCAATCGAGAAATGATTGCGTTGGAGATATCGTTGATGCTATTCAATGATTTCACATCATCGATCGTTGGAGATCTCCATGTTCATCGCCTACGCCGTCGTCGGCGTGCTGCTCGCCCTCGCCCTCACCGCCTCGGCCACCTTCACCCTCCAGCGCAACGACCAGATCGTCGCGAACATGCAGAAGGTCCAGGTCCCGGACTCGTGGCTGCCGCGCCTGGCCACGCTCAAGGCCGCGGGCGCGATCGGCCTGGTCGCCGGCCTGTGGGTGACGCCGCTCGGCGTGGCCGCGGCGGTCGGCGTGACCCTCTACTTCGTCGGCGCGGTCATCGCCCACCTCCGGGTCAAGGACCACGAGCTGGCGCCGGCGGCCGTTCTGACCCTGGTCGCGGCGGCCACCCTGACGCTGCGGATCCTCGCCTGATACTGACGAGTGACAGATATTGAAATCTGTCACTCGTCATGTCATTCTCGTTCCATGACGAAGAACGAGAGCACCTACGTGACCGCCGACCGCCGCACCCTCGGCAGCACCGGCCCCACCGTCTTCCCGCTGGGGCTGGGCTGCATGGGGATGTCCGCCCTCTACGGGGAGGCGGACCGCGCCGAATCCGTCGCGACCATCCACGCCTACCTGGACGCCACCCCCGACGGCACGCACACGTTGCTGGACACCGGCGACTTCTACGGCATGGGGCACAACGAACTGCTGATCGAGGAGGCCCTGCGCACAGCGCCCGCCGAGGCCCGCGAGCGGGCGCTGACCAGCGTCAAGTTCGGTGCGCTGCGTACGGTCGAGGGCGGCTTCACCGGCTACGACGGCCGGCCGGAGGCCGTCAACAACTTCCTGGCGTACTCGCTCCAGCGGCTCGGCCGGGACCACATCGACATCTACCGGATCGCGCGCGTGGACCCGGACGTGCCGATCGAGGAGACCGTCGGGGCCATCGCCGAGGCGGTCCAGGCGGGGCACGTGCGCCACATCGGCCTCTCCGAGGTCGGCGCCGACACCCTGCGCCGTGCCGCCGCCGTGGCCCCCATCTCCGACCTCCAGATCGAGTACTCGCTGATCTCCCGCGGCATCGAGGCCGAGATCCTGCCGACCGCCCGCGAGCTCGGCATCGGGATCACGGCGTACGGGGTGCTGTCCCGCGGCCTGATCAGCGGCCACTTCACCCGCGACCGCGCTCTGGCCCCGGGCGACTTCCGCGGCATGAGCCCCCGCTTCCAGGGCGACAACCTCGATCGGAACCTCGATCTGGTGGAGGCGCTGCGCAAGGTGGCCGAGGGCAAGGGCGCGAGCGTCGCCCAGACCGCGATCGCCTGGGTGCTCGCACAGGGGCCGCGACACGGGGTCGACATCGTGCCGCTGGTGGGCGCCCGACGCCGGGACCGACTCGCCGAGGCACTGGGTGCCATGGACGTCACCCTCGACGCCGCCGACCTGGCCGCCGTGGAAGAGGCCGTCCCGGCCGGCGCGGCGGCCGGGGAGAGGTACCCGGCGGCGCAGATGGCCCACCTCGACAGTGAGCACTGAGCTGACGGTACGGTCGTACCCATGCCCCCCGCTGCTGCCGAGCCCCTGACTCCCGAGCGCATCCTCGTGACCACCGAGGAAGTGCTGCGCCGCTTCGGTCCCACGAAGGCGACCGTGGTGGACGTGGCCCGCGCCCTGGGTGTCAGCCACGGCAGTGTGTACCGGCACTTCCCGTCGAAGGCGGCGCTGCGCGAGGCCGTCACGGACCGCTGGCTCGCCCGGAGCGTGGTCATGCTGGAGGAGATCACCTCGGCTCCCACCGGGAGCGCCCCCTCCAAGCTGGAGGCGTGGCTGGAGGCCCTCTTCGAGGCCAAGCGCCACAAGGCGGGCGACGACCCGGAGCTCTTCGCCACCTACACCGTGCTGCTCGCCGAGAGCAGCGGCGTGGTCGACGCGCACCTCACCGAGCTGATCGACCAGCTGGGCCGGATCATCGCCGAGGGCGTCGCCGCGGGCTCGCTCGCCGCCGACGACGTGCCGGCTGCCGCGCGTGCGGTCTTCGACGCCACCGGCCGCTTCCACGACCCGCAGTACGCGGGCGACTGGCTCTCGCCGACGATCATCACCGAGTTCGAGGCGGTCACCGCTCTCGTGATCCGGGGTCTGCGCGCCTGACGCGGGGCGGCCACCATTCGGAATCGGCCGGTCCGGACAACTTGATGATCATTTTGGGTGCGTTCGGGTTGTTCGCGTCCAGTCAAGGTCTTTACGGTCCCCCTACCGCACGTCATCGGGCACGTCTCAGGGGGAACCTTGTCCACTCCAGCAACTCAAGACGCACGACCGGCACCTCCGAAGCGCTCGGGCGCCGCCACCGCCCTCGGCTGGATCCTGACCATCGGGCTCAACGTGGTCGCGCCGATCATCACGTACAACGTACTGACCGAGGACCACGGCTGGAGCGAGTTCTCCGCGCTGCTGGTCAGCAGCGCCTGGCCGGTGCTCGACAGCGTCATCAGCCTGGCCTGGCGGCGCAAGATCGACGAGTTCGCCGTCGTCACCCTGGTGTTCCTGGTGATCACCGCCGTCGTCTCGCTCGTCGGCGCGCACTCGGCCCGCGCCCTGCTCATCAAGGACTCGGGGGTCACCGGGCTGTTCGGGCTGCTCTGCCTGGGGACGCTGCTCGCGCCGCGGCCGCTGATGTTCTACTTCGGCCGCAAGTTCGCCACCGACGGCACCCCGGAGAGCACCGCCTGGTGGAACGGCCTGTGGCAGTACGAGGGCTTCCGCACCACCATGAACCGGATGACGCTGGTGTGGGGCGTCGCGTACGTCGCCGAGGCGATCGTCCGCGTCGTCCTCGCCTCCACGCTGCCCACCAAGACCATGGTGGTGGTCAGCCCGATCATGATCTACGCGGTGCTGGGCGCCCTCGGCGTATGGACCGCCATGTACGGGAAGCGGTCCCAGGCCGAGGGTGAGCGCCGCGCGGCCGAAGCGGCGGCCGCCGAGGCCGCGGCGGCCGGCTGACCCCGGCCCGTCCCGCGAAAAGACCGGTGGCCCGGTGCGCTCACAGCGCACCGGGCCACCGGTCTTCGTACGGCAGGACCTAGCAGCCGAGCAGACGGCTGCCGAGGTAGGCCTGGATCTGGTCCAGGGAGACGCGCTCCTGCTTCATGGTGTCGCGCTCGCGCACGGTCACCGCGTTGTCGTCCAGGGTGTCGAAGTCGACGGTGACGCAGAACGGCGTACCGATCTCGTCCTGGCGACGGTAGCGGCGGCCGATGGCGCCCGCGTCGTCGAACTCGATGTTCCAGTTCTTGCGCAGGTCGGCGGCGAGGCCCTTGGCCTTCGGCGACAGCTGCGCGTTGCGGGACAGCGGCAGGACGGCGACCTTGATCGGGGCCAGGCGCGGGTCGAGGCGCATCACGGTGCGCTTCTCCATGACGCCCTTGGCGTTGGGGGCCTCGTCCTCGTTGTACGCGTCGAGCATGAAGGCGAGCATGGCGCGGTTGACACCGGCGGCCGGCTCGATGACGTACGGGGTGTAACGCTCACCCGACTCCTGGTCGTGGTAGGTGAGGTTCGAACCCGAGGCCGCGGAGTGGGCCTTGAGGTCGTAGTCGGTGCGGTTGGCGACGCCTTCGAGCTCCGAGAACTCGTTGCCACCGAAGTTGAAGCGGTACTCGATGTCGGCGGTGCGCTTCGAGTAGTGGGACAGCTTCTCCTTCGGGTGGTCGTACCAGCGGATGTTCTCCTCGCGGATGCCGAGGTCGCGGTACCAGTTCCACCGCTCCTGCATCCAGTACTCCTGCCACTGCTCGTCCTCGCCCGGCTTGACGAAGAACTCCATCTCCATCTGCTCGAACTCGCGGGTGCGGAAGATGAAGTTGCCCGGAGTGATCTCGTTGCGGAAGGACTTGCCCATCTGCGCGATGCCGAAGGGCGGCTTCTTGCGCGAAGTGGTCTGCACCACGGCGAAGTTCGTGAAGATGCCCTGGGCGGTCTCGGGGCGCAGGTACGCCTTCGAGCCGGTGTCCTGGGTCGGGCCGAGGTGGGTCTCCAGCATGCCGGAGAACTGCTTGGGCTCGGTGAACTGGCCCTTCACACCACAGTTGGGGCAGTTGATGTCGGCAAGACCATTGGCGGGCATACGGCCGTGCTTGGCCTCGTACGCCTCTTCAAGGTGGTCCGCGCGGTGGCGCTTGTGGCAGGAGGTGCACTCGGTCAGCGGGTCCGAGAAGGTGGCGACGTGGCCGGAGGCCACCCACACCTCGGGGGCCAGGATCACGGAGGAGTCGATACCGACGATGTCCTCACGCCCGGTGACCATCGCCTTCCACCACTGGCGCTTGATGTTCTCCTTGAGCTCGACACCGAGCGGGCCGTAGTCCCAGGCGGCCTTGGAGCCGCCGTAGATCTCACTGCACGGGAAAACGAAGCCACGGCGCTTGCTCAGGCTGACGATGGTTTCGATCTTGTCGGCGGCCACGGTGCTCTCTTCATTACGAGGACGAACGGCGAAGCCTTTAGATTACCGGCGCCCGCACCCCCCCTTTCAAATCGGTTCCCCTTCCAGGCCCGGGCGCCCAGGCCTCCCACCTGCATTTTTGACAATCGTTTCCATCTTTGATGAAAATGGATGTCATGAACGTACGCCGCCTCATACCCACCGCCGCCCTCGCCGGAGCCGTCGCCCTCGGCGCGACGGCCCTGACCGCCTGCTCCGGAGCCGCCGCCGGCACCGGTGGCGGCAAGGACGGCAAGGTCGGCGTGACGGCGTCGTTCTACCCCATGGCCTTCCTCGCCGAGCAGATCGGCAAGGACCACGTGAAGGTCGACAGCCTGACCAAGCCCGGCGTCGAACCGCACGACCTGGAGATCACCCCGAGGCAGACCGGGCAGCTCGGCGAGGCCGACGTGGTCCTCTACCTCAAGGGCCTGCAGCCCGCCGTCGACAAGGCCGTCTCCCTGTCCGGCGTGAAGAACGTCGTCGACGCCTCGACCCTCACCGAGCTGGAGGTCCACGGCTCCTCCGGTCACGACCACGGCGCCGAGGGCCACACCGAGGGTGAGGGCGAAGGCCACGAGCACGACCACGACCACGGCGAGGCCGGCCGCGACCCGCACGTCTGGCTCGACCCGGCCAAGTACGCGGAGATCGCCAAGGGAGTCGGCGCGGCCCTGGAGAAGGCCGACCCCGACCACGCCGCGGACTACAAGAAGAACACCGACGAGCTGGTCGGCAAACTGACCGCGCTGGACACGGAGTTCAAGGACGGCCTGCAGAACACGGCCTCCAAGACCTTCATCACCACCCACTCCGCCTTCGGCTACCTCGCCGAGCGCTACGGCCTCGACCAGGAGGCCATCTCCGGCGTCGACCCCGAGTCCGAGCCGAGCCCGGCCCGGATGAAGGATCTCCAGGGCCTCGCCAAGCAGGAGAATGTCTCCACCGTGTTCTTCGAGACCCTGGCCAGCGACAAGACGGCCCGGACCCTGGCGGCGGACACCGGTCTGAAGACCGACGTCCTGGACCCGCTCGAAGGAATCACCGACAAGTCCCAGGGCGCTGACTACTTCGAGGTCATGCGGTCCAACCTGAAGAACCTCCAGAAGGCGCTCGGAGCCAAGTAGATGACAGCAGCAACGGAGGCGCGAGCCATGCAGTCGACGCCGGCACAGTCAGCGGACCAGCCCGTCATATCCCTGCGCGGGGCCACGGCCTCGCTCGGCTCGCGCCCCGTGCTGCGCGGCGTCGACCTCACCGTCCGGCGCGGCGAGGTCGTCGCCCTGCTCGGAGCCAACGGCTCCGGCAAGTCCACGGCCGTGCGCGCCGTGGTCGGCCAGGTCCCGCTGACCGGCGGCGAACTGTCGCTCTTCGGCACCGAGTTCAAGCGCTTCCGCTCCTGGTCGCGCATCGGCTACGTCCCGCAGCGCACCACGGCGGCCAGCGGGGTCCCCGCCACCGTCCGCGAGGTCGTCTCCGCCGGCCGGCTCGCCCGCTCCCGCTTCGGGATCCTGCGCAAGGCCGACAAGACCGCGGTCGAGCGCGCGCTGGCCCTGCTCGGCATGGAGCAGCACGCCTCCTCCTCCGTCAACGCCCTCTCCGGCGGCCAGCACCAGCGGGTGCTCATCGCCCGGGCGCTCGCCGTCGAACCCGAACTGCTGATCATGGACGAGCCGATGGCCGGCGTGGACCTCGCCAACCAGGAGGTCCTCGCGAACGCCCTGCGCGAGCAGAAGGCCCTCGGCACCACCCTCCTGCTCGTCCTGCACGAGCTGGGCCCGCTGGAGCCCCTGATCGACCGGGCCGTCGTCCTGCGCGACGGGTGCGTGGTCCACGACGGCCCGCCCCCGGAGGCCGTGGGACAGCACGCGCTGCCCGGCCACGACCACGTACACCCCCACGCGGCGCACGACGCCGAGCCCCTGCGGACGGGACTGCTGAGCTGATGGACTTCCTCGAATACGCCTTCATGCAGCGGGCCCTGATCGCGGCCGCCATCGTCGGCCTCACCGCGCCCGCGATCGGCACGTACCTGGTCCAGCGGCGCCAGGCGGTCATGGGCGACGGCATCGGCCACGTGGCCACCACCGGTGTGGGCCTCGGCTTCCTGCTGAACACCAGCCCGGTGTGGATGGCCTCCCTCGTCGCCGTCGTCGGCGCGGTGGGCATGGAGCACATCCGCTCCCGCGGCAGGACCAGCGGCGACATCGCGCTCGCCATGCTCTTCTACGGCGGCCTGGCCGGCGGCGTCATGATCATCAACATGGCCGGTGGTTCCACCGCCACCCTGTCCAGCTACCTCTTCGGCGGCATCACCACCGTCGCGCCGGAGGACGTCTGGGCCGCGGTGGTCCTCGCCGTCCTCGTCCTCGGCGTCACCGTCGGACTGCGCCGCCAGCTGTTCGCCATCAGCCAGGACGAGGAGTTCGCCCGGGTCACCGGTATGCCGGTGCGCGCGCTGAACCTCCTGATGGCCGTCACGGCCGCCCTCACCGTCACGGTGGCGATGCGGATCGTGGGCCTGCTGCTGGTCAGCGCCATGATGGTGATCCCCGTCGCGGCCGCCCAGCGGGTCACCCGGGGCTTCGCCGCGACGCTGTCGCTGGCCATGCTGATCGGCGTGCTGGTCTCCCTCAGCGGCGTGACCGCCACGTACTACCTCGACGCACCCTCGGGCGCGGCGATCGTGCTGCTCGCCATCGCCGTCTTCGTCGTGATGACGGCCGTGTCGGCGCCGCTGGCCAGGCGCCGGGCCAAGACGGCCCGCGCCGTCACCGAAGAGGTCTGCACGAGGGACGATGTGAAGGTCTAGAAATGTCGGCCGCCTGGCACAATGGGCCGAGGCCGATACGAGGAGGAACCGGTGGCGACTGCGCCTGGCGAGATGAATACCGCGCCAGTACGAGGACGATCCACCCGACAGCGGGCCGCGGTCGCGGCGGCGTTGGACGAGGTGGACGAGTTCCGCAGCGCCCAGGAACTCCACGACATGCTCAAGCACCGTGGCGACTCCGTGGGCCTGACCACCGTCTACCGCACCCTCCAGTCGCTCGCGGACGCCGGTGAGGTCGACGTCCTGCGCACCAGCGACGGCGAGTCCGTCTACCGCCGCTGCTCCACCGGCGATCACCACCACCACCTGGTGTGCCGCAAGTGCGGCAAGGCCGTCGAGGTGGAGGGGCCGGCCGTGGAGAAGTGGGCGGAGTCCATCGCGGCCGAGCACGGCTACGTGAACGTGGCCCACACGGTGGAGATCTTCGGCACCTGCGCCGACTGCGCCAAGGCCTAGGCCGTCTCTTTCGGATCCTGCCCGACCGCACAGCCCGGCAAGATCCGAAGAGACGGCCGAGACCCCTCCTAGAGCCGCCGCAGGTTCCGCTCGTGGAGCTCGCGGATCCGGTCCAGCTCGGTGTCCGTCAGCGCGGCGCGCTTGGGCAGCCACAGCAGTGCGCCGTTCTCCTTCGTCAGCAGGAGGAACAGGTGCCGGGTCTCGCCGAAGCCCGCGCACGCACTCCACGGCATCTCGGACGAGGTTCCGTCGGGCAGCCGGGTCACCACCCCGGAGTCCGAGAAGGTGCAGCGGTACTCGCGGTGCCGCGCCGCGAGCTGGTACAGCCGGAAGGCCCGCCGGTCGAAGCTCAGGTACGCCCCGTAGACCGCGACGAACAGCCCCAGCATGGCCAGCGCGCCCCAGAGCGCCGGTTCGACGCCCCGGGCGACCCCCAGCGCGGCGGGCGCCACGGGCAGCACCAGCCACAGGAGGAGCCGCAGGCAGCCCGGCACCGTCTTGCGGCTGTACCACCTCAACGCCCTGCGGGCGTCATCGCGCCGGGGGCTGTAGTACGCCTCCACCTCCAAACCCGTGACCTGCGGCGCTCCACTTGTCGTGTCCATGGGCGCCGAGCGTAGTACCCGGGTCAGCCCGACGAACCCTCGGCCTGGTTCGGGACGGCCCCGCCGAAGCGGCGGTCGCGCTGGGCGTACTCCAGGCAGGCCGCCCAGAGGTTGCGGCGGTCGAAGTCCGGCCACAGCACGTCCTGGAAGACCATCTCGGCGTACGCGCTCTGCCAGAGCAGGTAGTTGGAGGTGCGCTGCTCGCCGCTCGGGCGCAGGAAGAGGTCCACGTCCGGCATGTCCGGGTAGTACATGTACTTCGCGAAGGTCTTCTCGTTCACCTTCGACGGGTCCAGCCGGCCCGCCGCGACATCGCGGGCGATGGCCTGCGCCGCGTCCGCGATCTCCGCGCGGCCGCCGTAGTTGACGCAGAAGTACAGGGTCATGGCGTCGTTGTCGACGGTCTGCTCCTGCGCGACCTGGAGCTCCTGGACGACCGACTTCCACATCTTCGGCATGCGGCCGACCCAGCGGATGCGGATGCCCAGCTCGTTCATCTCGTCGCGGCGGCGCCGGATGACATCGCGGTTGAAGTTCATCAGGAAGCGGACCTCGTCGGGCGAGCGCTTCCAGTTCTCGGTCGAGAAGGCGTAGAGGGAGAGGTTCTTGACGCCCATCTCCAGGCAGCCCTTGAGCACGTCGAGCACGACGCCCTCGCCGACCTTGTGGCCCTCGGTGCGCGGCAGGCCGCGCTCCTTGGCCCACCGGCCGTTGCCGTCCATGACGACCGCGACGTGGTTCGGGACCAGCTCGCCGGGGATCTTCGGCGGGCGCTCACCGGACGGGTGCGGCTCGGGAACCTTGTACTCGCGGCGAGAGCGCCCCAGAATCCCGCGTCGTGCCATGTGTCCAGCTCCTATTTCTCGACGTATCGCAGGGAGCGTAGCCCGCGCTCCAGATGCCAGTGCAAATAGGCGGAGACCAGCCCGCTGCCCTCCCGCACGTGACGCGCCTCGCACGCGTCGGCATGCCCCCAGTCGCCCGTCAGCAGGGCGCTGAGCAGGGCGATGGCCTCAGATGAGGGTACGACGCTGCCGGGCACGCGGCAGTCCCCGCATATCACTCCGCCCGCGGCGACGGAGAAGTGCCGGTTGGGGCCGTGGATGCCGCACTTCGCGCAGTTCTCGAAGCTGGGCGCGTAGCCGTTGACGGCCAGCGAGCGCAGCAGGAAGGCGTCGAGGATGAGGTGGGGCTCGTGCTCGCCGCGCGAGAGGGTGCGCAGGGCTCCGACGAGCAGCAGGTACTGCTGCACGGCGGGCTCGCCCTCGTTCTCGGTGAACCGCTCGGCGGTCTCCAGCATGGCGGTGCCGGCGGTGTAGCGGGCGTAGTCGGTGACGATGCCGTTGCCGTACGGGGCGATGATCTCGGTCTGGGTGCAGAGCGGCAGACTGCGGCCGATCAGTTCGCTGCCGCGGGCGAAGAACTGCACGTCGGCGTGGGAGAAAGGTTCCAGCCGGGCGCCGAACTTGGACTTGGTACGCCGGACCCCGCGGGCGACGGCCCGCACCCTGCCGTGGCCGCGGGTCAGCAACGTGATGATGCGGTCCGCCTCACCCAGCTTCTGGGTGCGCAGCACGATGCCGTCGTCGCGGAACAGACTCATGCGCCCATTGTCCCGTACGGCGGCGCGACCACGGGCCGGGTGTCGGCGCCGTGGACGGCCGGCCGGTGAACGGCAGCGGCCCCGGCCGGGCTCGGGGCCCGGCCGGGGTCCACCCCTTGGGAGGGTCAGGAGGCCGGGGTCCGGGCTTCTTCGCCCTCACCCGACGGGGCCGGTCCGGCTGCTGCGGAGTCCGCGCTGTCCCCGGCCGCCGCCACCTGGGCGGGCAGTTCGACCTTGGGGACGTCGTGGGCGCCTTCCTTGCCCAGGCCGTTGAAGACCAGGTTGAGGACGATGGCGGCCGTGGCGCCGAGGGTCACGCCGCTGTTGAGCAGCGAGGACAGGTCCGGGTCCATGTGCTTGGTGAAGAAGACCGGGACGGTCGCGGGGAGCAGGGCGAAGGCGAGGGAGACGCCGACGATCAGCGCGTTCTTCTCCTCCTTCAGGTCCACCTTGGCCAGGGTCTGGATACCGGCGAGGGCGACCATGGCGAACATGACGGTCGCGGCGCCGCCGAGGACTCCGTGCGGGACGGCGGCGACGATCGCGGCGGCCTTGGGCAGCAGACCCAGGACGATCATGAAGACACCCGCGGCGACCACCACGAACCGGCTCTTCACCTTCGTCATCCGCACCAGGCCGACGTTCTCGGCGAAGGCCACGTACGGGAAGGAGTTGAGGACACCGCCGAGGGCGGTCGCGGCACCGTCGGCACGCAGGGCGCGGGCCACGGTCTCGCTGTCGACCTCCTTGCCGACGATGTCACCGACGGCGTAGGTGTCACCGGTCGTCTCGACCATGGTGATCAGCATGACGATGAGCATCAGGACGATCGGGAACCACTCGAACTTCGGGGCACCGAAGTGGAAGGGGGTGGTGACGCCGATCCACTCGGAGTTGCTCACGTCGCCGAACTTCGCGTCGCCGAGCAGGAAGGCGACGGTGGTGCCGACGACCAGGCCGAGGAGGATCGAGATGCTGGAGAGGAACGGCTTGCCGATCTTCATCAGGATCAGGATGAAGAGCATCGTGCCGCCGGCGTAGGCGAAGTTCTTCGGGTCTCCGAAGTCGGGGCTGCCGAGGCCGCCGGCCGCGTCGTTGAGACCGACCGGGATCAGGACGATGCCCAGCACCGTGATCACCGTGCCGGTCACGACCGGCGGGAACAGCCGCATCACCGTCCGGAACGCCTTGGCCGGTAGCCAGGCGAAGGCGAAGGTGGCGATACCCGCGGTGATCACCGCGCCGTAGATGACGAGCAGGGCGGCGGTACCACCGCCGGCCCCGAGGCCGATGGCGATCATCGGGGAGACCGCGGTGAAGGTCACGCCTTGGATCAGCGGCAGGCGCGCGCCGATCCGGCCGATGCCCCAGGCCTGGATGATCGAGGCGATACCGCAGGTGAAGAGGTCCGCGTTGATCAGGTAGACCAGCTGTTCAGGGCTCAGCTTCAGCGCGTTGCCGACGATGATCGGGACGATCACCGCGCCGGCGTAGAAGGCGAGTACGTGCTGGAAGCCGTACAGCGCGAGCTTGGGGAGGGGGAGCACCTCGTCGACCGGGTGCGTGCTCTGCTCTCCGTCGGTGGAAAGCCGGGCGGCGACACGTGCCATCTCAGCCTTGCCCTTCAAGGTAGGTAAGTGAGAGGAGATCTGGTTATCCCTGGGCGTAGTGGGTCGCTAACCCGTTGGTACGCCAGGGTTGTCAGTGCGTTCACGCTGAGGTGAATCGAAGCCGCGCTGTGTTGACGGCGCCGTCTTGTCGTGTGACCGGAATTGAACGCCTGTGGGTGGCGCCACACATATCGTCGACTTCGACAAACTGTTGACGTTCAAACCCGTCGGATCTGTAGGTTTCTCCAGTGGTGCGCAGTCCTCGGCGGGGGGTATGCGCACAGGGGTGCGGAGCCGGGGCCTCCTACCGCGCGACCGTGAAGCGCATACACCGTGACGTGCGCATACGGCCTTTGCAGCCCTTCGTACGGGCAAACTCGAAGGCCCTGTTCCGACCGTCCGACTGGTGGACACATCGGGCACCGAGCATGCGCCCACGCCGTTCACACGACGTTCACGCGTCCCGAAACAGGCCCTGCGAGGCCGGATCGTTACGTCGCGGAGGCCCGTTTCGGACGGAAGGGGCCCCTCCGGAGTCCACGGTTCGGACACACAGCGGCCCCGCGCGAGGAATTCGCGCGGGGCCGCTCGTGCGGGATCCGTGGCACACCCCCTCAGGGAGCACGTACCGCCGACAGCAGTCGGGTCACCTCGTCGGTGTCGATCCGCAGCGCCGAGCCGACCGTCGCGAGCACCTCGCGCTCGGCCGGGGTGTACGGGCCGTCCGCGAGCGCGATCCGGGCCCCCTGGAGCAGGATCGATTCACGACCCGGGCCGGCCAGGTGCGGGGCCAGCGGTTCCAGCGACTCGTGGAGCTCTATCGACAGCGCGGCCCCGCAGCACTCCGGGACGTCGTACAGGCCTTGCCGGCCCTCGTCCGTGGACAGCGCCTCCACGAGGGACTCCAGCTGCTCCTCGGTGCACTCCTGGAAGCCCGCGGCCCGTACGGCGCCCACGGCGGCCTCCAGCGCGCTGCGCGAGGCCGTCCCGCCCGCGGTGAGCACGGCCAGCGCCACGGTGTGCACGGCATCGCGCAGGAGGGCCGTGAACCGGGTCGTGGTGAGGTGGTCCAGGACGTCGGTGGCGAAGCGCGCGCGGCAGCCCTGGCACTCGATGACGGGACCGGCCTGCCCGCGGGGCAGCAGCGGCACCCCGAGAACGGTGAACCGGCGCCGCCCGGTCCGCCTGCGGTAATTGCGGTCGCCACCGCAGGCGGGGCAGAAGAACTCCCCGTCACCCACGGTGCTCCAGGTGGTACGGGTGCCCCAGACCGTCAGCTTCCGGCCGTCCCCACCCCGAACTGGCAGCACGTCGCACCTCCGTAACCTTCCGGCAACATCGCCGGGTTGGCGTGATGTTAGCCACATCGATGAGGATGCGTCAGTCGTGTGACAAGACAACATGTCCCCGGCCCCGGACTTGGCCGGTCTGCGTCCCCGACGTCCCCCCACCCCCCGCCCGCTCCCCCTAGGGTTCGCCGCATGAACGAGAAGTCCTGTCTGGTCACCGGCGCCGCGAGCGGGATCGGCCGGGCCACCGCCCTGCTGCTGGCCCGTTCCGGGGCCCGGGTGACCGCGGCCGACATCGATGGCCCCGGGGTGGAGGCCCTCCGTACGGAACTGGCCGCCGAGGGGTACGCGATCACCGCGGTCGCCGGTGACGTCGCCGATCCGGAGGCCAATCGCGCGATGGTCGCGGCCGCCGTCGAGGCCTACGGGCGCCTGGACGTCGCCGTGGCGAACGCCGGGGTGCTCCCCCTCTCCGACGTACGGGAGACCCGTCCCGAGGACTGGGACCACGTCATGGCCATCGACGGCCGCGGCATGTTCCTGACCTGCAAGTACGCCATCGAGGCGATGACCGCGCAGCCGCGCCCCGGTGGGGCTCTGGTCTGCGTGTCGTCGATCTCGGGGGTGGCCGGGCAGGCCCGCCAGGCCGCGTACGGGCCCGCGAAGTTCGTGGCGTCGGGGCTGACCAAGCACCTCGCGGTGGAGTGGGCCGCGCACGGGATCCGGGTCAACGCGGTGGCACCGGGAACCATCCGTACGGAGCGGGTGATCGCGCTGCGGGACGAGCCGGGCGGGCCGGAGTACCTGTCGGAGATCACGGGGGCGCACCCGATGGGCCGGCTCGGGGAGCCGGAGGAGGTGGCCCGCGTGATCGCCTTCCTCGCCTCGGACGCGGCCTCCTTCGTGACGGGCGTGATCCTGCCGGTGGACGGCGGCTACCTGGCCCGCTGAGCCCGTCCCCGCGCCGGCCCGCGAGGGAACGACGGAGCCCCGCCGCCTTCCCGCAGGAGGGCGACGGGGCTCACGTACGAGTGGTCAGCGGCCCGCGCGGTTGACGGCGGAGATGACCGCCTTCAGGGAAGCGCGGGTGGTGTTGGCGTCGATACCGATGCCCCACAGGACGCGGCCGTCGATCGCGCACTCGATGTACGAGGCGGCCACGGCGGAGGCGCCCTCGCTCATGGTGTGCTCGGTGTAGTCCAGCAGGCGGGCGTCGATGCCGATGCCGGCCAGCGCGTCGAAGAAGGCCGAGATCGGACCGTTGCCGGTACCGTCCAGGACCGTCTCCACACCGTCCACGACCGCCTCGACGGTCAGGGTGTCCGTGCCGTCCTTGTCGGTGGCCGTCGAACCGGAGCGCAGCTGGATGCGGCCCCACGGGTTCTCGGGGTTGGGCAGGTACTCGTCCTCGAAGACCGACCAGATCGCCTTGGGCGTGACCTCTCCGCCCTCGGAGTCGGTCTTGGCCTGGATGATCCGGGAGAACTCGATCTGCATGCGGCGCGGCAGGTCCAGCTTGTGGTCGTTCTTCAGGACGTAGGCGATGCCGCCCTTGCCGGACTGCGAGTTGACCCGGATGACCGCCTCGTAGGAGCGGCCGACGTCCTTCGGGTCGATCGGCAGGTACGGAACGGCCCACTCGATGTCGTCCACGGTCTTGCCCAGGGCGGCCGCGTCGGCCTCCATGGCGTCGAAGCCCTTCTTGATGGCGTCCTGGTGGGAGCCGGAGAAGGCGGTGTAGACCAGGTCGCCCGCGTAGGGGTGGCGCGGGTGGACCTCCATCTGGTTGCAGTACTCGCTGGTGCGACGGATCTCGTCGATCTGCGAGAAGTCGATCTGCGGGTCGATCCCCTGGGAGAACAGGTTCATGCCCAGGGTGATCAGGTCGACGTTGCCGGTGCGCTCGCCCTGCCCGAACAGGCAGCCCTCGATGCGGTCGGCGCCGGCCATCAGGGCCAGCTCGGCGGCGGCGACGGCGGTGCCCCGGTCGTTGTGCGGGTGCACGGAGATGCAGATGTGCTCGCGGCGGGTCAGGTTGCGGGCCATCCACTCGAAGCGGTCCGCGTGCGTGGACGGCGTCGAACGCTCCACGGTGGCGGGCAGGTTCAGGATGATCTCGCGCCCCTCGGCCGGCTGCCAGACGTCACAGACGGCCTCGCAGACCTCCAGGGCGAAGTCCAGCTCGGTGTCGGTGAAGATCTCCGGGCTGTACTGGTAGCCGAAGGTGGTCTCGGGACCCAGCAGCTTGTCGGCGTACTCCATGACCAGGCGGGTGCCGTCGACGGCGATCTGCTTGATCTGCTCCTTGGAGCCGCGGAAGACGACCCGGCGGAAGGTCGGGGCGGTCGCGTTGTACAGGTGGACGGTGGCGCGCTTCGCGCCGACCAGGGACTCCACGGTCCGCTCGATCAGGTCCTCGCGGGCCTGGGTCAGTACGGAGATGGTCACGTCGTCCGGGATCGCGCCCTCTTCGATGATGGAGCGCACGAAGGCGAAGTCGGTCTCGCCGGAGGAGGGGAAACCGACCTCGATCTCCTTGTAGCCCATGCGCACCAGCAGGTCGAACATCTCGCGCTTGCGGGCGGGGGTCATCGGGTCGATCAGCGACTGGTTGCCGTCACGCAGGTCGGTGGAGAGCCAGCGGGGGGCCTTGGTGACGCGGGCGTCCGGCCAGGTCCTGTCCGGGATGTCCACCTGCTCGTACGAGCCGTACTTGTGGATCGGCATCCCGGAGGTCTTCTGGGTGTGGGTCGCGTTCGTGATGGGCGTGGGGCGACCGACAAAAGGCTGCTGGCTCATGGCGTTGGGCTCCTCGCGTGTCCGCGTGTAGTTCGCTGGGACGGCCGACGGCGGTAGTGAAAACCGCAACACCGAACTCCGCGGGGAGGGGGTCGGCCTACGACTACAGACCCTCGCCGCGGCAGCTAAGGAGAAGCAGCCCGAAACGCATGATGGGCCGAGCCTAGCCGAGCCGCGCCGTTACGCGAGGACCTGTTTCAGTATGCAAGACCCGAGGGTCCGATTTGCCCCAAATGTAAGCCAAGACTCGTTTACTCCCACCAGGTCCGGTTGTTCCGTCAATCCGGCGTCACCGCTTTCAGACAAGTGAATGAATCATGGTCGCAGGTAGTGACAGCGTCATGACCCACTGCCACATTGCCGGGCATGGATGCCTCCCACACCCACCGCCATCACCCCGTCTTCTGCACCGTCGTCCCCCCGCACCTCCTCGACAAGGCCGCCCGCTCCGAGGACTCCCGCCGCGCCGACCTCGCCCAGCGCACCCTGGAGCGCGACTCCCTGCTGCGTACCCGGCGCCGGGTCACCGCCGTCCGGGGAGTCGTCCCCACCCTTGCCGTGACGGCCTCCGACGATCCGGACCGGACCGTCTACGACGCCCAGCACCGCACCCGGCTGCCCGGGAAGAAGGTCCGGGGCGAGGGCGACCCGCTGAGCAAGGACGCCACCGTCAACCGCGCCTACGCCGGGCTCGGGGCCACCTACGACCTGTTCCTCAAGGGCTTCGGTCGGCGCTCCATCGACGACGCCGGGCTCCCCCTGGACGCGACCGTCCATTACAGCGAGGACTACAACAACGCCTTCTGGGACGGCCGGCAGATGGTCTTCGGCGACGGGGACGGGGACCTCTTCCTCGACTTCACCGTGTCCGTGGACGTCATCGGGCACGAGCTGACCCACGGGGTCACCCAGTACACGGCGAACCTGATCTACCGCGGCCAGTCCGGCGCCCTGAACGAGTCGATGTCCGACGTCTTCGGCTCGCTGATCAAGCAGTACTCGCTGGAGCAGACCGCCGAGCAGGCCGACTGGCTGATCGGGGCCGGCCTCCTCGGTCCCGACGTGACCGGGGTCGCGCTGCGCTCGATGAAGGCGCCGGGGACCGCGTACGACGACGACGAACTCGGCAAGGACCCGCAGCCGGCCACCATGGACGACTACGTGAACACCCACAGCGACAACGGCGGCGTCCACATCAACTCCGGCATCCCCAACCACGCCTTCTACATCGTGGCGACCGAGCTGGGCGGCAAGGCCTGGGAGCGGGCCGGACAGATCTGGTACGACACCCTGACCGGCGGACAGCTCGCCGAGAACGCGGACTTCGCCGACTTCGCGCGGCTCTCGACGGCGGCGGCCGTGACCCGGTACGGGGACGGCGGCGCCGAGCACCAGGCGCTCCAGAAGGCGTGGTCCGCGGTGGGTGTCCCGCTCGCGGGGTAGAGGGCTCCCATGCGCATTCAGGTGGTACGGACGGGCGGCTTCGCGGGCATCGAGCGCCGGGCCGAGGTGGACACCACGGGCCGGCCGGACGAGGACGAGTGGCGGGCCCTGGCACAGCTCGCGTTGCGGCCCACCCCGCCGGGCGACCCGGCGGACCGGGTCCGGGACGGCTTCTCGTACCGGATCACGGTGGACGGGCGGACGGTGGCGTGCGCGGAGCCGCACCTGTCGGACGCCCAGCGGGCGCTGATCTCGCGCGTCCTGAAGGAGGGCGCCTGAGCCGGCCGGGAAAGAAGGTGCCCGGTCGGCGCCGCTTTGTTTGGATGGCCGAATGACCAACCACATGATCGATTCGACGCTGTCCGAGCTGGAGCGGTACTACGACACGGTGCCACGGGTGGGCGGGGCCCGCGCCGAGGACTTCGGCCCGCTGACGCTGTTCGTCCAGGAGGGCACGGGCTGGCCGTACTACGCGCGGCCCACGCTCGGCGGCCCCGAGGCGACCCGGGCCGACGTGGAACGGGTCTGGGAGCGCCAGCGTGAGCTGAAGGTGCCCGAGGCCTTCGAGTGGGTGGCCGAAACCAGCCCCTCGGTACGGGCCGCGGTGGAGGCCGCGGGACTGCGGGTCCACGCGCACCCCCTGATGGTCCTGGACCCCGCGGCCGAGGCCCTGCCCCCGCACCCGGAGGTCCGTCTGCTCGACGCCGACGATCCGCTGCTGACCGCCGCGGTGACGGTTCCGGCCCTGGCGTTCGCGGCCCCGGGAACGGCCGTGGGCGAGGCCGGACCCGCGGAACTGGCGGCGGCGATGACGCAGCCGGCGGCCGAGGAGGGCAGGGCGCGCGTGTCCGGCAAGCTGACGGCGGGCACCACGGCCCTGGCCGCGGCCGTCCGGGACGGCGTGGTGCTGTGCGCCGGCCAGTACAACCCGGTCGGGGACGTCGTGGAGGTCGTGGGCGTCGGCACCCTGCCTTCGGCCCGCCGGCAGGGACTGGCCCTCGGGGTCACGGCCGCCCTGGTCGCCCTGGCCCGCGAGCGCGGGGCCCGTACGGTCTTCCTCTCGGCGGGCGACGAGGACGTGGCCCGCGTCTACGCCCGCATCGGCTTCCGCCGCGTGGCCACGGCTCTGATCGCCGAGCCCGCGGAGTGACCGCTTCGGATTCCTCTTTGCCGGGTCGGCAACAAAGTTTGCCGTAGGGCGCCGGGCGGGCGGAGCATCGGCCGCACCGGCACCCGTACTGGAAGAGGGACCCATGACCGAGCACACCCACACGCACGCACACTCCCACGACTACCCCGCCGACGCTCCGCCCGCCGGGGAGGCCTTCTGGGACGGCCGCTACGGGGAGAGCGACCGGATCTGGAGCGGTGAGGCCAACGCCATGCTGGTGCACGAGGTGTCCGCGCTCGCCCCGGGCCGGGCCCTGGACCTGGGGTGCGGGGAGGGCGCCGACGCCGTCTGGCTGGCCCGCCGCGGATGGACGGTCACCGGGACCGACATCTCCGGGGTCGCCCTCGGACGGGCGGCCGAGCACGCGGCACAGGCCGAGGTCGCGGACCGGATCGCCTTCGCCCGGCACGATCTGACGGAGTCCTTCCCGGAAGGGGAGTTCGACCTCGTCTCGGCGTGCTTCCTGCACAACTACGGGGACTTCCCCCGGGACGCCGTCCTGCGTGCGGCGGCCTCGGCCGTGGCCCCCGGTGGCACCCTGCTGGTGGTCGGCCACGCGGGCTGGGCTCCGTGGCAGGAGGAGCGGGAGGAGGCGCACTTCCCCACGCCCGAGGAGGTCCTCGCGCAGCTGGAGCCGGTCACGGCGGGCTGGGAGGTCCTGCGGGCCGAGGAGACCGAGCGGGTCCAGAACCAGCCCGACGGCACGCCCGGGACCCGTACGGACAACGTG
Source organism: Streptomyces virginiae (assembly GCF_041432505.1). Classification (GTDB taxonomy): domain Bacteria; phylum Actinomycetota; class Actinomycetes; order Streptomycetales; family Streptomycetaceae; genus Streptomyces; species Streptomyces virginiae_A. The sequence continues at coordinate 3,128,547 of NZ_CP107871.1, forward strand.
GTGCGGGTGCGCCGGCCCGCCTAGCCGGACGGACCGACGGAGGGACGGAACGACAGAGGGACGGAACGACGAACGGACGCGGCCCCCGTGCGGGGGCGGCGTCCGTTCGTCGTGTCGTCGCGTGGTGCGGCTCGCGCCTCAGAAGCCGAGCTTGCGCAGCTGCTTGGGGTCGCGCTGCCAGTCCTTGGCGACCTTCACGTGCAGGTCGAGGAAGACCGGGGTGCCGAGCAGCGCCTCGATGTGCTTGCGCGACTTCATCCCGACCTCCTTCAGACGGGAGCCCTTCGGGCCGATGATGATGCCCTTCTGGCTCGGCCGCTCGATGTAGACGTTGGCGTGGATGTCGAGCAGCGGGCGGTCCGCCGGACGGTTCTCGCGCGGGATCATCTCCTCCACGACCACGGCGATGGAGTGCGGGAGCTCGTCCCGTACGCCCTCCAGCGCGGCCTCGCGGATCAGCTCCGCGACCATGACCATCTCGGGCTCGTCGGTGAGGTCGCCCTCCGGGTACAGCGGCGGGCTCTCCGGCAGCAGCGGCGCGATCAGGTCGGCCAGCAGCTGGACCTGGGTGTCGCCGACGGCCGAGACGGGAACGATCTCGGCCCACTCGAAGCCGAGCTCGGCGCCGAGCTGGTGCACGGCGAGGAGCTGCTCGGCGAGCTGCTTGGACTCGACCAGGTCGGTCTTGGTGATGATGGCGATCTTGGGGGTCTTCTTGATCCCCGCGAGCTCCTTGGCGATGAACTTGTCGCCGGGGCCGAGCTTCTGGTCGGCCGGCAGGCAGAAGCCGATGACGTCGACCTCGGCCCAGGTGGTCCGTACGACGTCGTTGAGGCGCTCGCCGAGCAGGGTGCGCGGCTTGTGGAGGCCGGGCGTGTCGACGAGGACGAGCTGGGCGTCGGGGCGGTGCACGATGCCGCGAACGGTGTGGCGGGTGGTCTGCGGCCGGTTGGAGGTGATCGCGACCTTGGTGCCCACGAGTGCGTTGGTGAGGGTCGACTTCCCCGCGTTGGGGCGGCCGACGAAGCAGGCGAACCCCGCACGGTGCGGGGCGGTGGACTCGGGGGAACGATCGCTCATACGGGCCATTCTCCCCGATGCGGCTCCCAGCGCCGACCAGATCACGGCGACGAGGGCCGGCACAGCCGTGAGTGAGGGGTACTCGGCGAGGTCCGCACGGCCCTGAGCTGTGGTTCCGTCGGCCCGGGCGCGCACGGTGACCTCGGCCCATTCCGCTCTGGGCGCGCCCTCCCAACGGGCCCCGAGCCGTACTTCCTGACCCGGCAGCAGTTCGGCGGGCAGCCCGCCGAGCCGCTGGGCGTGGAGCGAACGGCCGAGGGCGCCGGTGGCGGTGAGGGTGGCCCCGGGGCGAAGGGTGACATTGCCGATGTTGTGGAGCGTGTACGAGATGTCCGCGCCGGAGCCGCGACGGTGGACGGTGACGTCCCGGACGGTGAGGGCGGGGGCGGTGGGGCCGGTCACCCGTAGGTACAGCCGGGCGGCGACGGCCCGCTGTACGCCGATCCCCCGGCCGGTGTCGGCCGCGGCGGCCGGCCGTTCCTCCAAGGCCACGACGGCGCCGGGGTGGTCCCCCGGTTCCGCCCGGTCGGGGACGGTGAGGGTGAAGCCGACGGCGACCGACGCGCGGGCCGCGACGGTGACCCGGTCCCGGTCGAGCTTCGCCCACGCGGCGGTGGTCAGCCGCGGCTCGTCGGGGCCGCGCAGGGCGAAACCGCCGTCGCGGGCGGTGTTGTAGGCGTCGGCGACGTACAGCCGGAAGGTGCGGGGTCGGTCGGTGCGGTTGGTGAGGGTGACGGCGTCGGCGACGGACCGGCCGGGCGCGGCGGCGAGGTAGAAGTAGGGCCGCTGCCCGACGGTGTTCGCGACGGGCAGCACGGACCACTGCCCGTCGTCGGCGGTGGCCGTCCCGGCGGATCCGCCGAGGAAGATGCCGCCGAGCAGCGCCGCCGTCGCCACGCGGAGCCGCCCCCGCCGCGCCGACCCGGTCCTCAAACGCCGGACGGGCCGAGATGCGGCCCCGCCGGCGTGCGAGGCGCGGGGTCCGGGGCGGAGCCCTGGGAAACGGAGAAAGGGCGGGGCGGGGAGAGCTCCGCGCAGCGGCAGCCGCGGGCGGCCCGTCACGACAGGGTCAGGGTCAGGACCGCCGTGTACGCGCCCGGCGGGGTGTACGGCGGCACCCGCAGGGTCACCGTGGCGTCGACGGTGAAGGTGCCTCCGACCGACGGCGCGTCGGGGGTGGAGGCCAGGAGGGCCCCCTCCGGCCCGACCACGCCCGCGCTGCCCGCCGTACAGACGCTCCGGCTGCCCGCCGCGGCCACGCACGTCGGGGTCCAGGACAGGGAGGCGCCCGGGATGCGGATCCCGCCGGGGCCGGTGAAGTCGGTGACCTTGCCGATCAGGGACCAGCCGGCCGGGCCGCCGCGGGCGTCGGTCACCGTCACCGTCCCGATCCGGCCGGGCGCGGCGCCGCCGTCGCCGTACGGCACGGCGCCCAGGGTGATGTCCTCGCCGGTCTGGGTCATGCCCAGGACGCCCGGCTCGACGGTGGCCGTGACCTTCCGGACGGTGGGGGCCGGCGGCGCGACGGCGTCGATGACCGTGTAAGCGGCCGGCCCCGAGCCCTGGCGCGCCGACCAGGCGGCGCCCTCGTAGGCGATCACCGCGGTGGTGGCCCTGTCCGTGACCGGTAGCTCGACCAGGGCCGTGCCCCGTTCGTCGGCGGTGGCGCTCGCCCGGTCGGCCGTCTCGGCGGCGCCGGCCCGCCCGGCGACCGTGACGACCGCGCCCGGCGGGAAGCCGGCGGCGGTGACCTCGACCTTGGCACCCGGCCGGCCCTGGGCCGCGCCGAGGAAGACGCTGCGCAGGTTGGCCGTCGGCAGCGCGGTCGCGGTCAGGCGGGCGGAGACGGGAGCGGTGGACGCGGCGTCGGGGGTGCAGAGGGTGTCCAGGTCCAGCAGGTGGCTGGTGTGCAGGGTGTAGCCGCCCGGGGCGAGCGTGGTCTCGCCGGGTGCGGTGACGGTGAAGGTGCCGGTCATCGTGACGGCGGGGAGGGCCGCGCCCGCCGGGACGGGGTCGTTGCGCTTGGCCCCGACCACGGTGACCTCGCCGCTCTGGGCGCCCGCCAGCAGGATCCGGCCGGTCGGGGTCAGCACGTCGGCGGGGAGTTCGCCCCCGACCGGGTTGACGGCGGGGGTGCGCACCACCTGATAGGTGACGGTGACGGTGTCGCCGACCTGCGGGACCGGGTTGTCGACGGTGATCCGCGCGGTGGTCGGTCCGTCCGCGGGCGGGAGCCCGGCCTCCTGGGGCGCCGGGCAGTGGGTCGGGAAGTCCACCTGGCCCGGGGGTGTCTCCCCCTCGGCCGCGGCGGGTGCGCCGAGCGCGCCCCCGGACGTGGCCGCCAGCACGACCAGGCCTACGGCCGCCGGCCATCTCCGCTTCCGCGCCCCAGTTCGCACTGCCCGCCCCTTAGGTTCCCGCGCGCCCGAGCCCGGCGCAGGGGGCCATTCACGAGCGGAGGGCGGGAGAAGTCAATGCACGGCTCCGGCATCATCTGATGGCCCATCAGGAGATGTCAGGTTGCCCGACCCCGGCACGCCGGCCGCACGGAAGGTGCGGCGGTACGCGGTCGGGCTCACCCCCAACGCCGCCTGGACGTGCTTGCGCAGCGACTGGGCCGTGCCGAAGCCGCTGTCCCGCGCCACCTGCTCCATCGGCAGCTCCGTCTGCTCCAGCAGCTGCCGGGCCCGCTCCACCCGCCGGCCGACGATCCACCGGCCGGGGCTGACGCCCGACTCCTCGCGGAAGCGGCGCGTGAAGGTCCGTACCGACATGGCCTCCTGCCGGGCCAGGTCGGTCAGCCGGAGCGGTTCGTGCAGCCGGTCCAGCACCCACGCGCGGGCCGCCGTGGTGCTGGCGAGCTGCGGCTCCGGCATCGGGCGCGCGATGAACTGCGCCTGCCCGCCCTCCCGGTGGGGCGGTACGACCGTCCGCCGGGCCACCTCGTTGGCGACGGCCGCGCCGTGGTCGCGGCGCACGATGTGCAGGCACAGGTCGACCCCGGCGGCGACGCCGGCCGAGGTCAGCACGTCGCCGTCGTCGGTGTAGAGCACGTCCGGGTCGACCCGGACGGCCGGGAAGAGCCGCTGGAAGTGCGCGGCGGAGGCCCAGTGGGTGGTGGCGGGGCGCCCGTCCAGGTATCCGGCGGCGGCGAGGACGTAGCCGCCCGTGCAGATGGAGACCAGCCGGGTGCCGGGTCGGATGTGCGCGAGGGCCGCCGCCAGCTCGTCGGTCAGCCGGCCCTCCTCGTGCACCGGGCCCAGCTCGTACGAGGCCGGCACCACCACCGTGTCGGCGGTGGCCAGCAGTTCGGGACCGTGCTCGACGTGGATCGCGAAGTCGGCGTCCGTGCGCACCGCCCCCGGGGCGATCCCGCACGTGAGGATCTCGTACAGCGGCCGCCCGGCAGGGTCCTTGGCCCGCCCGAAGATCCGGTGCGGGATGCCGAGCTCGAAGGGCAGCAACCCGGTGAGGGCGAGGACGACGACCCGGTGCGCCCGCTTCCGCGACTTCTCCGACTCCATGGCCCGATCGTATCGAACCATGACGGTCAAGCCACTGTCGCGCGGTCGCTCGGTGGCCGGAAGCTGTCGGTGTGCCCCAGACAGCCCCCGCCACCACGGCCCCCTCACCCACCCCCCGCCAGGTCGGGCGCGTCCACCGCGCCTGGTTCGTCGCCGCCGTCGCCTTCGTGACGATCATCGGTGCGGCCGGATTCGCCTCCCTGCCCGGACTGCTCATCGAGCCGCTGCACGCGGAGTTCGACTGGTCACGCGGCACCATCGGCCTGGCCGTATCGGTCAATCTCGCGCTGTACGGGCTCACCGCGCCCTTCGCCGCGGCCCTGATGGACCGTTTCGGCATCCGCCGGGTCGTGGCCCTGGCCCTGCTCGTCATCGCCTCGGGCTCGCTGGCCACGGTGTGGATGACCGAGCCCTGGCAGCTCGTGCTGTTCTGGGGCGTCCTCGTGGGGCTGGGCAGCGGCTCCATGGCCCTGGCCTTCGCGGCGACGGTGACGAACCGCTGGTTCACCGCCCGGCGCGGCCTGGTCACCGGCGTCCTGACCGCGGCCGGGGCCTCCGGTCAGCTGGTCTTCCTGCCGCTGCTGGCCTGGCTGGTCGAGCACCACGGCTGGCGCCCGGCGACGGTCACGGTCTCCCTGTCGGCGCTGGCCGTCACCCCCTTCGTGTGGCTGCTGATGCGCGACCACCCGGCGGACGTGGGGCTCGCGCCGTACGGCGGTACGTACGTGGAGAGGCCGGCCCCGACCCCGGGCGCGACCCGGCGGGCCCTGCGGGTACTCGTCGACGCGGCCCGGACCGGCCCGTTCTGGCTGCTGGCGGGTACCTTCGCGATCTGCGGCGCCTCGACCAACGGACTGGTCAAGACCCACTTCGTGCCCGCCGCCCACGACCACGGCATGCCGGTGACGGCGGCAGCCGGGCTGCTGGCGGTCGTCGGCGTGTTCGACGTGATCGGCACGGTGGCCTCGGGCTGGTTCACGGACCGCTTCGACTCGCGGCGACTGCTGGCCGTCTACTACGCCCTGCGCGGGATCTCGCTGCTCTTCCTGCCGATCCTGCTGGCGCCGTCGGTGCGACCGCCGCTGATCTTCTTCATCGTCTTCTACGGCCTGGACTGGGTCGCGACCGTCCCGCCGACGATCGCGCTCTGCCGCGAGCACTACGGGGAGGACGGCGCGATCGTCTTCGGCTGGGTCCTGGCCTCGCACCAGATCGGCGCGGCCCTGGTGGCGTTCCTGGGCGGCCTGACCCGCGACCTCACCGGCTCGTACGACACCGTCTGGTACGCGTCGGGCGCGCTGTGCGCGATGGCTGCGCTGATGGCGATGACGATCCGCCGCCGATAGCCTCCCGGCGGGGGCAACCGGCGTCCGAAGCCCGGGCCAATCCAGCCTCGCCGGCCCCCTTCTGTTCGGCCGGGGCCGTATCCAGCCTCGCCGGCGTTTGAGGCGCGGGGTCTGGGGCGGAGCCCCAGGAAACCCGGCTCCGCCGGGCACCGGGCTCCGCCCGGACCCTCCCCCAGCTACCGCTGGGAGGTGCCCCCTGCTCAAACGCCGGCGAGGCTGGGGTGGGCCGGCGCAGCCGGAGTTGGCAGCGAGGTCGGCCGGCGGGCCGGATTGGCTCCGGTCGACCGGACCTACCGTCGGGGTTGTCCGCCGCCCCGCCGGGAGGCTAGGGGCCGGCCGGGGTCGTCGACTTCAGGGTGCCGTCCGGGGCGGCGAGGAGGACCGGGGTGTCCGGGCCTCCGAGGTCACGGACCGCCGCGCGATCCGCGTCGGCCGGAGCGTCCGCCGCCGTGACGACGGCCGCCGCCTCCAGCGACCGCGCCCCGCTGGCCACGGCCATCGCGACCGCGGTCCGCAGCGCGCTCAGTTTCAGGGAGTCGAGCTCCACCGTCCCGGCGACGTACGTGCGGCCCGTCTCGTCCCGCACCGCCGCCCCCTCGGGCACCCCGTTACGGGCCCGGGCGCTGCGCGCCAGCGTGATGATCTTGCTGTCCTCGGGGTCGATCCCGGTGCTCTCCGTCATGGTCGAAAGCATAGGGAGCGCCACTGTCCGGCCGTGCAACGACCCCGCCGGGGCCCCCGATCAGGGCCGGTCGAGCTTCAGCCGCTCCGCCCGCGGCAGCCCCGCGACCACCAGGTCGTAGGAGTCCTCGACAAGCTCACGCAGCATCGTGTCGGGGACCCCGCCCACCGTCACCGTGTTCCAGTGCCGCTTGTTCATGTGGTAGCCCGGCACGATCGCCTCGTGCTCCTCGCGCAGCCGCACCGCCAGCTCCGGGTCGCACTTCAGGTTGACCTTCAGCGGCTCCCCGTCCAGCGCCGACAGCGCGAACACCTTGCCCAGCACCTTGAACACCGAGGTCTCCGGTGTGAAGGGGAACTCCTCCACCGCCGCGTTGAAGCCCAGGCAGAACGCACGCAGTTGCTCCGGGGTCATTCCCCCTCCTCCCCCGCGGCCTCCGCCGCGGCGACCGGCTCCACCAGCACCGTCACGATCTTGTTCCGGCGGCCCGCCGGGGACTCGGCGGTCAGCCGCAGCGGACGCCCGTCCGGCAGTTCCACCACCGAGGAGGCGCCCGCGATCGGCACCCGCCCCAGCGCCTTCGCCAGCAGTCCGCCGACCGTCTCCACGTCCTCGTCGTCGAAGGCCTCGACCTTGAACAGCTCACCGAGGTCGGTGATGTCCAGCCGCGCGGTGACCCGGTAGCGGTCCTCGCCCAGGTCCTCGACCGGCGGGAGTTCCCGGTCGTACTCGTCGGTGATCTCTCCGACGATCTCTTCGAGGATGTCCTCGATGGTGACGATGCCGGCCGTGCCGCCGTACTCGTCGATGACGACGGCCACGTGGTTGCGCACCTGCTGCATCTCGCGCAGCAGATCGCCCGCGTTCTTGGTGTCCGGTACGAAGACGGCCGGCCGCATCGCGGTCGAGACCAGGTCGGCCTCGGCCTCCCGGCTGATGTGCGTCTTGCGGACCAGGTCCTTCAAATAGACGATCCCGACTATGTCGTCCTCGTTCTCCCCGGTCACCGGGATGCGGGAGAAGCCGGACCGCAGCGCAAGCGTGGTCGCCTGACGGACCGTCTTGTACCGCTCGATACAGACGAGGTCGGTGCGCGGCACCATCACCTCGCGCACCAGCGTGTCGCCGAGCTCGAAGACCTGGTGCACCATGCGGCGCTCGTCGTCCTCGATCAGCGATTCCTTCTCCGCGAGGTCCACCATCGCGCGCAGCTCGGCCTCGGAGGCGAAGGGCCCCTTACGGAAACCCTTGCCGGGCGTGAGCGCGTTGCCGATGAGGATCAGCAGCTGCGGGATCGGCCCCATGATCCGGGCCAGCGGGACGAGGACGTACGCGGCCGCCGTCGCCGTGTTCAGCGGGTGCTGGCGGCCGATCGTGCGCGGGGAGACGCCGACGGCGACGAAGGACACGAGCACCATGACGGCGATGGCCACGAGCAGCGCGGTCCAGTTCTCGCCGAACTCGTCGAGGCAGACGTAGGTGACGAGCACCCCGGCCGCCATCTCGCAGGTGACCCGGACGAGCAGGGCCACATTGAGGTAGCGGGTGGGGTCGCCGGCGACCTGGGCGAGCTTCTCGCTCCCGCGCCGGCCCTCCCGTACGGCCTGCTCGGCCCGGAAGCTGGAGATACGGGCGATGCCGGACTCGGCGCAGGCCGCGAACCAGGCCACCACGACCAGCAGGACCGCCCCGGTGATCAGCTGGGGGGCGTTCACGAGACGGTCGGTGCCGGGGACGGACCGGTGATGCCGCGCTCACCGCGCCAGCCGTCGACGATGGCCGCCTGGAGGCCGAACATCTCGGCCTTCTCGTCCGGCTCCTCGTGGTCGTAGCCGAGCAGGTGCAGCACTCCGTGGACGGTCAGGAGCTGGAGCTCCTCGTCCATGGAGTGCTGCGTCGGGGCTTCCTCGCCCTGCCTCTTGGCGACCTCGGGGCAGAGCACGATGTCGCCGAGGAGCCCCTGCGGGGGCTCCTCCTCGTCCTTGGACGGCGGACGGAGCTCGTCCATCGGGAAGGACATGACGTCGGTCGGACCGGGCAGATCCATCCACTGGATGTGGAGCTGCTCCATGGCGTCCTCGTCGATGACGATGACGGAGAGCTCGGAGAGCGGGTGGATCCGCATCCGGGTGAGCGCGTAGCGGGCGATGTCGAGGATCGCCTGCTCGTCGACCTCGGTTCCGGACTCGTTGTTGACGTCGATCGACATGGTGCGCTGAGTTCTACTTCCGCTGGTGGCCGTTCGCGGCCTGCTGGCCGTCGTCGTACTTCTCGTACGCGTCGACGATACGGCCGACCAGCTTGTGCCGGACGACATCCTCGGACGTGAGCCGCGAGAAGTGGATGTCCGGGACCCCTTCCAGGATGTCCTGCACCTGACGCAGACCGCTCCTGGCGCCACCCGGCAGGTCGATCTGGGTGACGTCACCCGTGATCACGATCTTCGAGTCGAAGCCGAGCCGGGTGAGGAACATCTTCATCTGCTCGGTGGTCGTGTTCTGCGCCTCGTCGAGGACGACGAACGCCTCGTTCAGCGTGCGTCCGCGCATGTACGCCAGCGGAGCCACCTCGATCGTGCCCGCCGCCATCAGGCGCGGGATCGAGTCGGGGTCGAGCATGTCGTGCAGCGCGTCGTAGAGCGGGCGCAGGTACGGGTCGATCTTGTCGAAGAGGGTGCCCGGCAGGAAGCCGAGCCGCTCCCCCGCCTCGACGGCGGGCCGGGTCAGGATGATCCGGCTGACCTGCTTGGACTGGAGGGCCTGGACGGCCTTGGCCATGGCCAGGTAGGTCTTGCCGGTACCGGCGGGGCCGATGCCGAAGACGATCGTGTTCTTGTCGATCGCGTCGACGTACCGCTTCTGGTTGAGGGTCTTGGGTCGGATGGTGCGGCCGCGGCTGGAGAGGATGTTCTGGGTGAGCACCTCCGCGGGCGTCTCGGCAGGTCCGTCGCCGTTGCCGTTGCCGCTCGCCTTGAGCATGGCGATCGAGCGTTCCACTGCGTCCTCCGTCATCGGCTGCCCGGTGCGGAGCACCAGCATCATCTCGTCGAAAAGGCGCTGGATCAGGGCGACTTCCGCCGCTGCACCGATCGCGCTGACCTGATTGCCCCGAACATGGATGTCGGCCTTGGGGAAGGCCTTCTCGATCACGCGCAACAGGGCGTCGCCCGAGCCGAGCACGGTCACCATCGGGTGCGTGGCCGGAACGGTGAAGTGGGCTCGCGCCTGCCCCGGCGCAGGGATGTGGGCTGTCGGTGTCTGAGTCATGGGCCGGCACTGTGGCCTGCGCATACCTCCCGCTGAGGGGCCGCGCCGATCGACGACCTCCGGAGTACCAAGCGTACGTCTCCGCCGCTGCTTCCCCGAGAGGTTTTACCGCCGGATCGCGCGGCGGGCCACCACCTAAAGGTTGTTGCAGAAGGTTGGGTGCGGGCAGGTCTGCGTGTGAGTGGACCTGCCTGGTTCACCGTGTCATGGCGAGGTTGTGCATGGTGGCGACGGCCTGGACGGCGTGGTGGAGGCCGTCTCCTTTCTGGCGGCAGTCGCGGAGGATCTTCCAGTTCTTCATGCGGGCGAAGGTGTGCTCGACGCGGGCACGGACCCGTCGGTGTTCGGCGTTGTCCTCCTCCTGACCGCGCAGGAGGGGACGTCCAGCACGTTTGCGGTGCGGGACGATCAGCCCGGTGCCCAGGTAGGCGCCGTCCGCGATCACTGTGGTGCCCGCCGCCTTCGCGGGTAGACCGGACTCGCGCCAGACGTGGGCGTCGGCCTTGTTCCCGGGCGCGGGCCGCGCCGAGGCGACGACCAGGCGGGTGTCGGCGTCGATGATGACCTGCACGTTCGCCGAGAACCGGTAGTTGCGGGAGGAGGCGGCGACCTGCCGGTCGCGGACCGGGATGAGGGTGCCGTCCACGATCCACAACCGGTCCGCATCGGCGACCGGCCGCGGGGCCGGCTCCAGGGCCAGCAACGGCCCGAGCCGCTGGATCACCCTGCAGACCGTGGCCGGGGAGACCCCGAACAGCGGGGCGAGCTGCCGCATCGTGAGGTTCGTGCGGTAGTACACCGCCACCAGCAGGACCCGGTCCGCCAGCGGCAGGCACCACGGCCGACCACCACCGGGACCGTTCCCGCCCCGCTCCCGCACCACCTTCACCAGCTTGACGAACCGGTCCATCCGCAAGCCCGTGAACGTCTCCACCCACACCGACTCAGCGCACAACACCCCACCCATACAGGAGGAATGCCCCGAACAGAGGCTTCCGCAACAACCTTTAGGGCCTGTCTTTCGGATCAGGGCGGATCGGCCCGCGGCGTCTGGTGTCGTGCATCGCAAGGCCGAGGAGGGAGTCCATGCGGAGCATCGACGACCGACGAGAACGCAGCGAGGTGCGGTGCCAGACGCCGCGGGCCCGGCATGATCCGAAAGACAGGCCCTAGGCAGGGTGCCGGAAGCCGATCGTGGGTACGGCCCTGCGCCGGGCCGCCGGGGCGCCGTCCGGCGGGATCAGGTCGTCCAGGAAACCGTAGGGGCCGCGCAGCTCCTGCGGGGCCGTCCGCCACCAGTGGGCCACCTCCGGCCAGCCCGGGGCCGACAGGGAGCCGCCGAACTCCTGCACCGACAGGGCCGCCGTCAGCCCGGCGAAGGCGAGGCGGTCGGCGAGCGGCCAGCCCGCCAGGGTGCCGGTCACGAAGCCCGCCACGTAGACGTCGCCCGCGCCCGTCGGATCCAGCTCGTCCACCGTGATCCCGGGGACGTGCGCGGTCTCCCCGGTACGCCCGTCCACCGCGTACGAGCCCTCCGCGCCCATCGTCACCACCGCGATCGGTACCTTCTCGGCCAGCGCCCGGGCCGCGGCTCTCGGGCAGTCGGTCCGGGTGTAGCGCATCGCCTCGCCGGCGTTCGGCAGGAAGGCCTCGCAGTGCTCCAGGTCGGCCAGGGCCCCCAGGTCCCACCGGCCGCTCTCGTCCCATCCCACGTCAGCGAAGATCCGCGAGCCGCGCCGAGCGGCCTCGGCGATCCACTCCTCGCCGCGGCCGGGGCCGAGGGCCGCCACGGCCGCGCGGGCTCTCGGCGGGCACTGCGGGAAGGGCCCGGGGCCCGCCGGGGGCGGGGCCTCGTGGCCGTGCGAGACCATCGTGCGCTCGCCCTCGTAGGCCATCGAGACGGTGACCGGGCTGTGCCAGCCGGGGATGGTGTGCGACATGGACAGGTCGATGCCCTCACCCTGTTCCAGGGCGTCCCAGCAGTACTCGCCGTAGTGGTCGTCCCCGAAGGCGGCGGCAAGCGAGGTCCGCAGGCCGAGCCGGGCCAGGGCCGTGGCCATGTTGGCGACGCCGCCGGGGCTGGAGCCCATGCCGCGCGCCCAGGACTCCGTACCGCGCACCGGGGCGGAGTCGAGGCCGGTGAAGATGATGTCGAGGAAGACGGTTCCGGTCAGGAAGACGTCACAGCCGGGTTCCTGGGGGTCACGCAGCGGACCGAGCGGGTCCACTGCGGCTGCGCGGATTTCGTAGTCCCGACCGGTCACGGCGATCTCCCCGTTGTTTCTCGAAGGCCCGTTTCTGCATGACGTTTTCCCATGGAAAGCTGCCAGCCCTGCCCGCCCCGAGCAGGACCAAAACCCAGTGTGGCGCAGATCACGCTCGGGAGACCCTTCGTCACTCGGACCACTCGGCGAACACGGCCCCTGCCCGGGCCCTGACCGTGCAGGGGGCGGGCAGGGGCCGGGTGGAGGCCGTGCAGGGGCGGGTCGGGCCCGTCGTCAGCCCCGCTTGGGCAGGGGCACGCGCATCAGGTCCGCGGCCACCGTGAGCTCGCCCTCGAAGCCGGCCGCGCGGGCCTGCCGCTCGAACTCGGTCGGGTCGGTGTAGCGCTGCGAGAAGTGCGTCAGCACGAGGTGCCGCACGCCGGCGTCCCGCGCCACCCGAGCCGCCTGGCCGGCGGTGAGGTGCCCGTGGTCGGTGGCCAGCCGTTCGTCCTCGTCGAGGAAGGTCGACTCGATCACCAGCATGTCGCAGCCCTCGGCGAGCGCGTCCACGCCGGGGCAGAGCCGGGTGTCCATGACGAACGCGAACCGCTGCCCCGGCCGGGGCTCGCTGACCTCGTCCAGGGTGATCGCGCCGATCCGCCCCTCCCGCTGGATCCGGCCCACGTCCGGCCCCTTGATCCCGTGCCGCGCGAGCAGCTCGGGCAGCATGCGCCGCCCGTCGGGTTCGGTGATCCGGTAGCCGAAGGACTCCACGGGGTGCGAGAGCAGCCGGGCCTCCAGCGTGTACGAGGGCCCTTGGGCGAGCGTGCCGTCCGCGGAGACCGGTTCCTCGCGGAGCGCGACGGTCTCCCGGTAGGCCGTGGCGTAGCGCAGCCGGTCGAAGAACTTCTGCCCGGAGGCCGGGTAGTGCGCGGTGACGGGGTGCGGGACCTGGTCGAGGTTGATCCGCTGGATCACCCCGGCGAGGCCGAGGCTGTGGTCACCGTGGAAGTGGGTGACGCAGATCCGGTCGATGTCGTGCGCGGCCACCCCGGCGCGCAGCATCTGGCGCTGGGTGCCCTCGCCCGGGTCGAAGAGGATGCCCTCGCCGTCCCAGCGCAGCAGGTAGCCGTTGTGGTTGCGGTGGCGGGTGGGCACCTGGCTGGCCGTGCCCAGCACCACGAACTCTCTCGCGGACACGTGCTATCCGGGGGGCCACTGGAGGCCGCGCCCGCCGAGGACGTGCGCGTGGGCGTGGAAGACGGTCTGACCGGCGCCGGAGCCGGTGTTGAACACGACCCGGTAGCCGTGTTCGACGATCTTCTCGTCGAGGGCGACCTGGCCGGCCTCGCGCAGTATGTCGGCGGCCACGCCCGGCTCGGCCGCCGCGAGGGAGGCCGCGTCGGGGTAGTGCACCTTGGGGATGACGAGGACGTGTGTGGGCGCCTGCGGGTTGATGTCCCGGAAGGCGACCGTGGTCTCGGTCTCCCGTACCACGGTCGCGGGGATCTGCCCCGCGACGATCTTGCAGAACAGGCAGTCGGCCTGCGGTTCCCCGGCCATTGCTTCGCCTCCTGTGACGGTGATCGGTCCGGGCATCGTATCCAGCCGGACGCCTGCCACGGGCGGGCATTTCGGCCGGTCGGGCCGAAGTCCGCGGCCGGCCGGGCCGATCGGGCCCGGCCCGACCCGACCGGGAGCCGAGCGGGAGCCGAGCGGGAGCCGACCGTCGGCACCGGACCCTCAGGACCGGCCGCCCCTCAGAACCGGGCGCCCGTCAGGACCAGCGGCCCGTGCGGGCCAGCAGGACGGCGACCGCCGCCGTACCGGCCGTGGAGGTGCGCAGCACGGAGCGGCCCAGGCGGTAGGGGTGGGCGCCGGCCTCGGCGAAGACCGCCAGTTCCTCCGGGGAGACACCACCCTCCGGGCCGACCACCAGCACCACGGAACCGGCCTTCGGGAGCTCGGCCGTCGCCAGCGCCTCGGAGGGGGTGTCGCGATCCTCGTGGAGCACCATCGCCAGGTCGGCGCCGGCCAGCAGCGCGGCCACCTGCTTGGTGGACAGGGCCTCGGCGACCTCCGGGAAACGCACCCGGCGGGACTGCTTGCCCGCCTCCCGGGCCGTGGCCCGCCACTTGGCCAGGGACTTGGCGCCCCGGTCGCCGCGCCACTGCGTGATGCAGCGCGAGGCCTGCCAGGGCACGATCGCGTCCACGCCGGTCTCGGTCATCGTCTCGACGGCCAGCTCCCCCCGGTCCCCCTTGGGAAGCGCCTGGACCACCGTGATCCGCACCTCCGGCTGCGGCTCCTCCGCGACGGAGTGCAGGTCCATGACGACCAGCCGGTCCTTGCCTTCGGCGGCCTTGACCACGCCCTCCACCCAGTGGCCGCGCCCGTCCGTGAGGACCACGTCCTCGCCCGGGTTCAGCCGTTTCACGGACACGGCGTGCCGGCCCTCGGGGCCGTCCAGGACGAACTCCGGCCCCGCGGGGACCTCTTCCACCACGAAAACCGGGGCGGTCATGACGCACTCCTCATCTGCGTTGCCTTCAACGTGCTCTGTGCTTCGGCCAGTTCGGCCGCCAGCACCTCCACCAGTTCCCCCGCCGGCAGCGGCCGGGCCAGCCGGTGTCCCTGGCCCGCCCACAGGGCCATGCCCTGGGCGTCCCCGGCCGCGGCGGCGGCCTTGCGCAGCCCCGAGGTCAGGTGGTGGACCTGCGGGTAGGCGGCCGGGGCGTACGGCCCGTGCTCGCGCACGAAGCGGTTCACCAGCCCGCGCGCCGGCCGCCCGGAGAAGGCCCGGGTCAGCTCGGTACGCACGAACAGCGGGTCGGTCAGGGCCTTCTTGTGCACCGGGTCCGCCCCGGACTCCGGGCAGGCCAGGAAGGCCGTCCCGAGCTGCGCCGACTCCGCGCCGGCCGCCAGCAGGGCGGCGATCTGCGCGCCCCGCATGACCCCGCCCGCCGCGATGATCGGGAGCGCCACGGCCTCCCGTACCTGTGCCACCAGCGCGAGGAGGCCCACGGTCGCCGTACCGTCGATCTGCGGATCGTCGCGGTGGGTGCCCTGGTGACCGCCGGCCTCCGCCCCCTGGACGCAGACCGCGTCGGCGCCCGCGTGCTGCGCGCCGCGGGCCTCCTCGACGGAGGTCACCGTGACGACGGTGTACGTACCGACCTTGCGCAGGGCGGCGAGGGCCGCGAAGGCGGGACAGCCGAAGGTGAACGAGACCACCGGAACGGGGTCTTCGAGGAGGATGGCGAGCTTGGCGTCGTAGCCGTCGTCGCTGGTGCCGATGATGTCCTCCTCGGCGAGCGAGATCTCGTACCAGCTCGCCTCGCCGGCCAGCTGCCCGCGGTAGGCCTCCACCGCGGCCGGATCGACGTAACCGGTCTGCGGCATGAAGAGGTTGACACCGAAACGGCGCCGGGTCAGCGCGCGCACCTGCTTGATCTCCTGGTACATCCCGTCGGCGGTCTTGTAGCCGCCGGCCAGGAACCCCAGTCCGCCCGCCTCGCACACGGCGGCGGCGAGGACGGGACAGGAGGCGCCGCCCGCCATGGGAGCCTGCACGATCGGGTACGGGGACAGACCGTTCGGTGCCGAGGACATGGACTGCATCGTGCCACGTCCCGCGCAGGGGGCCGAACCATGGCATTCGCCTGGCATAGTCCGCTTCCCGGCCGGCCCGGAGCCGCCGGCGGCCTCGTGCGACGAGCCCGGCCGGGGAATCCCCAGGCCGGGCTCGTGACGGTGGATCCCGGTCGGTCAGCGACCGTTGAAAGCGTCCTTCAGCCGGCTGAAGAGACCCTGCTGACCCGGCGCGAACTGGCCCATCGGCCGCTCCTCGCCGCGCAGCTTCGCCAGCTGGCGGAGCAGGTCCTCCTGCTGGGCGTCCAGCTTGCCCGGGGTGGTGACCTCGACGTGCACGATCAGGTCGCCGCGTCCGCCACCGCGCAGGTGGGTGACGCCGCGCCCGTGCAGCGGGATCGCCTGGCCGGACCCGGTGCCGGGCCGGATGTCGATCTCCTCCAGCCCGTCCAGCGTCTCCAGCGGACACTTGGTGCCCAGTGCGGCCGCCGTCATCGGGATGGTGACCGTGCAGTGCAGGTCGTCCCCGCGTCGCTGGAAGGTCGGGTGCGCCAGCTCGTGGATCTCCACGTACAGGTCGCCGGCGGGGCCGCCGCCGGGGCCGACCTCGCCCTCGCCCGCGAGCTGGATCCGGGTGCCGTTCTCGACACCCGCCGGGATCTTGACCGTGAGGCTGCGACGGGAGCGGACCCGGCCGTCGCCCGCGCACTCGTGGCACGGGGTCGGGACCACGGTGCCGAAGCCCTGGCACTGCGGGCAGGGCCGCGAGGTCATGACCTGGCCCAGGAAGGACCGGGTGACCTGGGAGACCTCACCGCGGCCGCGGCACATGTCGCAGGTCTGCGCCGAGGTGCCGGGAGCGGCGCCCTCGCCGGAGCAGGTGTTGCAGACGACGGCCGTGTCGACCTGGATGTCCTTGGTGGTCCCGAAGGCCGCCTCGTCCAGTTCCAGGTCGAGGCGGATCATCGCGTCCTGGCCGCGCCGGGTCCGCGAGCGCGGGCCGCGCTGCGAGGCCTGGCCGAAGAAGGCGTCCATGATGTCGGAGAAGTTGCCGAAGCCACCCGCTCCGAAGCCGCCCGCTCCGCCGCCACCGCCCGAGGAGGACAGCGGGTCGCCACCCAGGTCGTAGACCTGCTTCTTCTGCGGGTCCGAGAGGACCTCGTAGGCGGCGTTGATCTCCTTGAAACGCTCTTGCGTCTTGGGATCAGGGTTCACATCCGGGTGCAGCTCGCGCGCGAGCCGCCGGAATGCCTTCTTGATCTCGTCCTGCGATGCGTCGCGGCGCACGCCGAGAACGGCGTAGTAGTCCGTGGCCACTTACGACTCCGCCAGGATCTGTCCGACGTAACGTGCCACTGCGCGTACCGCTCCCATCGTTCCGGGGTAGTCCATGCGGGTCGGTCCGACCACGCCGAGTTTGGCGACTGCTTCGCCGCCCGAACCGTAACCGACCGAGACGACCGACGTGGAGTTCAGTCCCTCGTAGGCGTTCTCATGCCCGATCCGTACGGCCATTCCCGACTCGTTGGCCTCGCCCAGCAGCTTGAGGAGCACGACCTGCTCCTCCAGCGCTTCGAGCACCGGCCTGATCGTCAGGGGAAAATCGTGTCCGAAGCGGGTGAGATTGGCGGTTCCGCCGATCATCAGTCGCTCTTCGGCTTCCTCGACCAGGGTTTCGAGGAGTGTCGCGAGCACGGTGGAGACGGTGCCGCGGTCCTCGGCCTCGAAGGACTCGGGGAGGTCCTGGACGAGCGGGGGCACATCGGTGAAGCGGCGCCCGACGACCCGGCTGTTGAGCCGGGCCCGCAGGTCCGCGAGCGAGGTCTCCCCGAAGGGGCTCGGGCAGTCGATGAGCCGCTGCTCGACCCGCCCGGTGTCCGTGATCAGTACGAGCATCAGACGCGCGGGAGCGAGCGAGAGCAGCTCCACGTGCCGGACGGTCGACCGGGTCAGGCTCGGGTACTGGACGACGGCGACCTGCCGGGTGAGCTGCGCGAGCAGCCGTACCGTGCGGCCGACCACGTCGTCGAGGTCGACGGCGCCGTCGAGGAAGTTCTGGATGGCCCGGCGCTCGGGCGACGACAGCGGTTTGACCCCCGCCAGCTTGTCGACGAAGAGCCGGTAGCCCTTGTCGGTGGGGATCCGGCCGGCGCTGGTGTGGGGCTGGGCGATGTACCCCTCCTCCTCCAGCACGGCCATGTCGTTGCGCACGGTGGCGGGCGAGACGCCGAGCCGGTGCCGCTCCGTGAGCGCCTTGGAGCCGACCGGCTCCTCCGTCCCGACGTAGTCCTGGACGATGGCGCGCAGCACTTCGAGTCTGCGTTCGCTGAGCATCGCGCGCACACCTCCAGCTGTGGTCCGTTGCCGTGTTCTGCCGTGTTTGTTGGCACTCTGATCGTTCGAGTGCCAGAGAGCCCCCGCTCAGTGTACGGCCGGGCGGTAAGCCCCTGGCAAGGGAGGCCCGCCAGGGTAGCGTCGCCGTATGGACGTGCGTTGGGAAGAGTCCGGCTGGGAACGGCTGACCGGACGGGCCGGCCGGCGGCGACTGCCGGTGTGGGACTGCACCGTGGGACTGGTGGTGGGCAAGGATTCGGTCCTTCTGATCGACCCCGGTTCGTGTGTACGCGAGGGAGCGCAGGTACGCGCCGAGGCGGAGCGGCTGACGGGCCGGCGCGTGACCCATATCGCATTCACGCACGGTCATTTCGATCACGTCCTGGGCGGGGCCGCCTTTGCCGGGGTCGAGGTGTTCGGGGCGGTCGGGCTGGCCGCGCTGTTGTCGACGGGCCGTGAGGAGCTGCGCCGGGACGCGGTACGGCACGGGCTCGCGCCGGCGGAGGCGGCACAGGCCGTGGACCTGCTGGTGCCGCCCCGGCACGAGGTGTCGGGTGAGTGGACGCTGGAACTGGGCGGCGTACAGGTGCTGCTGGCCAACGTGGGGCCCGGGCACACCGGGCACGACCTGGCCGTCTTCGTGCCGGGCGAGCGCGAGGTGGTGTTCTGCGGGGACCTCGTGGAGGAGTCGGGCGAGCCCTCGGTGGGCCCGGACGCCATGGTGGGGCGGTGGCCCGCGGCCCTGGACCGGCTGCTGTCGCTGGGTGGGGACGACGCACTGTACGTGCCGGGTCACGGAGCGGTGGTCGGGGCGGAGTTCGTCCGTGCGCAACGCGCCACACTGGCGGCCCTTTCCGGCGTGTCGGAGGCGTGACGCGCGCGGCTCTCCTACTGTCGGCCGGATGCGCGAGTACTCCCCCGACCTGACCCCGCAGTGGAAGCGACCCAAGGCCGTGCCGGAGGTGGCGGCGGACCCCGACCTGGTGGTCGAGGTGGCGGGTACGGACTTCTGCGGCGCGGTGGTGGCCTGTGAGGCGGGCACGGTGACCCTGGAGGACCGCTTCGGCAAGCGGCGGGTGTTCCCGATGGAGCCGAGCGGGTTCCTGCTGGACGGCGAGGTGGTCACCCTGGTCCGTCCCATGCGCAGGCCCTCGGGGCCGCTGCTGACGGCCTCGGGCTCGCTGGCCGTACCGGGGGCGCGGGCGCGGGTGGCACGGGCGGGCCGGATCTACGTGGAGGGCCGGCACGACGCGGAGCTGGTGGAACGGGTCTGGGGCGACGACCTGCGGATCGAGGGCGTGGTGGTGGAGTACCTGGAGGGCATCGACGACCTCCCGGCCGTCGTCGCCGAGTTCGCCCCGGCCCCGGACGCCCGCCTCGGCATCCTGGTGGACCACCTCGTCCCGGGCTCGAAGGAGTCCCGCATCGCGGCCTCGGTGACCTCGCCGGACGTCCTGATCGTGGGCCACCCGTACGTGGACGTCTGGCAGGCGGTGAAACCGTCCGCGCTGGGCATCCCGGCGTGGCCGGTGATCCCGCCCGGCCAGGACTGGAAGACGGGCATCTGCCGGGCCCTGGGCTGGCCGGAGAACACGGGCGCCGCCTGGCAGCACATCCTGTCCCGGGTGACCTCGTACCGCGACCTGGAACCGACCCTCCTGGGCTCGGTGGAACACCTCATCGACCACGTCACGGCCTCCCCCAGCCCCACCGGCGCTTGAGGCGCTGTTTCAGCCCCGCCGGCGTTCGAGGCGCGGGGGTCCGGGGGCAGCGCCCCCGGCACGGCGCCGCGGGCCGGTCAGTCCACCAGGTCCCGCACCACCGCGTCGGCCAGCAACCGCCCGCGCAGCGTCAGCACGGCCCGCCCGCCTTCGTACGGCCCCGACTCCAGCAGCCCGTCCGCGAGGGCCTTGCGGGACGCCGCCAACCCCGCCGGAGCGAGCAGCGACAACGGCACCCCGTCCACCAGCCGAAGCTCCAGCAGGATCCGCTCCACCCGCCGGTCCTCCTCCGACAGGAGCTCCCGTCCGGCGCCCGGCGACCGCCCCTCCGCCAGCGCCGCGGCGTACGCCCCCGGGTGCTTCACGTTCCACCACCGCACCCCGCCCACGTGCGAGTGCGCTCCCGGCCCCGCGCCCCACCAGTCGGCGCCGCGCCAGTACAGCTCGTTGTGGAGGCACCGCCCGGCCTCCGAGGTGGCCCAGTTCGAGACCTCGTACCAGGAGTAGCCGGCCTCGGCCATGACCGCGTCCGCGATCAGGTACCGGTCGGCGTGCACGTCGTCGTCCGTCATCGGGACCTCGCCGCGGCGGATCCGCCGCGCCAGCTGGGTGCCCTCCTCGACGATCAGCGCGTAGGCGCTGATGTGGTCCGGCCCGGCCCCCAGCGCCGCCGAGAGCGTCGCCCGCCAGTCCTCGTCCGACTCCCCGGGCGTCCCGTAGATCAGGTCGAGGTTGACGTGTTCGAAGCCGGCCGCCCGTGCCTCCGCGACGCACGCCTCGGGGCGCCCCGGCGTGTGGGTGCGGTCGAGCACCTTCAGGACGTGCTGCTTGGCGCTCTGCATGCCGAAGGAGACCCGGTTGAAGCCCCCGGCGCGCAGCTCGGCCAGGTACCGCGGGTCCACGGACTCGGGGTTGGCCTCCGTGGTGATCTCGGCGTCCTCGGCCAGGCCGAACTCGTCGCGGATCGCCGCGAGCATGCGGACGAGGTCGGCGGCGGGCAGCAGCGTGGGCGTGCCGCCGCCGACGAAGACGGTCCGGACCTGGCGCGGGTCGTCGCCGAGCACCTTCCGCGCGAGCCTGACCTCGTCGATCAGGGTGTCGGCGTAGTTCTCCCGGGAGGCGAGCACGCCGCCGGTGCCCCGCAGCTCGGTGGCCGTGTAGGTGTTGAAGTCGCAGTACCCGCAGCGCGTGGCGCAGTAGGGGACGTGCAGGTAGAAACCGAGCGGCCGCTCCCCCGCGCCCGCCAGGGCATGCGACGGCAGCGAGCCGTCTTCGGGCATGGGTTCACCGTCGGGGAGTGCGGAAGGCATACCCCCATCATCCCGCACGGGAACAGCCCCGCCGGCCCCTCATCCGGCCCCGCCGGCGTTTGAGGCGCGGGGTTCGGGGCGGAGCCCCGGGAGACGGCTCGCAGCCGACACCCGGGGCCGCCCCGGGAAGGCGGGGTGCGCGGGGCGGTCCACCGCCCCGCCCCGCCGGGCCCGCGGCAGGCGCTACGCCTCGCGGGAACCCTCGTACATCTCCTCGATCAGGTGCTTGAACTCACGCTCGACCACCGGCCGCTTCAGCTTGAGGCTGGGCGTGAGGTCGCCGTGCTCGACGTCGAGGTCGCGCGGCAGCAGCCGGAACTTCTTGACCGTCTGCCAGCGCTGCAGGCCCTCGTTGAGGGTCTGTACGTACGTCTCGATGAGGCGGTTGGTCTCCGCCGCCGCCAGGACCTCGCCGTACGTCTTGCCCTCCAGCCCGTTCTCGGCCGCCCAGGTCAGGATGGACGGCTCGTCGAGGGCGATCAGCGCGGAGCAGAAGTTACGGTCGGCGCCGTGCACGACGATGGTCGACACGTACGGGCAGATCGCCTTGAACTGGCCCTCGATCTCGGCCGGGGCGACGTACTTGCCGCCCGAGGTCTTGATCAGGTCCTTCTTGCGGTCCGTGATGCGCAGGTAGCCGTCGGGCGACAGCTCACCGATGTCGCCGGTGTGCAGCCAGCCGTCGGATTCCAGGACCTCGGCGGTCTTGTCGGGCTGCCGGTGGTAGCCCTGCATGATGCCGGGGCCGCGCAGCAGGACCTCGCCGTCGTCGGCGATGCGGACCTCGGTGCCGGGGAGCGGCTTGCCGACCGTGCCGGTGCGGTAGGCCTCGCCCGGGTTGACGAAGGAGGCCGCGCTGGACTCGGTCAGGCCGTAGCCCTCCAGGATGTGGACGCCGGCGCCGGAGAAGAAGAAGCCGATCTCGGGGGCCAGGGCGGAGGCGCCGGAGACGGCGGCCCGCAGCTTTCCGCCGAAGGCCTCGCGGAGCTTGGAGTAGACGAGCGCGTCGGCGATCTTGTGCTTGGTGGTGAGGCCGAAGGGGGCGGTCGCCTGGCCGGTGCGGCGGAAGTTGTCCTGCGTGACCTTGGCGTACTCGCGGGCGACGCCGGCGGACCACTTGAAGATCTTGTACTTGGCGCCGCCGGCGGCGCGGGCCTTGGCGGCCACGCCGTTGTAGACCTTCTCGAAGATGCGCGGGACGGCGGCCATGTACGTCGGCTGCACGACCGGCAGGTTCTCGATGATCTTGTCGATCCGGCCGTCGACGGCGGTCACGTGCCCGGCCTCGATCTGCCCGGAGGTCAGCACCTTGCCGAAGACGTGGGCCAGGGGCAGCCAGAGGTACTGGACGTCCTCCTTGCCGATCAGCCCGGTGGCGACCATGGCCTTGGCCAGGTACGACCAGTTGTCGTGCAGCAGCCGCACGCCCTTGGGGCGGCCGGTGGTGCCGGAGGTGTAGATGAGGGTGGCGAGCTGGTCGGAGGTGATGGCCCCCACCCGCTCCTTGACCGCCTCGGGGTGCTTGGCGAGGTACTCCTTGCCGCGCTCCTCCAGCTCCGCGAGCGAGAGCACCCAGCCCTCGGGGTCCCCTTCCGCGGCGACCGCGTCGGCGGCGTCCAGCACCACGACGTGGGCGAGGTTCGGCAGGTCGGCGCGGCGCTCGCGCGCCTTCGCCAGCTGCTTGCCGTCCTCGGCGATGAGCACCCGGCTGTCGGAGTCCGAGAGGATGAACGCCGACTCGTCCGCGTTGGTGCTGGGGTAGATGGTGGTGACCGCACCGCCGGCGCACATCACGCCGAGGTCGGAGAGGATCCACTCGACCCGGGTGTTGGAGGCGAGCGCGACGCGCTCCTCCGTCCCGACGCCGAGGGCGATCAGGCCGGCGGCGATGGCGAAGACCCGCTCGGCCGCCTGGCCCCAGCTGAGTGATTTCCAGTCGTCTGGGCCGCCCTGGCCGTCGGCCGCCGGTACCGGGTACCGGTAGGCCTCGTCGTTCGGCGTCGCTGCGACGCGCTCAAGGAAGAGCACCGCCACGGTGGGCGGGCGGTTCTCGAGATAGGTCTGTGTGTCGCTCACGACATCCTCCGGACCGATCCACGCGGTAGTGCGTGGGCGTGGGGCGCTGGGGGGCGCTGGGGACTGGCGGGTTTGCAGCCGTTGTCTTTTTAAACTGGCGAGTAACCGTCGAGCAGTGATCAGACTAGAGCGCGACCGGCGTGCGCGTAAGAGCCCGCGAGCGGCCGCTTCATAACGAAACAGGCCCCCGCACCGGAGTGCGGGGGCCTGTGTGTGCCGGGTGACGGCGGACCACTACTTCTTCTTGCCGCCGGACTCGTCGCTGGAGAGGACGGCGATGAAGGCCTCCTGCGGGACCTCCACGGAGCCGACCATCTTCATGCGCTTCTTGCCTTCCTTCTGCTTCTCCAGCAGCTTCCGCTTACGGGAGATGTCACCGCCGTAGCACTTGGCGAGGACGTCCTTGCGGATGGCGCGGATGGTCTCGCGGGCGATGACGCGGGAGCCGATCGCGGCCTGGATCGGCACCTCGAAGGCCTGCCGCGGGATGAGCTCGCGCAGCTTGGCGACGAGGCGCACACCGTAGGCGTAGGCAGCGTCCTTGTGCGTGACGGCGGAGAAGGCGTCGACCTTGTCGCCGTGCAGCAGGATGTCGACCTTGACCAGGCTGCCGGACTGCTCGCCCGTGGGTTCGTAGTCGAGGGAGGCGTAGCCGCGCGTCTTGGACTTCAGCTGGTCGAAGAAGTCGAAGACGATCTCCGCGAGCGGGAGGGTGTAGCGGATCTCGACACGGTCCTCGGAGAGGTAGTCCATGCCGAGGAGGGTGCCGCGGCGCTGCTGGCACAGCTCCATGATCGCGCCGATGAACTCGGTGGGCGCGAGCACGGTGGCCCTGACGACCGGCTCGAACACGTCCGAGATCTTGCCCTCGGGGAACTCGCTCGGGTTGGTGACGGTGACTTCCTTGCCGTCCTCCATGACCACCCGGTAGACCACGTTGGGCGCGGTGGCGATCAGGTCGAGGCCGAACTCGCGCTCCAGGCGCTCACGGACCACGTCCAGGTGGAGCAGGCCGAGGAAGCCGACGCGGAAGCCGAAGCCGAGCGCCGCCGAGGTCTCCGGCTCGTAGACCAGCGCGGCGTCGTTGAGCTGCAGCTTGTCCAGGGCCTCGCGCAGGTCCGGGTAGTCCGAACCGTCGAGCGGGTACAGGCCCGAGAAGACCATCGGCCGCGGGTCCTTGTATCCGCCGAGGGCCTCGGTGGCGCCGTTGTGCAGGCTGGTGATCGTGTCACCGACCTTGGACTGACGGACGTCCTTCACGCCGGTGATGATGTAGCCCACCTCGCCGACGCCGATGCCGTCGGACGGGGTCATCTCCGGGGAGGAGACGCCGATCTCCAGCAGCTCGTGGGTGGCGCCGGTGGACATCATCCGGATGCGCTCGCGCTTGTTCAGCTGCCCGTCGACCACACGGACGTACGTGACGACGCCACGGTACGAGTCGTAGACGGAGTCGAAGATCATGGCGCGGGCCGGGGCGTCCTTGACGCCGACCGGGGCCGGGACCGTGGCGACGACCTTGTCGAGCAGCGCCTCGACGCCGAAACCGGTCTTCGCCGAGACGCGCAGCACGTCCTCGGGCTGGCAGCCGATGAGGTTCGCGAGCTCCTCGGCGAACTTCTCCGGCTGGGCGGCCGGCAGGTCGATCTTGTTCAGGACGGGGACGATCGCGAGGTCGTTCTCCATCGCCAGGTACAGGTTGGCGAGGGTCTGGGCCTCGATGCCCTGGGCGGCGTCCACCAGGAGGACCGTGCCCTCGCACGCGGCGAGGGAGCGGGAGACCTCGTAGGTGAAGTCGACGTGACCGGGGGTGTCGATCATGTTGAGGATGTGGGTGTTGCCCTGACCCTCGCCCGTGGTGGGCGCCCAGGGCAGCCGGACCGCCTGGGACTTGATCGTGATGCCGCGCTCACGCTCGATGTCCATGCGGTCGAGGTACTGGGCGCGCATCTGCCGCTGGTCGACCACACCGGTGATCTGGAGCATCCGGTCGGCAAGGGTCGACTTGCCGTGGTCGATGTGCGCGATGATGCAGAAGTTGCGGATCAGCGCCGAGTCGGTACGGCTCGGCTCGGGCACGTGGCTGGGGATCGCGGGCACGCAGTGTCCTGATTCTCGGTCGCAGTCGGAAGCGTTTGCGGAGCGTCGGTCGGAGCGAAAGTCCGGCTCCCGTCGCTGTCGGCGGCGCGATGTCGGATCTGTACGCAGACTCCCATGGTCCCATGGACGGGGCAGTGCGCTCGGTTTGGGCCGCCCCTAGCGTGCCTGGTAGCCTGGGCAGCTGTGTCTCGTACGCCCTCTCAGCAGGGGGTCCCCCCGGACGAAGTCCGGGGGAGGGACACAATCCGAAGATCAAACTCTGAACCTGAAAAGGCTCTTTCGTGGCGAACATCAAGTCCCAGATCAAGCGGAACAAGACGAACGAGAAGGCGCGCCTGCGCAACAAGGCCGTCAAGTCCTCGCTCAAGACCGCGATCCGCAAGGCCCGCGAGGCCGTCGTCGCCGGTGACGTCGAGAAGGCCACCGTGGCTTCTCGTGCCGCCGCGCGTGCGCTCGACAAGGCTGTCTCGAAGGGTGTCATCCACAAGAACGCCGCCGCCAACAAGAAGTCGGCGCTGGCCACCAAGGTTGCCTCCCTGCAGGGCTGAAGCTCCTGATGTGATCGCCGGAAGGGACCCAGTGGGCCCTCTCTCCCGCTCCTGACCGGCACCCCGCTCCGCACACGAAGCGTTCGCCACGCGGGTGCGGAGCAATTCAGAAGTAACCGAAGGCCCCGGCCACCACCCTTCCCCAGGGTGGCGGCCGGGGCCTTCGCGCTGCTCGCTACCGGCGCTGGGGGCGGGCCGCGCGGGCCACCGCCACCACGGCCTTCTCCAGGGCGTACTCGGGATCGTCACCGCCGCCCTTGACGCCGGCGTCGGCGGCGGCCACGGCGCGCAGGGCGTCCGAGACCGCGTCCGCCGACCAGCCGCGCATCTGCTGGCGGACCCGGTCGATCTTCCAGGGGGGCATTCCCAGGTCCCGGGCGAGGTCGCCGGGCCGGGCACCGCGGGGGGCGGAGGCGAGCTTGCCGATCGCCCGGACCGCCTGGGCCAGGGCGCTGGTGATCAGCACCGGTGCCACCCCGGTGGACAGGGACCAGCGCAGGGCTTCCAGGGCCTCGGCCGCCCGTCCCTCGACCGCCCGGTCGGCGACCGTGAAGCTGGAGGCCTCGGCCCGGCCCGTGTAGTAGCGGGCGACGACGGCCTCGTCGATGGTGCCCTCGACGTCGGCGCACAGCTGCGCGGCGGCGCTGGCCAGCTCCCGCAGGTCGCTGCCGATGGCGTCCACCAGGTTCTGGCAGGCCTCCGGGGTCGCCGACCGGCCGAGGGTGCGGAATTCGCCGCGTACGAACGACAGCCGGTCCGCCGCCTTCGTCATCTTCGGGCAGGCGATCTCCCGCGCGCCCGCCTTGCGGGCCGCGTCCAGCAGACCCTTGCCCTTGACCCCGCCCGCGTGCAGGAGGACCAGGATGATCTCCTCGTAGGGCGCGACGAGGTAGGCCTTGACCTCCTTGATCGAGTCCGCGGACAGGTCCTGCGCGTTGCGCACGACCAGCACCTTGCGCTCGGAGAAGAGCGAGGGGCTGGTCAGCTCGGCGAGCGTGCCGGGTTGGAGCTGCTCGGAGGCGAGGTCGCGGACGTCCGTGTCGGCGTCGGCGGCGCGGGCGGCCGCCACCACCTCGCGCACGGCACGGTCGAGCAGCAGCTCCTCCTGCCCCACCGCGAGGGTGAGCGGGGCAAGCGGATCGTCGGTGGAGTTCTTCCTGGTGGCCATCGGATCCAGCATCCCACGCCGCACCGACAGCCCTCCGCCCCGCGTGCCCGAGAATGGTCGCGTGAATGTGCGACATGTACTCGTCCTGCCCGACCGCGACGCCGCCGAGGAGGTGGCCCAGGAGGCCGTCGACCGCTTCGGCCTCCCGGAGGAACCGCAGTTGGTCCGCGACGCGCTGGCCGGCGAGGACGACGCCGAGGACGCCCAGTGGCTGGTGGTCGTCGAGGACCCGCAGGAACGGCTCGACACCGGCACGCTGGACGACCTCGCCGCCGAGTACGAGGGCTGGCTGGAAGCCCCGTAGGGGGCTCGGCGGCCTTCGCGTCAGGCCTTGCGCACGGCCTGGATGTCCAGGGTCACGTCCACGCTGGAACCGATGGCCGCGATCCCCTGCGCCAGCATCGACTGCCAGTTGAGGGTGAAGTCCTCGCGGTGCAGTTCGGTGGTGGCTCGGCAGGCCGCCCGGAGCTCTCCCTCCATGCCCGTGCCCAGGCCCAGGTACTGGGTGTCCAGGGTCACGGACCGGCTCACCCCGTGGAGGGTCAGCGCCCCGGCGACCGTCCAGGCGCTGCCGCTGCGGTGGATGAACCGCTCGCTGTAGAACTCCACCGTGGGGTGGCGGACCGCGTCCAGGAAGTCCCCCGACCTCAGGTGGTCGTCGCGCAGCCGCACCCCGGTGTCGATGCTCGCGGCGTCGATGATCACGTGCATGGAGGAGTCCTCCATGCGCTCGGCTATCCGTACCGCCCCGGCGAACGTGGTGAACCGGCCTCGGATCCGAGCCAGGCCGATGTGGCGGGCCGTGAAACCGATGGACGAGTGCGTCGGGTCGAGCTCCCAGTGGCCGGGCTGCGGCAGCAGCGGCGGCTCCACCGCGTCGAGGATGATCTCCGCGGTGCCGGGCTGCCCCGGGTCCCCCACGATCGTGACCCCGTGGAACGGCGCGTACCCCTCCGTGGTCACGGAAAGTCGGTACTCCCCCTCCGGTACGGCCACGGCGAAGCCGCCGTACGGGTCGGTCTCCCCGCTGACGATGCGCCGGCCGATCGGGTCGGTCACCTCGAACGCGGCCTGTCTCACCGGTCGGTGGACCGTGTCGAGAACCCGGCAGCTGAGCAGCCGCGCCGTCGGCGGCAGCGTCAGTGTCGCGGATGTGGGCGGGCTGGAACTTCCGGCCGGCTCCATCCCCCGTCTGCGACCGAACATGGCTGATGCACCCCCGTGCTGTGTGGACTTGGACCGCTCTGGCGAAGACGCATTCGATCATGCTGTCGGGTTGTGGGCAAACAGAGTGGTCGCGCCCGGTATGGCCGCGCCCGTTCCGCCGCCGGTTGGCCGAAAAGGACCGTAGCCGAACTCCGCTCCTGGTGACGGCGATCGAGCCGTCGAGATCGGTACGCAGTACGGTCGCACCCAACTCCCGTAGCCGGGCGAGCGTACGCGGCGCCGGGTGTCCGTAGCGGTTGCCCACGCCGACGGGAACGAGCGCGAGCCGCGGCCGGACCCGGGCGTACAGCTCCGGGTCCTGGTGCGCGGAGCCGTGGTGGGCGACCTTGAGGACGTCCACCGGGCCGAGGTCCGGGCGGGCCCTCAAGAGAGCCTGCTGCGCGGCCGGTTCGAGGTCGCCGAGCAGGAGCAGGGTCAGCCCCGCGCCGCGCACCAGGAGGGCGACGCTCGCGTCGTTGGGGCCCTCGGGTGGCGGTCCGTCCGGCGGAGGCCAGAGCACCTGCCATTCGAACGCCCCGGCCCGGCGCCGCTCTCCTTGCACCGCCGTCACGATCGGCACCCCGGCGGCCGATGCGGTCCGCCGGACGAACTCGGCCTGCCCGCGCGGTTCTTCCAGCGCGGTGGCCTGGATCACCCCCACGGACCGGCCCCGCAGCACCCCCGACAGGCCTCCGACGTGGTCGGCGTGAAAGTGCGTCAGCAGGAGCAGCGGCACCCGCCGCACACCCAGGGCACGCAGACAGTCGTCCACCGGTCCGGGTTCCGGGCCGGCGTCCACCACCAGGGCCTCACCGGGTCCCAGGGCGAGCACGGCGGCGTCCCCCTGCCCCACGGCGCACTGGACGTAGCTCCAGTCGGGCGGCGGCCAGCCGGACAGCGTACGGGTGAGCTGCGGCGGCCGCAGTACGGCCAGGAGCAGCAGAGCCGCCAGGGCGGAGCACAGCCACCCGCGCCCACGGAACCGGGCACGGACGATCACCACGACCGCCAGGGTGGCGGCGGCCAGCAGAACACCGCCGGTGAGCCCGCCCGGCCACGGCAGCTCCGCGCCCGGGAACCGGGCCCCGGCCCGGGCCACGCCGGCGATCCACCCGGCCGGCACCGCCGCGCACCGGGCGAGAAGCTCCGCGGCGGGCATCCACACCGGAGCCACCGCGAGCGCGGCGAAGCCGAGGACCGTCGCGGGTCCGGCCGCCAGCTCGGCCAGCAGGTTGCACGGCACGGCCACCAGGCTGACCCGGGCGGCGAGCACGGCCACCACGGGCGCGCACACCGCCTGCGCGGCCGCGGCGGCCCCCAGCGCGTCGGCCGACCGGGGCCCCACACCACGGCGCCGCAGGGCCGCGCTCCACCGGGGAGCGAGGGTGAGCAGCGCCCCGGTGGCCAGGACCGAGAGCAGGAAGCCGTGGCTGCGGGCCAGCCAGGGGTCGTGGAGCACCAGCAGCAGCACGGCGGCGCCCAGGGCCGGGATGAGGGATCTGCGCCGCCCCGTGGCGATGGCCAGCAGGGTGACGGCCCCGCAGGCGGCGGCCCGCAGCACGCTCGGCTCCGGCCGGCACACCACGACGAACGCCAGCGTCAGGGCCGCCCCGCACAGGGCGGTGACCCGCAACGAGAGTCCGAGCCGGGGCGCCAGCCCGCGCCGTTCCGCCCGCTGCGCGCGGGCCGGGGGCCCGATGAGCAGGAACAGCACCACGGTCAGGTTGGATCCGGAGACGGCCAGCAGGTGCAGCAGGTCGGTGGCCCGGAA
Organism: Streptomyces virginiae; assembly: GCF_041432505.1. Lineage (GTDB taxonomy): Bacteria > Actinomycetota > Actinomycetes > Streptomycetales > Streptomycetaceae > Streptomyces > Streptomyces virginiae_A. Next base: position 3,158,474 of record NZ_CP107871.1, read on the forward strand.
GGCCTCGTGCAGATCGGGCGGAACCCTGGAGGTGTCCCCGACGACCAGTCCCGGCAGCAGGGCCCTGGCATCCGGTGGGAGCCCCTCGGTGGCCTCGCGCAGCCCGGCCCGCAGCCGCCCCGCGAACCGCTGGACGGTGTCCGGGCCGCCGGCCACCCGGGGCGGGGTGTCACCGGCCGGGCGCAGCAGCGCCACGGCCCGCTCCCCGCTCCGCGCCGGAGCCAGCCGGGCGACCACCACCACCTGGGTGGAAGGTTGCAGCCGGGCCCATCCCGGATGTCCGGCCAGCACCCGCACCGGGGTCTCGACCCGGGTGCTCGAACCGTCGGGCCCGGTCACCCGGTTCACCACCGCGTCCAGGACCACCACGGGCGGCCCGCTCCCGCTCCGGGCGGCCTGCGGGTCGGAGCCGACGGTGAGTTCCACGAGGACGCGGGCGTGCTCCCGGGCCAGCCCGGCCACCGGCCCGGCCCGCGCCTCGGCCCGCTGGAGCCCCGCCACCCCCGCTCCGGCGGCCGCGCACAGCAGGGCCGCCGCCGCGGCCGGGGCGAGCCGCCACAGCGGTCCCGGACGCCGGCAGGCGCCCAGCATCAACAGGCCCGCGCAGACCATCCCCAGGCCCACCCCGAGGGCGGTCCGGTGGACGGGTGCGTCCAGGGCGAGGGCGGCCGCCGCCCAGGCGGCCGCGGCGGGCACCGCGAGGCGGAGGTCCGGCGGAACCGGACCCGCCGGGCGGTTCACGGCCGGACCAGCGGGCGCAGGTCGGCGAAACGCCGCTCACCGATGCCGTCGACCTGGCGGAGATCCTCCACGGAACGGAAGCCGCCGCGGGCGGTACGGAAGTCGACGATGTGCTGCGCGAGCACCGGCCCGACCCCCGGCAGGCCGTCGAGCTGCGCGACCGTGGCCGAGCCCAGACTCAGCGGGCCGGAGCCGGGCCCGAGGCCGAAGCCGGCACCGGAGGCAGGGCCCATGCCGCCGGCCATCCCGGCCGGTGGCGGTTGAGCCGGGGCCCCGACCACCACCTGCTCGCCGTCCACCAGCACGCGGGCCCGGTTCAGCCCGGTCGTGTCGGCGCCCGGCCGCACTCCCCCGGCGGCGGCCAGCGCGTCCTCCACACGCGAACCGGCGGGCAGTCGCCGCACCCCGGGGTCCCGGACCTTGCCCGTGACGTCGACGACGATCCGCGCGGCCGTCCCACCGACCCCACCGGCCCCCGCGCCCGCTCCCTGGGCCGGAGCCGCCGCAGGTGCCGTGGCCGCCGCCGGGAGGGCCCCCGGGGCGACCACCGCGGGCACGGTCAGCGCCCGTGGCCGGGCCGACCAGTACTGCTGCCCGGCGAAGCCGACGGCGCAGATCAGCACCACCCCGACGGCGGCCACCGCCCGCGGCCGCACCGCGCAGCTGTCCTGCAGCCACAGCGGCAGCCGCTCCCGCACGGAAGGCCTCCGCGCGGCCCCTGAGGGCGGCCCGGACGCGTCATCGGGCGCCGCTTCGACATCCAGGACGTCCGCCCTTCCCGCGGCCGCCGACGGCGCCTGGAAGGCCTCGGGTGGCGGGGGCGGCGAAGGCGGCCGCGGGGCCTGCGGCGGGCCGCTGTCCCCCAGCAGGGCCTCGGCTCGCCTGCGCACCGCGCCCGGCTCCGGATGAGGAACCCGTCGGCCACGAAGCGCCGTACGGCGCCGCCGGAGACGGCTGTCGGAGAGTCGGGAGCGGCCCGGGCCACTGGTGGCACCCGACGGATACGAAGCACGCGTTCGAAGATTCATGCCACGACCGTAGAGGCCGAGCCCGCCCCCGGTTCGGAACACTCAATTCCAGTGGAAAAAAGGCTCGTTGTGGATAAGCGGGCCACCCGTTCCGGTGATCAGCGAGGGGAGATGACCGCCGCCAGCAGCCCCGGCCCGGTGTGCGCCCCGATCACCGCACCGACCTCGCTGACGTGCAGCTCGACCAGCCCGGGGATGCGTTCGCGCAGCCGCTCGGCGAGCTTCTCCGCCCGCTCCGGAGCCGCGAGGTGGTGCACCGCCACATCGACCTCGGCGGACCCGGCGCGCTCGACGGCCAGCTCTTCCAGGCGGGCGATCGCCTTGGACGACGTACGGACCTTCTCCAGCATCTCGATCCGGCCGCCGTCCAGCGTCAGCAGGGGCTTCACCGCGAGGGCCGAGCCGAGCAGGGCCTGCGCGGCCCCGATCCGGCCGCCGCGGCGGAGGTAGTCGAGGGTGTCGACGTAGAAGTAGGCGGACATGTCCGCCGCCCGCTTCTCGGCCGCCGCCACGGCCTCGTCCACGGATCCGCCCGCCTCGGCCACCTCGGCGGCGGCCAGCGCACAGAAGCCGAGGGCCATCGCGACCATGCCGGTGTCCAGGACCCGGACCGGAACGGGTGCGGTCCTGGCCGCGACCACGGCCGCGTCGTAGGTGCCGGAGAACTCGGCGGACAGGTGCAGGCTGACGATGCCGGTGGCGCCGGCGTCCGCCGCCGCCCGGTAGGCCCGGACGAACTCCTCGGGGCCGGGGCGCGAGGTGGTGACCGATCGGCGCTTCTGCAGGGCCTGGGCCAGGCTGCGCGCCGAGATCTCGGTGCCTTCCTCCAGGGCCTCGCCACCGAGCACCACGGTGAGCGGGACGGCGGTGATTCCGTGCCGCGCCATGGCCGGTCGGGGCAGGTAGGCCGTGGAATCGGTGACGATGGCGACATGGCGGGACATGAGCCGGAGGTTACCGCCCGTGGGGGCAGGACGGCAGCCTGGGCCCACGACTCGACCGTCGGTCGGGTGTCCTACGGCGGCGAGAGCCTACGGTACGAGCCCCCGCGCGCCTCTCCGCAGGCCGGTCCCAGGTCGCGCCCGGGTCGGACTCGGACGCACCGGGGTCGGGATCAGCTCGCACCCCCGGGCGCGTCCTCAGCTCACACCTCGCCCCTCGCCCCTCGCCTCGCGTCCTCGACTCACGCCCTCAGGTCGTGCTCTCCGGCCGGCGCGCCTTCTGCCACGGGTACTGCGGCGCCGGAGCGGCCGGATTCAGGGCTTGCGGCTGGTCCCCGCCGCGAGCCGGTCCCGCCGCCGAGGGCTGCCCCGAAGCATTCGCCGAGGCGCTCCCCGGACCCGCCGCGCTCCCGTTCGCCTGCGCCGCGTCCCACGCCGCGGCCGCCGCCGCGAGGTCGTCCACCGGCTCCCGCGCCCAGTCCCGCAGCGCGTCGGACTCGACCTCGATCTGGGCCGACAACGTGGACAGGTCGTCCTGCGCGAAACGCTGCGCCCGGTCCCGCGCGGCCCATCGCAGGGAGTCGGCGGCCTGTTTGATCTTGGCCGTCCGCTCCCGCAGGTCCGGCAGGCGTTCCGCGATACGCCCGCGGTCCGGGTCCTGCTCCAGCCCCTTCAGCTCGTCGTCGAGCTCGCGCCCGTGCGCGCTCAGCCGCTCGAACAGCGCGATCGACTCGTGCAGCGAGGCGTCCACCCGGACCCCGTCCCGCAGCGCCTGCTCCGTGGCGCGCATCGAGGTCCGCAGGTCGAGCCGTAGCTGGGCGAGCGCACCCGGGACCCCGACCTGGCCGAAACTCTTGGCCCGCAGGGCGGTGTCCTCCACGGTCCGCCGCGCCTGTGTGATGGTCCGATCCACACCGCGCTTGGTCGCCTGCACCACCTTGACGGTCGCGTACACGCCCAACCCCAGGAAGGTCATAAGCAGCATCAGCGCGAAGATGATCAACGCGGACTCCATGAGCGTCCCTTCCCCAGCACCCGACGGCTCTTTTCCGTCCCCTCCACGGTAAACGCCGCGGGCAGGTCAGGGGTTCCATTCGAACCCCCAACCTGCCCGTACGGGATCCCCCCTATGCGGGGGTGTGCGTCCTGGGACGACTCAGATGACGATGTTCACCAGCTTCGGCGCACGCACGATCACCTTGCGGATCTCCGCGCCGCCCAGCGCCGCCACGACACCCTCGTCGGTCACGGCCAGCTGCTCCAGCTCCGCCTCGGAGATCGTCGGCGACACCTCCAGCCGCGCCTTGACCTTGCCCTTGACCTGCACCACGCAGGTCACGCTCTCGTCCACGACGTACGCCGGGTCCGCGACCGGGAAGTCCTGGTGGACGACCGACTCGCTGTGGCCCAGGCGGTGCCACAGCTCCTCCGCGATGTGCGGGGCCAGCGGGGCGACCAGCAGCACCAGGGCCTCGGCGACCGAGCGCTCCAGCGGGCGGCCGGCCTTCGTCAGCGCGTTGTTCAGCTCGGTGATCTTCGCGATGGCGGTGTTGAAGCGCAGCCCCGTCAGGTCCGAGCCGGCCCCGTCGATCGCCTTGTGCAGCGCGCGCAGGGTCGCCTCGTCCGGCTCGCCGTCCACGACGGTGACGGCGCCCGTCTCCTCGTCCACGATGTTGCGCCACAGGCGCTGCAGCAGCCGGTACTGGCCCACCACGGCTCGGGTGTCCCACGGACGGGAGACGTCCAGCGGGCCCATCGCCATCTCGTACAGACGCAGCGTGTCCGCGCCGTACTCCTCGCAGATCTCGTCCGGCGTGACGGCGTTCTTCAGGGACTTGCCCATCTTGCCGTGCTCACGCTTGACCGGCTGGTCCTGGTAGAAGTACCCGCCGTCGCGCTCCTCGACCTCGGCCGCGGGCACGTACACGCCGCGCGCGTCGGTGTAGGCGTACGCCTGGATCATGCCCTGGTTGAACAGCTTGTGGAACGGCTCCGCCGAGGAGACGTGGCCCAGGTCGAACAGCACCTTCGACCAGAAGCGGGCGTACAGCAGGTGCAGCACCGCGTGCTCGGCGCCGCCCACGTACAGGTCGACACCGCCGTGCGGGGCGCCCTCGCGCGGGCCCATCCAGTACTGCTCGATCTCCGGGTCCACCAGGGCCGAGGAGTTGTTCGGGTCCAGGTAGCGCAGCTCGTACCAGCAGGAACCGGCCCAGTTGGGCATGGTGTTGGTCTCGCGGCGGAAGGAGCGCACACCGCGGCCGTCGCCCAGGTCCAGCTCCACGTTCACCCACGCGCCGTTGCGCGACAGCGGGGTCTCGGGCTGCGACTCGGCGTCGTCCGGCTCGAAGGTGCGCGGCGAGTAGTCCTCGACCTCCGGCAGCTCCAGCGGCAGCATCGACTCGGGCAGCGGGTGCGCGACGCCGTCCTCGTCGTAGACGATCGGGAAGGGCTCGCCCCAGTACCGCTGACGGCTGAACAGCCAGTCACGCAGGCGGAAGTTGACGGTGCCCTCGCCGATGCCGCGCTCGGTCAGCCAGTCGGTGATCGCGGCCTTCGCCAGGGCGACGCCCAGGCCGTCCAGGGCGATGCCCTCGCCCGTGGAGTTGACCAGCTTCGCGTCGTAGGAGACGAAGGCGTCGTCCCACTCGGCCGGGTCGGTGCCGCGACCGTCCGACGGCTCGACGACGCAGCGCATCGGCAGCTCGAAGGCGCGCGCGAACTCGAAGTCGCGGCCGTCGTGAGCCGGGACGGCCATGATCGCGCCGGTGCCGTAGCCCATCAGCACGTAGTCGGCGATGAAGACCGGGACCTTGTCGCCGCTGACCGGGTTGATCGCGTACTCGCCGGTGAAGACACCGGTCTTGTCCTTGGCCTCGGCCTGCCGCTCGACGTCCGACTTCGAGGCGGCCTGCTTGCGGTAGGCGCTGACGGCCTCGGCCGGCGTGGCGTGCCCACCGGTCCAGATGGCGTGGGTGCCCTCGGGCCAGGCGGCCGGGATGAACTTCTCGACCAGCGGGTGCTCGGGCGCCAGCACCATGTAGGTGGCGCCGAACAGGGTGTCCGGACGGGTGGTGAAGACGGTGATGGCCTCGTCGCCCAGCGCGAAGTCGACGCGCGCGCCCTCGCTGCGGCCGATCCAGTTCCGCTGCTGCAGCTTGATGGCCTCGGGCCAGTCCAGCGCGTCCAGGTCGTCGATCAGCCGGTCGGCGTAGGCGGTGATCCGCATGTTCCACTGGCTCAGCCGGGACTTGAAGACGGGGAAGTTGCCGCGCTCGGAACGGCCGTCGGCGGTGACCTCCTCGTTGGCCAGTACGGTGCCCAGCCCGGGGCACCAGTTCACCGGCGCGTCCGAGGAGTACGCCAGGCGGTACTCGTTCAGTACGTCGGCCCGCTCGGCCGCGGTCAGGCCGGCCCAGGCGCGGCCGCCGGGGACCTCACGGGTGCCGTCCTCGAAGGCGGCGACCAGCTCGGTGATCGGGCGGGCCTTCTTGGCGTCGGCGTCGTACCAGGAGTTGTAGATCTGCAGGAAGATCCACTGGGTCCACTTGTAGTAGTCCGGGTCGATCGTGGCGAACGACCGGCGCTTGTCGTGGCCCAGGCCCAGCCGGCGCAGCTGGACCTTCATGTTCTCGATGTTGGCCTCGGTCGAGACCCGCGGGTGCGTGCCGGTCTGCACAGCGTACTGCTCGGCCGGCAGGCCGAAGGCGTCGAAGCCCAGGGTGTGCAGGACGTTGTGGCCGGTCATCCGCTGGTGGCGGGCGAAGACGTCGGTGGCGATGTACCCGAGCGGGTGTCCGACGTGCAGGCCCGCACCGGACGGGTACGGGAACATGTCCATGATGAACTTCTTGGGCCGTGCGACCACCGCGGGGTCCCCGGCCAGGTCACCGGTCGGGTTCGGGGCCTCGTACGTGCCCTGCGCGTCCCAGACGTCCTGCCAGCGTGCCTCGATGTCGGCGGCCATGGCAGCCGTGTAGCGGTGCGCCTCGGCCGCCTCGGGGGCCGGGGTGTTCGTCTCGCTCATGATTTCTGAAGCTCCATCGATCGTCTTCGCCGTCTCTGCCTGCCCAAACGAAAAAACCCCTCGCACAGGAGGGGACGCCGCGCCGGGTCCGACCATCTCGAAGGGTCGGCACTGATCAGCGCGGCTCGGTAAGCAGAAGGCGTACGGCACGCATGGCGTCAGGGTACCGCAGCGGCCCCTTGCGACGCTCGGCCGTTCCACCCGTCGACACGACGCACGCCGCGAGCCACACGCGACGACGTACACCCCAGGACCCACGACGGACAAGGGGACAACGAGAAGCGGGCCACCCGATCCGGGTGGCCCGCTTCTTCACTGTGGAGCTAAGGAGAATTGAACTCCTGACCTCCTGCATGCCATGCAGGCGCTCTACCAACTGAGCTATAGCCCCTTGTTGTGCTTGCCGCTTCGGTTTCCCTTGCCGGTTCCCCTTGGCGACGTCCCAAACATTACACGGTCATGGCCCTGGTCCAAAAATCGGTTTCCACCGACCAGAGACCATGTCCGATTTGAGCCAACTCGTCACGCTCGTGCGAACTGATAGAACCGCTTGAGCGTGCAGTGCTCGTCGAGCAGCCGCCCGTAGATCGGCTCCCCTTCCAGCTCACGGTACGTCTCGATCGGGTCGCCTTTTATGATCAGCGCCCGAGCGCATTCCTCGCACCAGTACTGGTAGTCGGGGTTGACCGGGTCCATGTCCCGCACGATCGGCGTGCCGTTGTTGCACCAGTCGCACCGGCGCCGGTGTGCACCCATCCGTCAGCGACTCCCTCCCGCGTCGGGCCGTCGTGTCCCCCTCCGGCGGTCACGATTCTGCCATGCCGGTGCGGGCCAGGTCAGCAAACGTAAAGGGTACAAAAGCAAGGATCCCGCCCCCTGTTGGGGACGGGATCCTGATTGTGGAGCTAAGGAGAATTGAACTCCTGACCTCCTGCATGCCATGCAGGCGCTCTACCAACTGAGCTATAGCCCCGCTCTCCGCCGCGCTCCCCCCGTCTCCGGTGTTCTGCGCTGCGAACAAGAAGAACTCTAGCCTGTGACCAGCCGGAAAGTGAAATCCGGGTGGAAGCCCCGCCGGGGAGCGGCAGAAGGCCGCTCAGTCGTCGTCGCCGAGCACCGGTTCCGGCAGCGTGCCGGCGTTGTGCTCCAGCAGGCGCCAGCCGCGCGCGCCCTCGCCGAGGACGGACCAGCAGCAGTTGGAGAGCCCGCCGAGACCCTCCCAGTCGTGCGAGTTCAGGCCCAGCAGGCGCCCGATCGTCGTACGGATGGTGCCGCCGTGGCTGACCACGACGAGGGTGCCGGGCCGCGGCAGCCGGTCGGCGTGTTCCAGCACCACCGGCGCCGCGCGGTCGGCGACCTCGGTCTCCAGCTCACCGCCACCGCGACGGACCGGTTCGCCGCGCTTCCACGCCGCGTACTGCTCGCCGTACTTCTCCAGGATCTCGTCGTGCGTGAGGCCCTGCCACTCGCCGGCGTACGTCTCGCGCAGCGCCGCGTCGTGCGACACCGTCAGCCCCGTGAGGGCCGCCAGCTCGGCGGCCGTGGCGGAAGCGCGCCGCAGGTCGGAGGCCACGATGGCGTCCGGCTTCAGCGAGGCGAGCAACCGCGCGGAGCGGCGCGCCTGCGCCACGCCCGCTTCGGTCAGCTCGATGTCAGTGGATCCCTGGAAGCGTCGCTCCAGGTTCCACGAGGTCTGGCCGTGGCGCCAGAGGACGATCTTCCTACCGGACTTGCCCGAGGTGGTCGCGCTCAGAACAGATCACCGTCCAGTTCGTCGTCGCCCGCCGCCTCACGCAGCTTGGCGTGCTCCTCGGCCTTGCCGATGGTGAGCTTGGCGTCCTCGGGAAGCTCGATCTCGGGGCAGTCCTTCCACAGGCGCTCCAGCGCGTAGAAGACACGCTCCTCGCTGTGCTGGACGTGGACGACGATGTCGACGTAGTCGAGCAGGATCCAGCGGGCGTCGCGGTCGCCCTCGCGGCGCACCGGCTTGGCGCCGAGCTCCTTGAGCAGGCGCTCCTCGATCTCGTCGACGATCGACTTGACCTGGCGGTCGTTGGGCGCCGAGGCGAGCAGGAAGGCGTCGGTGATCGACAGCACGTCGCTGACGTCGTACGCGATGATGTCGTGCGCGAGCCGGTCGGCCGCGGCCTGGGCGGCGGCGGTGATGAGCTCGATGGAGCGGTCCGTGGCGGTCACTGGCCATGCTTTCGGGTTGGCGGGCAGATCCTTACAAGGGTCTCATGTACCGCCGACACCGCCCGCGCGCAGCGTCGCGCGCGGGCGAATGCCTCACTCCGGACCGCTCGGGGGCCTGGTCAGGACGCCTTGTAGTCCTTGCCCAGGGTCACCACGATGTCCGCGTTGACCGTGTTCTCGCCCTTCTTGACGGCCGTCTCGGGCAGTCCCAGCGTCTTGGCGACCTCGATCGCGCGGTCCCGCTGCGCGTCGTCCTGGTAGGTGATCTGCGAGCCGGCCGCGGTCTTGTCGGCCTTGCCGCCGTCGACGAAGGTGTAGCCGCTGTTCACCAGCGCCGCCTTGGCCGCGATCTGCGTCTTCTCGTCGCCGGTGGCGTCCTTGAGGCCGACGCGCGGGGCCGCGCCGGGCTGCGCCGCGGCGCCGGAGCCGCCGAGCACCTCCTTGACGACCGTCTTGTTCGCGTCGTCCGTGAGCGCGCCGTCCGCCTTCACGCCGAGGACGTCCGTGCGGTACGCGCCCACCTTGGCGTGGGCGCCGAGCCGGGACAGCAGCGCGCCGAGGGTCTGCGCGTTCAGGGCCGGGTCGAGGATCTGGCCGATGCTCTCGACGGTCACGGCCGCCGTCTTCGGGTCGCTCGGAACCTTGCGCAGCACCGCCTGGAGCACCTTGCCCAGGCGCTCCAACTGCTTGGCCTCCGGTTCGCCCTGCCCGCGGAACGTGGCGTACGCGACGGCCATCGGGCCGCTCAGGCTCTGCTTCTGGCCCTGGGCCACGGCCGGGGTCTTGGCCGCGTCGTCGGCCGGGACCGCGGTGTCGGTGTCGACCTCGATGCCGCCGACCAGCTCGACCAGGTTCTCCAGGAAGGGGGTGTCCAGGCGCCAGGTGCCGCCGATGTGGGTGCCGAGCACGGAGTCGAGGGCCTCGCGGGTGCCGAGACCACCGTCCTCGACCGACTTGCCGAGTCCCGTCGCCGTGCCGTCCTGGCCGGTGATGGCCAGGGTGTTCGGCAGCAGGACGGTGGCGCCCTGCTTGGTGGTGACGTTGTCGACGAGCAGCGCCGAGGAGGTGCCGCCCTTCTTGGTGTTGTGCAGGTGGACGACGATCATGTCCCGCTTCTGCGCGCCGGCGTCGGCGGTCGCGCCGGACTTCTTGTCGCCGGGGCCGTCGAGGAAGGGGAGCTTGCCCGCGTACCAGAGGTAGCCGAGGCCGCCGACGAGGAACAGGGCGAGGACGACGATCAGGGCCACCACCCGGTTGCGGCCGCGGCGGCGGGCCTCCTCGCGGCGTTCGGTGCGGCTCTCGGTGAATTTGAGCCAGTCGATGACGTCCTCGGAGTCCTCGTCCGGCTGGTCGATGAAGGCGAACATCTCGGTGCGGTAGTCCCGGTCCGCCGCGGGCTCGTCGTCGTGCGCCTCGCCACGGGCGCCGCCGCCCTCGCCGTCCGGTCGGCGCGGCTCGGGGACCTGGGCGGCCGGGCGCTCGGCGGCGGCCGGGGCCTCCGTGGGCTCCGGGGCGGTCTGCTGCGGGATCCACTGCTGGGTCTGCTGCGTGTCGTACCCGTAGCCCTGCGCCTGGGTGTACTCCTGCTGCGCGTACTCCTGGGCGGCCGGCTGCTGCGGGTAGTACTGCTGCTGCTGTTGCGGCTGCTGGCCGTAGCCCTGGTAGTCGTAGCCGTACTGCTGCTGCTCGTACTGCTGCCCGTACTGCTGCGGGGCGGGCTGGGCGGGCTGCGCGGGCGCCTGGCCGTACACCGGCCGCCCGTACGCGTCGTAGCCGACGAGCTGCTGCTCCTGGGCGGCGTACGGGTCGTACGGATCCTGTCGGTCGTTCACCGCGGGGCCTCTCTCTCCGGAAGCTCAGGCTCCCCGGTACAGCTCACGCTTGTCGATGTAGCGCACGACGCCGTCCGGCACCAAATACCAGACAGGATCCCCCTGGGCCACCCTCGCACGGCAGTCGGTGGACGAGATCGCGAGCGCGGGCACCTCCACCAGGGAGACACCGCCCTCCGGGAGCCCGTCGTCGGTGAGCACGTGGCCCGGCCGGGTGACTCCGATGAAGTGGGAGAGCGAGAAGAGTTCTTCGGCGTTTCGCCAGGTCAGGATCTGTGCGAGCGCGTCGGCACCGGTGATGAAGAACAGATCGGCGTCGTCGTTCTGCGCCTTCAGGTCCCGCAGGGTGTCGATGGTGTAGGTCGGCCCGCCGCGGTCGATGTCGATGCGGCTCACCGAGAACTGCGGGTTCGATGCGGTGGCGATGACCGTCATCAGATAACGGTCCTCGGCCGGCGACACGGCCCGCTGCGACTTCTGCCACGGCTCGCCGGTCGGCACGAACATCACCTCGTCGAGGTGGAAAAGGGCGGCCACCTCGCTGGCGGCCACCAGGTGTCCGTGATGGATCGGGTCGAATGTCCCGCCCATCACGCCGAGCCGGCGCTTGACCGGACCGGTAGGCATCTCCTGCTCTCCCATGAGCGCAGAGCCTACTGGCCCGGCGGACGCGGCGTTCCCGGCGGGTTCAGCCGGTTCAGCGGTCGCGGTTCAGGCGCGTGGTGACCCACAGCATCAGCATCAGGATGACGAAGGCACCGCCGCCGGTCAGGTACGGGTTCAGGCTGTCGTGGTTGCCGCCGTGCTGCTCGGCCCCCTCCGAGGCGAGGACGACCAGGTTGTGGGCGGTGGTGGAGAGGCTCATCAGGCAGATACCTATCGAGTCGGGGAGCGAGCGGAGACTTCGCTCACATCGTATGCGGGGGCCTGGGGCACGCTCACGCCGACTCAGGCGTTGGAGAGGATAGACGCAGGGTCGAGCAGGTCCATCCAGGGGAGGGCGCTATGACGGAAACAGGGTTCGAGAAGGCACCGGCACGGGACCGCAGGCGGTTTCCCGGCATCTCGTCACGGGCGTACGAGCATCCGGCGGACCGCTCGGCGCTGGTGGCGCTGCGCAAGCTGAGCGGCTTCGACACGGTGTTCAAGGCCCTGAGCGGACTGCTGCCGGAGCGGAGCCTGCGGCTGATGTTCCTGTCGGAGTCGGTACGGGTGGGCGAGACGCAGTTCCCGCACCTGTACGCGATGCTGCGGGACGCCTGTTACATCCTGGACCTGGAGAAGGTCCCCCAGATGTATGTGCAGCAGGACCCGAACCCCAACGCCATGTGCATCGGGCTGGACGAGCCGATCATCGTGGTGACCACGGGCCTCGTCGAACTGCTCGACGAGGAGGAGATGCGGGCGGTGGTGGGCCACGAGGTGGGCCACGCGCTGTCGGGGCACGCGGTCTACCGCACGATCCTGCTGTTCCTGACGAACCTGGCGATGAAGGTCGCGTGGATCCCGCTGGGCAATGTGGCGATCATGACGATCGTGACGGCGCTGCGGGAGTGGTTCCGCAAGTCGGAGCTCTCGGCCGACCGCGCCGGACTGCTGGTGGGACAGGACGTGCAGGCCTCGATGCGAGGGCTGATGAAGATCGCGGGCGGCAACCACCTCCACGAGATGAACGTGGACGCCTTCCTCGCCCAGGCCGACGAGTACGAGTCGAGCGGCGACCTGCGCGACTCCGTGCTGAAGATCCTGAACCTGCTGCCCCGGACGCACCCCTTCACCACGGTGCGGGCCGCCGAGCTGAAGAAGTGGGCGGAGAGCCGGGACCACCAGCGGATCATGGACGGGCACTACCCGCGCCGGGACGAGGACAAGGACACCTCGGTGACCGACTCCTTCCGCCAGTCGGCCGCGCACTACGCCGACTCGGTGCGCACCAGCAAGGACCCGCTGTTCAAGCTGGTCGGCGACATCGCGGGCGGCGCGGCCGACATGGGCGGCAAGCTCCGCGACAAGTTCACGGGAGCCGCCGGAGCGGGAGCCGGCGCCGCGTCGCAGGACAAGGGCGCGGCTACGGAGCAGGGCTGACGGGAGCGGCCTGCGGGGGCGGGGGCGGCGTCGCGGACTCGGTCACGGGCGGCGCCTGGGGCGATGCCAGGACGCCGCACAGCCCGGCCGTGCGCCGCGGCCGGCCGGTGGCGTACGGGTCGCTCGCGGCCGGGCCCACCGTGGTCGGGCCGGCTCCGGCCAGGAGCGGGTGGAAGGCCCCGGCCGGGTCGGCGGAGCAGTCCTGGGGCCCGGCCATCACGTAGGCCGAGGCCAGCTCCAGCCGCCGGGCGTTCAGGTCGTCCCGGTCGAAGCGCAGCCGCAGCTCGCGTCGGACGGTGAACAGCGAGGCGCCGTCGGCCGCCGCCGGGGATCCGGTGGCGGGCCGTACGGCGTAGACGAAGGTGTGGTCGGTGGTGACCTCCAGCATGTCCGGGGCCACCTCCTCCACCGCGAGGGTGCCGCTCACACGGACCCGGGGGTCGGCCAGGACGGCGGTCGCCGGGTCGAAGCGGACCAGCCAGCCGGTGGCCGCGTGACGGCCGTCGCCGGAGGGCGAGGTCATGCTGCGGTCGAACTGCGCCAGCTGGTCGGGGTCGAGCAGGACCCGCACCGGGCGGGAGGCCGCTCCGGTGAGGATGTCGGGGTCCAGCGAGGACTGCACCAGGTAGTCCTTGGCGATGGACAGCGCGGCGACGACCTGGGCGTCGGTGAAGTGGTGCGTGCGGCGCACGGCGGGCAGGGCGATGCCGGCCGCCCCGACCCGGTAGTCGGCGGCGGGGCTCTTCGCGTACAGCTCGGCGGGGCGCCCGCCGGGCACGTCGGTGGCCGGGGCGAGCGGCACCACGGTGCTGGTGAGCGCCTGGGCGGGTCCCCCGGCCGGGGGCAGATAGGGGTTGCGCAGGCCCATGTAGACGGCGGCGGCGAAGGCCGTGGCGATGAGCAGCACGAGCAGCATGCCCTGCCGTGCGCCCCGGCCGGGCGTGCCGGTGCGGGCCGCAGAGCCGCTGCCGGACCAGATGGAGCGGCTGCGTACGGCACGGGCGTGTTCGCCCATCCGTTCCTGCGCGGAGTACTCCTGAAGTCGGGCAGCCCGGACGAAGTCCTCGTCGAACACCACGGACCGGTACTCGTCCGACCGGAAGTCGTCGTCGCCCCCGCCCATGCCCTCGGGGGTGCTGTTGGGTGGATCTCCTGGCACGGCCATCGCTTCTCCCCGCTGTCCCCGCTCCAGAGAAGCCCCCAGCTCCAACGTACGCGAGTGGGGTCGTACCTTCAGGGTTGGCGAACGGAGGGGTACGTAAACGCGCCGACGCCGGTGACTTCACCCCTGGGGGTGCTGGCGGGCGCCGGAGCGGGGTCCGCCTCACCCGAGGCACTGCGGTAGACGGCGCTGAAGGCGAGGGCGACCATGCCGAGGCCCATCACGAAGGCGAGCACCCAGGCGACGGGGCGCAGCCACGGTGCGCGACCGCGGTAGGGGCGCAGACTGCCGCCGTAGGCCCCGTACGGGCCGTCCGGGTATCCGTAGCCGCGGTCGTGGTCCCAACCGTGGTCGTCGTCGTACCCGTCGGGGTGGCCGTATCCGTAGCTGTCGTGGTCGTCGTCGCCCGTCCAGCCGCCGGCCACGGCGCGGGCGGCCTCGGCCTCCGCGCGCGCTCGGTCCGCCGCCCGCTGGCGCTCGGCGGCGCTCGGTTCATGGATCTCGGCGTTCCGGACGAAGTCCTCGTCGAACACCACGGAGGCGAAGTCGTGATCCGCGCCTCCGCGGTCGTCTGCATCGTCTTCGGGGGTCCCGTCGTCCGGGAACGGCTTGCCCCCCACGTCGTCCGGCACAGGAACAGCCTAGACCTGGGGGGCCTCCTTGGGCAGGGTGTCCGCCGAATTTCGGCCACACGGTGCTCAGGCGTTCGCTACCGAACGTGACCGTCTCCGGTGACGATGTACTTGGTGGAGGTCAGCTCGGGAAGGCCCATCGGGCCCCTGGCGTGCAGCTTCTGGGTGGAGATACCGATCTCGGCACCGAAGCCGAACTGGCCACCGTCCGTGAACCGAGTGGACGCATTCACGGCGACCGTGGTCGAGTCGACCAGCTGGGTGAAGCGGCGCGCGGCGGCCTGCGAGGTGGTGACGATCGCCTCGGTGTGGCCGGAGGTCCAGCGGCGGATGTGGGTGACGGCGTCGTCGAGGGAGTCCACGACCGCGGCGGCGATGTCGTAGGACAGGTACTCGGCGGCCCAGTCCTCGTCGGTGGCGGGCAGGGCGGTGACCTTGCCGCCCTCGGCGGCGGCGAGGACGCGGGCATCGCCGTGGACGGTGACGCCCGCCTCGGCGAGCGCGTCGAGGGCGCGCGGCAGGAAGGCGTCGGCGATGTCGCGGTGGACGAGGAGGGTCTCGGCGGAGTTGCAGACCGAGGGCCGCTGGGCCTTGGAGTTGATGAGGATGTCCACCGCCATGTCCAGGTCGGCCTGGGCGTCGACGTAGACGTGGCAGTTGCCGGTACCGGTCTCGATGACCGGGACGGTGGATTCCTCGACCACGGTCTTGATGAGGGAGGCGCCGCCGCGCGGGATGAGCACGTCGACGAGGCCGCGGGCGCGCATCAGCTCGCGGACGGAGTCGCGGGACTCGCCGGGGACGAGCTGGATCGCGTCGGCGGGCAGGCCGGCGCTCTCCACGGCGTCCCGCAGGATGGCGACGAGCGCGGTGTTGGAGGAGTAGGCGGAGGAACTGCCGCGCAGGAGCACCGCGTTGCCGGACTTGAGGCAGAGGGCGGCGGCGTCGACGGTGACGTTGGGACGGGCCTCGTAGATGATGCCGACGACGCCGAGCGGGACGCGGATCTGGCGGAGGTCGATGCCGTTGGGGAGGGTGCTGCCGCGGACGACCTCGCCGACGGGGTCGGGGAGGGCGGCGACGTCGCGGACGTCGGAGGCGATGGCGGCGACGCGCTCCGCGGTGAGGGTGAGGCGGTCGATGACGGTCTCGCTGGTGCCGGCGGCGCGGGCCTTGTCCGTGTCCACGGCGTTGGCGGCGATGATCTCGGCCGTACGGGCCTCCAGCGCGTCCGCGATCGCCAGCAGGGCGGTGTCCTTGGCGGACCGCGGGAGTGGGGCGATGGCGGCGGCGGCGGTACGGGACCGCTGCGCGGTGGCGAGGACGGGCGAGGTGGCGGCATCGAGCGAGGTCATGCCGCCCAGGGTAATCCCCCCGGGGTACCCCGCCGCCGGGGTTCCACCCCCCGAGACGGCGGGCGCCGGCCGTCCGCCGGGCCGCTGCGCGGGGCCTTCTCCCCGGGCTCCGCCCGGACCCGGTCCTCAAGCGCCGGACGGGCTGGAAAACCGGGGCTCCGCCCCGGACCCCGCTCCTCAAACGCCGGAGGGGCTGGATGGTCCCGGACCGGCTGGACGGTCCCGGGGCGGGAAGGTCCCGGACCGGGGCTAGTACGGGTGCACGCCCACCGGGTGGGCCGGGGGTGGGCCGTAGCCCTCCGCCACGCGCTGGTGGTAGGTGGCGCGGTCGATGACCTCCAGGCCGACGATCTCCCAGGGCGGGAGCTTCGCCGAGGAGCGGTGTTCGCCCCACAGGCGCAGCGCGACGGCCGCCGCGTCGTGGAGGTCCCGGGCCTCTTCCCAGTAGCGGATCTCCGCATGGTCGTCGGCGTACCGGCTGGTCAGCAGGAAGGGGTGGTCGTGGGCCAGTTGCTCCAGTCCGCGTCGGACCTCGGACAGCGGGGCCGGCTTGCCGGAGACGCTCAGGGTCACGTGCCACAGGCGGGACGCGTGATCCTGCTCCTCCCCGCCACCGCCGCCGTCACCGTCCCCTGTGCCGACGCTGGTCAGCGCTCGTCTCACCAGTCGCCTCCTGTCTCCACCACGCGGGTCCGCCCGCCCCTCACAGTTGACCAGTCCACGGGCCGCCGCGCTCCGCTTTTACCGAACCTCAGCCCTCCAGCAGGACCAGATCGTCCCGGTGGACGACCTCCCGCTCGTACGCGGGTCCGAGTTCCCGCGCGAGCTCGCGAGTGGAGCGGCCGAGGAGCTGCGGGAGCTCCTTGGCGTCGAAGTTGACCAGGCCCCGGGCGACGGCGCGGCCGTCCGCGGAGCGCAGTTCCACCGGGTCCCCGGCGACGAAGTCGCCCTCGACCGCCGCGATCCCGGCGGGCAGCAGGGAGCTGCCGCGTTCGGTGACGGCGCGGACGGCGCCGTCGTCGAGGACCAGGTGCCCCTGCGGGGTCGAGGCGTGCTGGAGCCAGAGCAGCCGGTCCGCGGAGCGGCGCCCGGTGGCGTGGAACAGCGTGCCGGTCCCCCGTCCGGCGAGGGCGTCGGCGGCCTGGCTCGCGGAGGTGAGCACGACGGGGATCCCGGCGGCGGCCGCGATCCGGGCCGCCTCGACCTTGGTGACCATGCCGCCGGTGCCGACGCCTGCCTTGCCCGCGCTGCCGATCGAGACGTGCGCGATGTCCTCGGGCCCGCGGACCTCTTCGATGCGGGTGGTGCCGGGCTGGGACGGGTCTCCGTCGTACAGGCCGTCCACGTCCGAGAGGAGGACGAGGAGGTCCGCGCGGACGAGGTGGGCGACGAGGGCCGCCAGCCGGTCGTTGTCGCCGAAGCGGATCTCGTCCGTGGCCACGGTGTCGTTCTCGTTGACGACGGGCAGGGCGCCCATGGCGAGGAGCTGGTCGAGGGTGCGGTACGCGTTGCGGTAGTGGGCGCGGCGGCTGGTGTCGTCGGTGGTGAGGAGCACCTGGCCGACGCGGACGCCGTAGCGGGCGAAGGAGGCGGTGTACCGGGCGACGAGCAGGCCCTGGCCGACGCTCGCGGCGGCCTGCTGCCGGGCGAGGTCCTTGGGGCGGCGGCGCAGGCCGAGCGGGGAGAGTCCTGCGGCGATGGCTCCGCTGGAGACGAGGAC
The DNA here is from genome assembly GCF_041432505.1 of Streptomyces virginiae. Lineage (GTDB taxonomy): Bacteria > Actinomycetota > Actinomycetes > Streptomycetales > Streptomycetaceae > Streptomyces > Streptomyces virginiae_A. The sequence goes on from NZ_CP107871.1 coordinate 3,176,193, forward strand.
GATCTCCTTCTCGCCTCCGCTGCGGGCCTTGGCGAGGACGTCGACGAGCGCGTCCACGCGGTCGGCGTCGAGTCCGCCCGCCGCGGTGGTCAGGGAGGAGGATCCGACCTTGACCACGATCCTGCGGGCGTCCACGACACCTTGCCTAGCCGCTGACACGTCTGTCCCCTTGCCCCTTGCCGAAATGCCTGTCGCCGAGATGCCTGCCGTCTCAATCTACGGGGTGGGCGCGCGGGGCTGCTCGGGGGTTTCAGACCCTGGACGAGGACTCGGCCGAGGACCCCGCCGAAGACCCTGCCGATGATCCCGCCGAGGACCCGGCCACGGGCCCCGCCTCGGCGGAACCGGCCGCGGCCGCCCGGGCGGCGCCCGGGACGAGGATCTTGCGGGAGATCAGGAAGGTGAACGGGATGGCCACGACCGCCGCGACGAGCGGGGCGATCCGGGTGTCCATCCCGGCCCAGGTCACCAGCGCGTAGAGGCCGACGGACTGGATGACGAAGTTGGTGATGTTCGTCAGCGGGAAGAGGAAGAACTTCTTCCAGGTCGGCCGGGTCCGGTAGGTGAAGTAGGTGTTCATGAAGAACGAGCCGACCATCGCCAGGACGAAGGCGAGCGAGTAGGCGGCGAAGTACGGCATCCACGGGTGCAGGAGCAGGTAGATGCCGAAGAAGGTGCCGGTGTTGACCCCGCCCACGAGGGCGAATCTGAACACCTGGCCGAGCTGTTCCTTGCGGCTCATCGGGTGCTGCGCTCCACGATCGTAGGCTCCGCGACCGGGACCGCCGGCCGGTCGTCGGTCCGCGGGAGCGGCTGTGCTCCGTGCGATTCCTTCACCAGGAAGTGCGGCCTGCGCTTGGCCTCGTAGTAGATACGCCCGATGTACTCGCCGATGAGGCCCAGCATGATCAGCTGTACGCCGCCCAGGCCGGTGATGATGGCCACAAGGGTGACGTACCCCGGGGACTCGACGCCGTTGGTGATCGCCATGATCGTGATCCACAGGGCGTACAGACCGGTCAGCGCGACCAGCGACACGCCGAACCAGATCCCGATCCGCAGCGGCCTGTTGTTGAAGGAGATCAGGCCGTCCATGCCGTAGTTCAGCAGGGCGCCGAACTTCCACTTCGTCTCGCCGGCCTCGCGCTGCGCGTTGCGGTAGTCGAAGTGGACGGTGTCGAAGCCGATCCAGGAGAAGAGGCCCTTGGAGAAGCGGTTGTACTCCGGCAGCGACAGCAGGGCGTCCACGGCCGGGCGCGAGAGCATGCGGAAATCGCCGACGCCGTCGGTGAGCTCCACGTCGACCCAGCGGTTGACACCCCGGTAGTAGAGGCTGCTGAGGGCCGAGCGGAGCTTCTTGTCGCCCTCGCGCGTGCGGCGGGCGATGATCTGGTCGTGTCCCTGCCGGTAGTGCTCCAGCATGGTCGCGATCAGCTCCGGCGGGTGCTGGAGGTCCGCGTCCATGATCACCACGGCGTCGCCGGTGGCCTCGCGCAGGCCGGCGAGCATGCCGGCCTCCTTGCCGAAGTTCCGGCTGAAGGAGACGTAGCGGGTCCGGTCGCCGTGTTCGGCGGCGATCTTCCGGAGCTTGTCGAGGGTGCCGTCGCGGCTTCCGTCGTCGACGTAGCAGACCTCGTACTCGACGGGGAGGGCGTCCAGGACCCTCCGGATCTCCACGTCGAAGCTGTCGATGACGGCCTCTTCGTTGTAGCAAGGGACAACTACGGACAGCTTCGTCATGAACACTTCCTGCTGGATCCGAACGGGTGATTGTCGGCGGCCGGACCCACCTCTCACCTCTTCCTTAGAAGTATGCACGGCGAGGGTCGGACGGGCGTCGGGCTGCGGGAGTCGAGGGCGGCACACGGTAGCGTGGACGAGATAAGCGGAATCAGCTCAACGTAACGAAACGAAGGGATCGAGGTGCACGTGCCCGACGTCTCCGTGGTCGTCATCGTCTACAACGACGCAGAGCGTCTGCCGACAGCAGTCCGGTCGGTTCTGGACCAGACCCTGCACAGCGTCGAAGTCGTGATCGTCGACGACTGCAGCAAGGACCGCTCGTACGCGGTCGCCCAGGAACTGGAATCCGCACATCCGGGGAGGGTGCGCGCCTTCCAGCTGCCGGAGAACAGTGGCGGCTGCGGTGCGCCGCGCAACCACGGCATCCGGCAGGCCACCGGAACGTACGTGATGTTCCTCGACAGCGACGACGTGCTGGAGCGCAACGCCTGCCGGAACATGCTGGACGCCGCCGTGCGGACCGGATCCGACCTGGTCTCGGGCATGTGCGTACGCGTGCACCTCGACAACCGGTGGGGCAAGACCACCGAGTGGTACCCCTGGATCTACTCCCGCACGCGCACGCTGGAGTCGATCACCGAGTACCCGGACCTGCTGGTCTACGACACCCTCTCCACGAACAAGTGCTACCGGCGCGAGTTCCTGCTGGAGCAGGGCCTGGAGTTCCCGGTCGGCATCCACTACGAGGACCTGCTGTTCTCCGCGCAGGCCTACGTGGCCGCCCGCCGCATCACGCTGATCCCGAACCACGTCTACTTCTGGAACGTGGTCGAGAAGGCCGCGGCCCTGTCGATCAGCAACCGGCGCCACGAGATCGCGAACTTCGTCCACCGGATGGAGATCCACCGCCGCGTCGACGCCCTGCTGGCCGCGAAGGGCCACACGGACATCAAGTCCGCGAAGGACGCCAAGTTCCTCAAGCACGACCTGGTGCTGCACCTGCGCGACCTGCCGCTGCTGAGCGACGAGTACCGCCAGGAGTTCGCCCGCCTCGCCAACGGCTACCTCGCGGGGATCGACCCGGCCGCGTACGAGAACGTCACCTACCTCCAGGCGATCTGCGCCTACCTGCTGGGCAAGGAGGACTGGGACAACCTGCTCCCTGCCGCCGACGCCATGACGAACAAGGGCCGGCTCACCTCCCCGCTCGCCGAGCGTGACGGCCGCGTCTACTGGTGCGCGCAGCACATCGACGGTCCCGACGCCGACGAGGCCCGCCGGATACTGGACGTCACCGAGCAGGCCTTCCACACCACGCCGCTCACCTCGCTCACCCTGGGCAACCGGCTCACCGCCTACGAGGACGACGGCCGCGGCACGGTCACCATGTCCGGCTCCGTCGTGAACCCGCTGGGTCGCATCCCGGCCGACGCCGATCTGAAGGCCACGATCGAGTTCCGGGCCCGCCGGCAGATCGGCGTGCGGTCCTTCAGCTTCCCGGTGGAAACCGTCCGCCACGCCGGTGACACGATCGAGTGGACCGGCACCGCCGACGTCGCGAGCACCGTCCGTCCGCTCGGCATCATCGACGCCGTCTGGGACGTCCGCCTCAAGCTGACCGCGGGCGGCGACCGGATCATCACCCGTGTCGCGATCGGCGGGGTCGACCTGGAGTCGGCGAACCGGCTGCGGGTGCGTCCGCGGCTGACCCGACTGGTCTCCGACCGGTTCGGGCCGCAGATGACCAAGAAGGGCAACCTCAGCTATGTGCTGATCGCCGAGGGCGCCGCGGCCGTCCGCACCCAGTCGCTGATCAACAACGCCATACAGGGCAAGGCGGCCGGCCTGGTCAAGCGGGGCCTGCGCAAGGCACTGCGGGCCCGCCGGAACATGGGCTCCGGCGAGCAGAAGGTGAAGATCTACCACGAGGTCTTCTCGAAGCTGCCGATCAAGAAGGGCACGGTCGTCTTCGAGAGCCACATGGGCAAGCAGTACAGCGACAGCCCGAAGGCGATCTACGAGGAGCTCGTCCGCCAGGGCGCGCCGTTCGAGGCGATCTGGTCCTACGCGGGCTCCAAGCCCACCGGCTTCCCCAAGGAGGCCACCCTGGTCAGGCGCTGGGGCTGGCAGTACCTGCGCGCCCTCGCCCAGGCCGAGTACTGGGTCGACAACCAGGGCTTCCCGCTGGCGCTGGCCAAGCGCCCGGGAACCACGTACATCCAGACCTGGCACGGCTCGGCGCTCAAGCGGATGGGCTTCCACGAGCCCCGGACCAAGGCGCAGGGCCGGGCCGGCCAGGCCCGCTTCCAGGCGGCCGTCGACCGCTTCGACCACTTCCTGATCCGCTCCGAGCACGACACCCGGACCCTCGCCAAGGGCTTCCGACTGCGGGACGAGGTACTGCTGCGCACGGGCTACCCGCGCAACGACGCCCTCGTCGAGGCGCACCGGACCGAGTCGAACAGCGGTGAGCGGGTGCGCGGGCCCCTCGCGGGCGAGCTGGGCATCGACCCGGACAAGAAGGTGCTGCTGTACGCGCCGACCTTCCGGGCGGGCGCGGACGGCGCGGTGGAGGGCTTCACCTTCCCCTTCGACGTGGAGGAGTTCGCCGACCGGCTCGGCGACCGCTTCACGCTGCTGGTGCGGACCCACTACCTCAACAGCGTCTCGTTGCCGCCGTCCGTCGCGGGCCGGGTCATCGACGTGTCCCGGCACCACGACATCACCCCGCTGCTGGCCCTCGCCGACGGTCTGATCACCGACTACTCGTCCGTGATGTTCGACTACGCGGTCCTGGACCGGCCGATGCTGTTCTTCGCCTACGACTACGAGAAGTACGCGACGGACATCCGCGGCACGTACTTCGACCTCAAGGAGAAGGCCCCGGGTCCTGTGGTGGCCACGGCGGACGAGCTCCTGCAGGCGCTCGCCGCCTTCGAGGAGGCGGACGTCAAGTACGCCCAGGCACGGCAGCGTTTCCTCGCCGAGTTCGGCGAGTACGACCGTGGGGACGCGGCCCGCCGGATCGTCGAGAAGTTCTTCACCAGGAGCGGCAAGTGAACCAGCAGACCGTCGCTCCGGGCGGCCGTGACATCTTCATCGTCTCCAACAACGTCGACGAGATCGGCGGCGTGACCACCTGGTCGCACCAGATGGCCCGCCAGTTCACCGACCGCGGCCACCGGGTGCACATCGTGGGCATCGCCCCGGTCGCCGACGACATCCGGCAGAAGCTGCCGCAGGGCCTGCCGTACGAGACGACCACGCTCTACGACACCCACCCGCCGTCGGCCCGCCGGCTGCGCGGGATCAAGGGCCGGCTGAACGCGCCCGAGCGGCGCCGCCAGGCGGCCCGGCGGGCGCAGATGCGGGCCAAGGCCGAGCAGCTGAGCGAACTGCTGCGGGCGGCCCGTCCGGGCGGTGTCGTCATCGTCACCCAGGTCTGGGCGATGGAGTGGGTGGCGCTCGCCGACACCAAGGGGCTCACCGTCATCGGGATGAGCCACGAGTCGTTCGAGGCCAGCCAGAAGTCCACCCGCGGGGAGCGGGTCCGCCGCTTCTACCCGCAGGTCGACCGGCTGCTGGTGCTGACCGCCGAGGACGCGGACCTGTGGATCCGGGCGGGCATGGAGAACGTGGGGAGCATGCCGAACCCGCTGCCCTTCATGCCCGACTCCCCCGCGCCGCGCACGGAGAAGGTCGTGGCGTGCGTCGGCCGGCTGGCCTTCGAGAAGGGCGTCGACCTGCTGCTCGACACCTGGGCGGACGTCGCGCCGCACCACCCCGACTGGATCCTGCGGATCTACGGGGCGGGCGCGGAGGAGGCGACGCTGAAGGCGCACTGCACCTCGCTGGGCCTGGACGACTCCGTGGAGTGGATGGGCAGCACCGACGACGTGCTGGGCGCGCTGCGCGGGGCCTCGGTCTTCGCGCAGGCCTCCCGGGCCGAGGGCTTCCCGATCACCCTGCTGGAGGCGATGGCGGCGGGCGTGCCGGCCGCGGCCTTCGACTGCGCGCCGGGCGTACGGGAGATCGTCGAGCACGGCGAGGACGGGCTGCTGGCCCGGCTGGGCAACACGATGGAGCTGGCCGGGCACCTGCGCGTGCTGATGTCCGACCGTGAGCTGCGCGACCGGCTCGGGGACAACGCCTTCCGCTCGGTGCAGCGCTACTCCAGCCCCGAGATCACCGACCGGTGGGAAGAGCTGTTCTCCTTCCTGGAGCGCTGACCGCACCCCCCACCACGACGCACTTGTGGAGCAGCCCGCCCCGGACATGTCCGGGGCGGGCTGCTCCACAAGCGGTCGATCCGGCTCGCCTGCGACCGGTCAGGCCTTGTGGACGTCCCGGTGGGCGTCCTTGCGCGCCACCTTGTTCGCCTCCCAGCCCGCCCAGGCCGAGGTGACCATCTCGCGGACGTCGTGCCGGGCCTTCCAGCCCAGCTCGCTGGTGATCCGGTCGGCCGAGGCCACGACCTTCGCCGGGTCGCCGGGGCGGCGCGGGCTGATCACGGGGGCGATGTCGTGCCCGGTGTTCTTGTTCAGCAGCTCGACCATCTCGGCGACGGAAACGCCTTCGCCACGCCCGATGTTGACGGTGAGGTCCTTGTACTCGCCGGCCGCGCCCCACTCGGCGAGCTTGCGCGCCGCCGCCACGTGCGCCTCCGCGAGGTCCTCCACGTGGATGTAGTCGCGGATGCAGGTGCCGTCCGGGGTCGGGTAGTCGTCACCGAAGATCTTGGCGCCCTGGCCGGCGTCGTAGCGCTCGAAGACCATCGGGACCAGGTTGAAGACGCCGGTGTCGGCGAGCTCGGGGACCGCGGCGCCCGCCACGTTGAAGTAGCGCAGGCAGGCGGTGGAGATGCCGTGCGCCTTGCCCGCGGCCCGCACGAGCCACTCCCCGGCCAGCTTGGTCTCGCCGTAGGGGCTCAGCGGCTTGCACGGGGTGTCCTCGGTGACCAGGTCCACGTCGGGCATGCCGTAGACGGAGGCGGAGGAGGAGAAGAGGAAGTTGCGGATGCCCGCGTCGGCCACGGCCTGGAGCAGGACCGCGAGGCCCTGCACGTTCTCGTGGTAGTAGTACATCGGCTTCTCGACGGACTCGCCGACCTGCTTCTTGCCCGCGAGGTGCACCACGCCGGTGATCTTGTGCTTGCGGATGACCTCCTCCAGCGCCAGCCGGTCCAGGACGGAGCCGACCACCAGCGGGACGCCTTCCGGTACGCGGTCCTCGTCACCCGTGGAGAGGTCGTCGAAGACGACGACCTCCTCCCCCGCGAGCCGCATCGCGCGGACGACGTGCGCGCCGATGTATCCGGCGCCACCGGTGATCAGAAACGTCATGTTCTCTCCTTGGTCCTGTCCGACTTCGGGATGAAGAGTGCGGCGGGTGAAGTTCTCCGACCGGGCCCCGCCTCTTGGCCTCAGTCCGCCCCACGGGCCGCCCGGGCCCGGTCGAGGCGGTTGCGTACGAGGTACAGCGCGCCCTCGGCGCCCGGCGCGAGGCGCAGCGCGAGGGCACCGGCCCCCGTCCGGTAGGGCTGCGCCAGCAGAACACCGTACCGGCTGCTGGGCAGGGCCCGACGGCGAAGCAGTCGGCCCTGGGGGCGCAAGGAGGTGAAGACCGAGCTCCCGTCGGCACACCGCACGCCCACCCCCACGTTCCAGGCCTGCATCCTGCGCAGCCCCTGGCGGCGGCCGGTGACGGCGAGGTCGGCGAGACGGAACGGCAGGACGGCGCCCCAGCCTCCGCCGGAATCCGGGTGCAGCTCGACCGGCTGCGCGAGGACCGGCGCGCCGCCCGCACGGGGTACGAAGCTCAGCTGCGCGGTGACGGGCCCGGCCTCGGCGAGGCGCCCGTACAGGTCGTGCACGCGGATCCGGACGGCGGCGCGGCCGGCCGGTTCGGCGTCGACTGTGACGGGAAGCTCGCCGACCGGCAGCCCGGTCAGCCCGACCAGCTCGACCGGCAGTTCCTCGCTCCACACCGGAGCTCCGGTGGGACCGGTCGCGTACGGGGGCAGCAGCCGCGGCGGTTCGGCGGCCAGCCGGGTGAGGCGCTCGACGTCGGCGGGCGGGGTGACGGTGGCGCGCAGCAGCGAGACGATCCAGCGGGCGTGGGCCGCGGCGGCCTCGATGTCGGCCTCGGGGAAGGTGTCGACGTACTCGCGGGTCAGGGTCCACCAGGCGGCCTGGTACTCGGGGTCCCGGCCGAGCTCGCGCAGGTACATGCGCAGGTCGTACTCCAGGAACTTCACCCGGCAGGCGCTGCCCAGCACCGGGGAGGCCTCGGCGAGGATCCGGGCGGCCGTGCGGTGGGCCTCGATGCGGGAGCGCCAGTTCCCGACGTCCTTGCGGTCCAGGGAGATCGACACCTGGGCGGCGCTGCGGCGCACGTGCCACACGTAGACGAGGTCGCCGGTGACGGCGATGCGGGGAGCCGCGGCGAGTACGCGGGCGGTGAAGACGAAGTCCTCGTAGATGAACCGGCCGTCGGGGAAGCGCAGACCGTGTTCCTGGAGGAAGGCGCGGGCGTACAGCTTGTTGACGCAGAGGGTGTCGCGAACGAGCTCGGGCCGGTCCACCGGCCGCTCGATCACCTCGCCCGGGGTGTGCAGTCCGGGCATCCACGGGACGTCGTGGTGCAGGGGCAGCTCGCGTCGTACCGCCGCGCCGACGGTGACCGGGGCCCGGTGCTCCTCGGCGGTGCGCACCAGGGCGTCGGCGGCTCCCGGCGGCAGGATGTCGTCGCTGTCGAGGAAGAGGACGTATCGGCCGGAAGCAGCCGCGATCCCGTCGTTGCGCGGGGTGCCGCACCCCCCGCTGTTCTCCGTCCGGTGGACGACCTTGAGGCGGGGGTGGACGGCGGCCAGCTCGTCCAGCACCCGCGCGGTGCCGTCGGACGAGGCGTCGTTCACCGCGATGACCTCGGTGACCACCGGGCCCTGGGCGAGGGCCGAGGAAACGGCCTCGCCCACGAGCCCGGCGTCGTTGTACGCGATGACCACGACGGAAACCGTGGGGAGGTTGCTGCTGTTCACCCGGAAGATCCTAGGCGACCCACATAAAGGCGCCTTCAAACCTTCCGGGCACAAGTCCCTCGGGAGGGGCTCAGAACGGCTTGAATTCGTCGTATTCCTTCTGCGCCGAGTCCCCGCGCTGGGCTTCCTTGTCCTTGCGGCGGGTGGTGGCCGGACGCGGGGCGTCCAGACGGTGGTCCTCGCCGCGGCGGCCCAGCATCTCGGCGCCGGCCATGACGGTCGGCTCCCAGTCGAAGACGACCGCGTTCTCGTCGGAGCCGATGGCCACGCCGTCACCGGCGCGGGCGCCGGCCTTCTTGAGCGCCTCCTCGACACCGAGGCGGTTGAGGCGGTCGGCCAGGTAGCCGACGGCCTCGTCGTTGTTGAAGTCGGTCTGGCGGACCCAGCGCTCCGGCTTCTCGCCGCGCACGTTGTAGACGTCCTCGACCTCGTCGTAGGTGACGGTGAAGCCGGCGTCGTCCACGGCCTTCGGGCGGATGACGATACGGGTCGCCTCCTCCTTCGGCTTGCGGGCACGTGCCTTGGCGATGACCTCGGCGAGGAAGAAGGAGAGCTCCTTCAGGCCGGTACGGGCGACCGCGGAGACCTCGAACACCTTGTAGCCGCGGGCCTCCAGGTCCGGGCGGACCATGTCGGCGAGCTCCTGGCCGTCCGGGATGTCGACCTTGTTGAGGACGACGAGGCGCGGACGCTTCTCCAGACCGCCGCCGTAGAGCTTGAGCTCCTCCTCGATGACGTCGAGGTCGGCGATCGGGTCGCGGTCCGACTCCAGCGTGGCGGTGTCCAGGACGTGCACCAGCACCGAGCAGCGCTCGACGTGACGCAGGAACTCCAGGCCCAGGCCACGGCCCTGGCTGGCGCCGGGGATCAGGCCGGGGACGTCGGCGATCGTGTAGACGGTCGAGCCGGCCGTGACGACGCCCAGGTTCGGGACGAGGGTGGTGAAGGGGTAGTCCGCGATCTTCGGCTTGGCCGAGGAGAGCACCGAGATCAGCGAGGACTTGCCGGCGCTCGGGAAGCCGACCAGCGCCACGTCGGCGACGGTCTTGAGCTCCAGGACGATGTCACCGGTGGTGCCGGGGACGCCGAGGAGCGCGAAGCCGGGGGCCTTGCGGCGGGCGGAGGAGAGCGCGGCGTTGCCGAGACCGCCGCGGCCGCCCTCGGCGGCCACGTAGGTGGTGCCCTGACCGACGAGGTCGGCGAGGACGTTGCCCTCCTTGTCGAGGACGACGGTGCCGTCCGGCACGGGCAGGACGAGGTCCTGGCCGTCCTTGCCGGAGCGGTTGCCGCCCTCGCCGGGCTTGCCGTTGGTGGCCTTGCGGTGGGGGCTGTGGTGGTAGTCCAGCAGGGTGGTGATCGCCTGCTCCACCACCAGGATGACGTCGCCGCCACGGCCGCCGTTACCGCCGTCGGGGCCGCCCAGCGGCTTGAACTTCTCCCGGTGAACGGAGGCGCAGCCGTGGCCCCCGTTACCCGCGGCGACATGCAGCTCGACGCGGTCCACGAAGGTGGTCATGGGTGTTCCTCCAGATACATACGGGAATGTCCCGGGCAGGCCTTGCTGCCCATTAAACGTGTCTAAGTGACAACGCGCCGAGGGCGGACCTCTCTTCCCGGCTTGCGCCGGAAAGAGCTGAGATCCGCCCTCGGGAAGTTACGAACGCTTGATCAGCCGAAGCTGGATCAGGCGGCCGGAACGATGTTGACGACCTTGCGGCCACGGTGCGTGCCGAACTGGACCGCACCGGCCTGCAGCGCGAACAGCGTGTCGTCGCCACCACGACCGACACCCGAACCCGGGTGGAAGTGGGTGCCGCGCTGGCGGACGAGGATCTCGCCGGCGGAAACGACCTGACCGCCGAAGCGCTTCACGCCGAGCCGCTGGGCATTGGAGTCGCGCCCGTTCCGGGTGGACGATGCGCCCTTCTTGTGTGCCATGTCTCAGTCCCTCTTACTTCGCAGCCGCGGGGATACCGGTGACCTTGATCGCCGTGTACTGCTGGCGGTGACCCTGGCGACGGCGGTAGCCGGTCTTGTTCTTGTAGCGCAGGATGTCGATCTTGGCGCCCTTGTGGTGGTCCACGATCTCAGCCGTGACCTTGATACCGGCCAGGACCCACGGGTCGCTGGTCACGGCGTCGCCGTCGACAACGAGCAGGGTCGAGAGCTCGACCGTGTCGCCAACCTTGGCAGTGGAAATCTTGTCAACCTCAACGATGTCGCCGACAGCAACCTTGTGCTGGCGACCACCGCTGCGCACGATGGCGTACACGCGGATCTCTCTCTCACTCGGGACGGATGCTCCTGAAGCCAGCCGCTCAGGCAAGCCCCGCCTCGAAGGCGGAACCGCACGGATCCGGATTGGACGAGCGGCCTCTCGCGCCCGACGCTTGCGCGTACGGAACGTGAGGAAGGTGCTCAGGAGCGCGGCACGCACTGGACGCATTCGCCCAAGCATGCCGACGGTCTAGGTTACGGGGCCGGTTCCGGAGGGTCAAACCGGGCCCGTACGGCCGTGGGCCCCGCCGCTCGGCGGGGCCCACGCACGCGTGTCACTCGGCGGTGAATCAGGCTTCGGTCGGAGCCGAGACGGACGGGAGCGTCTGCTGCTCCGCCGCCGCGGTCTTCTTCGTCGCCCGCTTCGTCGCGGTCTTCTTGGTCGTGGCCGCCTTCTTGGCCACGGTCTTCTTGGCGGCCGCCGCCTTCTTGGCCGGGGCCTTCTTCGCCGCGGTCGCCTTCTTGGCCGGAGCCTTCTTGGCGGCCTTCTTCGCCGGTGCGGCCTCCTCGACCACCGGTGCGGCCTCCTCGACCGGCGCCGGGGCCTCCGTCACGGGGGCCTCGACGACCACCACGGCGGCCTCTGCCGCGCCGGCCGGGGAACCGGCGGGTGCGGTGGCCTTACGGGTGGCACGGCGCCGCGGACGGGCCGGAGCGGCCTCCACGACGGGGGCCTCCTCGACCTCGGCGACGGCGACGACCTCGGGCTCGACGACGGGCTCCGGCTCCGGCACGACGACCGGCTCCGGGGCCACCTCGACCGCGGGAGCCGGGGCGCCCGCCGGGGCGGTGGCCTTACGGGTCGCACGGCGACGGGTACGACCCTTCGGCGCGGCCTCCTCGACCGGCTCGACGACCGGAGCGACCTCGGCCACCGCGGCGGCCTCGGCGACGAACTCCGCAGCCGGCTCCAGCACCGTCTCGGCGGCCTCGGTCACCGGCTCGTCCACGACCACGGGGGCCGGGGCCTGGACCGGAGCGGCCGCACCGCGCGGGGCGCCCGCCGGAGCGGTGGCCTTACGGGTGGCACGGCGCCGGTTGCGGCGGCCGCTGATGCCCGCGGCGGCCTCGGCCTCGGCCGGGCTGCTGTAGAGCTCCTCGTCCGCGACGAACTCCGGCTCGGGCAGGGCCCGCGGCGCGGCGGCCTCGGCAGCCACCTCCGCCTCGGTCTCGAAGGCCCCCATGTCGGCGGACTCGACCGTCTCGACCTCGTGGTCGTGCTGGTCGAACTCGGTGCGGCCACCGCGGCGCTTGGAACGCTTGCCGTTGCCACCGCCGCCGATCACCGTCGGGGTCTCCATGTGGACGATGACACCGCGGCCGTTGCAGTGGACGCAGGTCTCGGAGAAGGACTCCAGCAGACCCTGGCCCACCCGCTTACGGGTCATCTGGACCAGGCCCAGCGAGGTGACCTCGGCCACCTGGTGCTTCGTACGGTCACGGCCCAGGCACTCCAGCATGCGCCGCAGGACCAGGTCGCGGTTGGACTCCAGGACCATGTCGATGAAGTCGATGACGACGATGCCGCCCAGGTCGCGCAGCCGCAGCTGGCGCACGATCTCCTCGGCCGCCTCCAGGTTGTTCCTGGTGACGGTCTCCTCGAGGTTGCCGCCCTGACCGGTGAACTTGCCGGTGTTGACGTCGATGACGATCATCGCCTCGGTCTTGTCGATCACAAGCGAGCCGCCCGAGGGCAGCCACACCTTGCGGTCGAGCGCCTTGGCGAGCTGCTCGTCGATCCGGTACGTCGCGAAGACGTCGACCTCGGAGGTCCAACGGGACAGCCGGTCGGCCAGGTCCGGGGCCACGTGGTTCACGTAGCCGTGGATGGTCTCCCAGGCGCCGTCACCGCTGACGATGACCTTCGAGAAGTCCTCGTTGAAGATGTCGCGCACGACGCGGACGGTCATGTCCGGCTCGCCGTACAGCAGGCTCGGCGAAGACGTCGAGATCTGCTTCGACTTCTTCTGGATGTCCTCCCACTGGGCCTGCAGACGCTCGACGTCGCGGCGCAGCTCGTCCTCGCTCGCGCCCTCGGCGGCGGTGCGCACGATGACGCCCGCGTCCTCGGGGACGATCTTCTTGAGGATGGTCTTCAGGCGCGCCCGCTCGGTGTCGGGCAGCTTGCGGCTGATGCCGGTCATCGAGCCCTCGGGCACGTAGACCAGGTAGCGACCGGGCAGCGAGACCTGGCTGGTCAGGCGGGCACCCTTGTGACCGATCGGGTCCTTGGTGACCTGCACCAGGACCGACTGGCCGGACTTGAGGGCGGACTCGATGCGGCGCGGCCCGTTGGCCATGCCGAGCGCCTCGAAGTTGACCTCACCGGCGTACAGGACGGCGTTGCGGCCCTTGCCGATGTCGATGAAGGCGGCCTCCATCGACGGCAGCACGTTCTGGACCTTGCCCAGGTAGACGTTGCCGACGTACGAGGTGGCTTCTTCCTTGTTGACGTAGTGCTCGACGAGCACGTTGTCCTCGAGGACGCCGATCTGGGTGCGCTCGCCGGCCTGGCGGACGACCATGACGCGCTCGACGGCCTCACGGCGGGCCAGGAACTCGGCCTCGGTGATGATCGGGACGCGGCGGCGGCCCTGCTCACGGCCCTCGCGGCGACGCTGCTTCTTCGCCTCGAGACGGGTCGAGCCCTTGATGGACTGGACCTCGTCGGAGGACTCGGTCTTCTCGCGCGCCGGACGCGGCTCGCGGACCTTGACGACGGTACGCACACCGTCCTCGTCGCCCGCTTCGGTCGCCTCGGCGGCACCCTCGCCGCTACGACGGCGACGACGACGGCGGCGACGGCTGGAGCTGGAGCCGAGGGCCTCGTCGGACTCCTCGTCCTCTTCCTCCTCGGCGTCCCGCTCGGCGGCGTCCTGCTCGGCGGTCTCGGCCTCGTCCTCGGCGGACTCGTCGAGGTCGGCGGACTCACCGCGACGGCGGCGACGGCCACCACGACGACGACGGCGCGACGGGCGCTCGCCCGACTCGTCGCCGTCCTCGAATTCGGCGGACTCCTCGTCGAGCTCGGCGGCCTCGGCCTCCGGCTCCTCCTCCGCGAGCACCTCGGGCAGCGAGACCGGGGCGGACTCGGCGGCCGGGGCGGACTCGGCGGCGCCGCGTCCACGGCGCCGGCGGCGGCCGGTGGGCTGCGCGGCGGGGGCGGTGGTGACCTCGGCCTCGACCTCGGTCTCCTCCTCCTCGACCTCTTCGGCGGCGCGCGCCGCGGCGGCGGCCATGGCCGCGGTCTCGGGGGTCTGGAACATCGGCTCGGCGAAGACCGGGGCCTGGAAGACGGCCACGGCGGGACGCGCGGCACGGCGGGCCCGGGCCGGAGCGGCGGGCTCGGCGCTCTCGACGACGGGCTGCGCGGCGGCGGCCGGGGCGGCGGAGCGGGTGGCGCGGCGGCGGCCGCCACGCTTGGGCGAGTCCACGGCGTCGGCGACGGTCACGGCGCGGGTGGCCTTGGGGGCCTCCTCCACGGCGGGCGCGGGCTCGGCGGCGGGGGTCTCGACCACGGCCTCGGCGGCCGGGGCGGTCACGGCGCGGGTGGCACGGCGACGGGCACGCGGAGCCGGAGCGGCCGGAGCCTCCTCCTCGACCACGGGCGCGGCCTCGGGGGCGGCCGGAGCCTCCACCACGGCGGCGGCCTCGGCGGCCGGTGCGGCGACGGCGCGGGTGGCACGACGACGGGCACGCGGAGCCGGAGCGGCCGGAGCCTCCTCCTCGACCACGGGCGCGGCCTCGGCCACGGCGGCGGGGGTCTCCGGGGCGGCCACGGCGCGGGTGGCGCGGCGGCGGGTCCGCGGGGCGGGAGCGGCGGGCTCCTCGGCGGCGGCGGGGGCTGCTACGGGCTCGGCGGCCGGGGTGTCGGCCGCGACGGCCGGGGTCACCGGGGCGGCCACGGCGCGGGTCGCGCGGCGGCGGGGACGAGCGGGTGCGGCGGCCGGAGCGGCCTCTTCGGCGGGGGCGGCCGGGGCGGCCTCGGTCACCGGGGTCGTCTCGGCGACGACGCCACCGGGCGGGCCGGCGGGCCGGGAGGCGGCACGGCGGCGACGGCGCGGCGGCAGGTTGTCGCTGGGGCTGCCGCTGTCGGCGCTACCAGCAGGATTGGTGTCGTTTTCGTTGTTGAGCATTGCGGGCGGTTCTCCCGTCACGCTCCCGGGCGCCGCGGCTGACTTCCGGTCCGGCACGGCTCCGCGTAATGAGCGCGGAGCCGGCCTCCGGGGCGCGTTCGCCACACGGGAGCTGTAGTCCATGGCCGCCGGTTCCGTACGTGTTGTCCGTACGGCCTGGCGGAAGTCTTCAGGTCAGTGCGCGGCCCGACCCAGGTGGCTCCCGAGTACCAGGGCTGCGCGACGACGGCGTTCCTTACGCGGCGGGACCTTCCGGCGCCTTCGCGTCGGCTGCTACGGCGGCCGTGGGTGGAGCGGCCGTGTCAGCCTCGCGGTCGGGCGCGAGCGGGTCGGTCACCGTGCCGGACTCCTCGTCGAAGAGCCCCTGCGCCAGCCTGGTCACCGCTGAGGGGACCGGCGGCGCCAGGTCGGCCACAGCTCGGAGACCGGACAGGACGTCGTCGGGTCGCACGGCAGGTGTCAGATGCCGAACAACCAGGCGCAGTATCGCACAGGCACTGTCCAGCGGCCTATCAGCCGGGGCGGGAAGCGCTTCGAGGCTCACGACCGCACCACGCGTGTCGAAGGTCCGCATTCCGTTCTTGGTCCGACGCTGCACCTCCACGTTCTCGGCGGCGAGGAAGGCCGTCACGGCCCGCTCGGCCTCCGCGAGCTCCACGCCGTCCAGGCGCAGCTCCCACACGGAGGCGGTCAGCCGGTCCGCGAGGCCCGAGGTGCGGGCCTCGACGGCGTCGATGATGTCGAGTCCGGTCGGCATCGACTCGTCGAGCAGCTCTCGGAGCTTCTCGGGGTCGCGGGACTCGGCGAGGGCGATCTCCAGGTACTCGGCCTCGCTGCCGGTGCCGGTCGGCGCCGCGTTCGCGTACGAGACGCGCGGGTGCGGGGTGAAACCGGCCGAGTACGCCATCGGCACCTCGGCGCGGCGCAGGGCCCGCTCGAAGGCGCGCTGGAAGTCACGGTGACTGGTGAACCGGAGGCGGCCGCGCTTGGTGTAGCGCAGTCGGATGCGCTGCACCACCGGTGCGGGAGGCGGGCCTTCGGGCTGTCGCTTGCCCAGTGGTTCTTCTCCTTGTGCGGGGCTCCGCGGCTCGCGCGTCGCCCTGAGCGTCTGTGGGGCCGGCGGGCGTCGCCCTGCCTCCGGCTCACCCCTGCCGTTCGTGGAGGGAGATCTCGGGAGCGGGCGTGTTGCCTGCGGCTGTCGTACTACCCAGAGTACGCGCCCGTGACCTCGTCGGTTCCACGGGAGGAGTACCGAAGAGCGCGCGGCGTACCGTGGCCCGCGCCTCGCGGACCGCCGCGCGGCCGGTCCGCCAGACCTCGCGGACGGCGTGCCCGACGGGGGTCAGCACGTACCGGTACACCCGGGACGCGGGCCACCCGACCAGCACCCGGCCGACCCACTTGAGGCCGCGCCACAGGGCGGCGAGGATCCGCCCGGCCACGTGCCAGGCCCATGCGAGGACCCGCCCGATCGGCCGCAGCACGTAGGTCCCGAGGGGTCGCAGCAGGTACCGGTACAGCGCGACCACCAGCCAGGCGAGGCCCAGCCCCACGGGCCGCAGCAGGTGGCGGAACACCGCGGCCGCGAGCCACAGGAGGCCGTGCCCGACCGGGGTGAGCACGTACCGGTGAACCGCCGCGGCCAGCCATGCGATGCCGTGGCCGACGGGTACGAGCACGTGGCGCCACAGCGCGGCCCACGGCCACACGCACAGCGTCATGGCCAGGGCCCACAGGATCCAGGTGACGCCTTGGGCGAGCGGGGCGAGCAGGTACCGCAGCCCTCCTCGGCCGATCCAGGCCAGTGCCGCGCCGAGGGGACGCAGGAGGTAGGTCATCAGGATCCGCCCGGCCGGAGCGAGCAGGTACGCGTACGCACCGCGCCCCAGCCACGCCAGACCCCGGCCGACCGGGGTGATCAGATACCGCCACAGTCCGACCCACGGCCAGACGAGGACCAGCTTGAGCAGGGTGGCCAGCAGCCATCCCAGTGCACGCAGCAGGGGCTCGACGACGTGGGCGTACAGCGGCGCGAGGACGTGCCGGTGGGTGGCCCGGCCTCCGGCGACGAGCAGTTCCCAGACCACTCGTACGGGCAGTACGACGAGTACCGCGAGGATCTTCACGGGGAGCCTGATGACGCCCACCAGGCACCCGTCGCCGCCGCCGTGGCCTTCGCCGGGAGGCCGCTTGTCCGTTTCCATGCAGCTGAAGACACGACGGAGGCCCCCACCCGTTGCGGGCGGGGGCCTCTCGTGACCCAAGGGTTACTTCACGACGGACAGCGGCAACAGCTTCTTGCCGGTCGGGCCGATCTGGATCTCCGTCTGCATCTGAGGACACACGCCACAGTCGAAGCACGGGGTCCAGCGGCAGTCGTCGACCTCGGTCTCGTCGAGGGCGTCCTGCCAGTCCTCCCAGAGCCAGTCCTTGTCGAGACCGGAGTCCAGGTGGTCCCAGGGCAGGACCTCCTCGTAGGTGCGCTCGCGGGTCGTGTACCAGGCCACGTCCACGCCGTAGGCGGGCAGGGTCTTCTCGGCCGCCTCCATCCAGCGGTCGTAGCTGAAGTGCTCGCGCCAGCCGTCGAAGCGGCCGCCCGACTCGTACACGGCGCGGATGACGTCGCCGATGCGGCGGTCACCGCGCGAGAGGAGGCCCTCGACGATGCCCGGCTTGCCGTCGTGGTAGCGGAAGCCGATGGAGCGGCCGTACTTCTTGTCGCCGCGGATCTTGTCGCGGAGCTTGCCCAGGCGGGCGTCCGTCTCCTCGGCCGACAGCTGCGGCGCCCACTGGAACGGGGTGTGCGGCTTGGGGACGAATCCGCCGATGGACACCGTGCAGCGGATGTCGTTCTGGCCGGAGACCTCGCGCCCCTTGGCGATGACGTTGACCGCCATGTCGCCGATCTGGAGCACGTCCTCGTCCGTCTCGGTGGGCAGGCCGCACATGAAGTACAGCTTCACCTGGCGCCAGCCGTTGCCGTACGCGGTGGAGACGGTCCGGATCAGGTCCTCTTCGGAGACCATCTTGTTGATGACCTTGCGCATGCGCTCGGAGCCGCCCTCGGGGGCGAAGGTCAGGCCGGAGCGGCGACCGTTGCGGGTCAGCTCGTTGGCCAGGTCCACGTTGAACGCGTCCACGCGGGTCGACGGCAGGGACAGGCCCACCTTGTCGTCCGTGTAGCGGTCGGCGAGGCCCTTGGCGATGTCGGCGATCTCGGTGTGGTCGGCCGAGGAGAGGGAGAGGAGGCCGACCTCTTCGAAGCCCGTGGCCTTCAGTCCGCGCTCCACCATCTCGCCGATGCCGGTGATGCTTCGCTCCCGCACGGGGCGCGTGATCATGCCGGCCTGGCAGAAACGGCAGCCGCGGGTGCAGCCGCGGAAGATCTCCACGGACATGCGCTCGTGGACGGTCTCGGCGAGCGGGACCAGGGGCTGCTTGGGGTAGGGCCACTCGTCGAGGTCCATGACCGTGTGCTTGGACACGCGCCACGGCACGCCGGAGCGGTTGGGCACGACACGGCCGATGCGGCCGTCCGGCAGGTACTCGACGTCGTAGAAGCCCGGCACGTAGACATTGCCGGTCTTGGCGAGACGGAGGAGGACCTCTTCGCGCCCGCCCGGCCGCCCCTCGGCCTTCCAGGTGCGGATGATCTCGGTCATGTCGAGGACGGCCTGCTCGCCGTCGCCGATGACCGCGCAGTCGATGAACTCCGCGATCGGCTCGGGGTTGAAGGCCGCGTGGCCGCCCGCGAGGACGATCGGGTGGTCGACGGTGCGGTTGCGGGCCTCCAGCGGGATGCCGGCGAGGTCCAGCGCCGTGAGCATGTTGGTGTAGCCCAGCTCCGTGGAGAAGGACAGGCCGAACACGTCGAAGGCGGAGACCGGGCGGTGGCTGTCCACGGTGAACTGCGGCACCTTGTGCTCGCGCATCAGTTCTTCGAGGTCGGGCCACACGCTGTAGGTGCGCTCGGCGAGGACGCCCTCGCGTTCGTTGAGCACCTCGTAAAGGATCATGACGCCCTGGTTGGGCAGCCCGACTTCGTACGCGTCCGGGTACATGAGCGCCCAGCGGACGTCGCAGCTCTCCCACTCCTTGACCGTGGAGTTGAGTTCACCGCCGACGTACTGGATGGGCTTCTGCACATGCGGAAGCAGGGCCTCAAGCTGAGGGAAGACCGACTCGGTCATCACGCGACTTTCGTGAAGCGGGCAGGGGGCAGCTCTCAAGCGTACCCCGAGGCTCGGCCACCCCCACCCACATGATCATTCCAATGCGGCCCGCAGCTCGGGGTCGGAGGCCTTGGCCCAGATGTCGGGAAGTTCCCGTTCGCGCCGCTCGGCCAGGGCTTCCTCGCGGGCGTAGAGCACGCCCCAGGTGAAGGCGGACTCCCCCGCGCCCGTCGCCTGGACGGCGAGGCCGCGCAGGGCCTCGCGGGCCACCACGCTGTCCTGGTGGTCGCCGAGCAGGGACTGCACCGACTTCCCGGCCTTGGCCAGCTCCTTCGCCGGCCCGCCGAGGACGGGCACGGCCGACTCGGCCGCGTACCGGAAGCGCTTGGCCGCCTTGCGGGCCTCGTGCAGGGCCAGGTCCCGCTCGTGGCCCTCGTCCTGGGAGAGCGCGCTGTCGACCCGGGCGGCGAGGCGCGCGTAGTCGCGCAGGACCGCCTTGGGCAGGACGGCCTCCGGGTGTCCGGCCGCGGCCTTCAGCAGCGGGGGCGACTCCAGCAGGGCGTCGAGTGAGTCGAGCAGGGCCACGTAGCGCGCGCTGTCGAGCACGGCGACCGCCCGGCGCCGTGACGCGGAGCGCCGGGCGCTGTTCCATACGCGCAGCCGGCTGCGGACCGGGCCGATCAGCAGGGTGCGGGGCAGTTCGCCGAGGCGGTCCTGGATCCGCTCCAGCAGGACCTCCTGGTCGCGGTCGACGCCGAGTTCACCGGCGAGCCGGCGCAGTTCCTCGCCGATCGGGTCGGTGGCCGCCCGGTCGATCACCTTGCGGTAGGTCTTGAAGGCGCTGCGCAGTCGGCGGCTCGCGACCCGCATCTGGTGGACGGAGTCCGGCAGGCCGCGCCGCACCGCCGGGTCCTGGGCGACGAGGGCGTCGCGCTGTTCGCGCAGGTACGCCAGCACCTGCGCGCCGGCGGTGCCCTCGGGGCCGCCGCCCTCGGGTCGGGCCGGGGGCTCGGCGGCGGTCTCGGCGAGGGCCCGGGCGAGCTTCGAGGGGGCGTCGGAGACCCGGAGGCCGGCCTTGCGGAAGGTCTTCTCCACGGCGTCGAGCAGTTCGGGGTCGACGCCGTCGGCGAGTTCCACCTCGACCTCGGTCCAGGTGGCGGTGGCCTCGCCGCGCTCGGCCAGGACGGCGTCGGTGCTCAGTTCGGCGAGCAGCGCCCCGTCGGCGTCGAGCAGGTGGCTGACGCGGCGTGAGGAGAGGAGTCGGACCTGCGGCTGGAGCCCGGCGCCGCGGACGCGGGAGCGGACCAGGGCGGCCAGGGCGGGTGGGACCGTGTCGCTGAGCGCGGCCCCGATCTCGTCGCGCACTCCGGGGGAGACGGGCAGTTTGAGGTGCCAGCCCTCGTCAGCGCCGCCCGTTCTGCGCCTCAGGGTGAGACCGTCGGCGGCGAGCCGCTGGTCGGGGGTGTCGTAGTAGACGGCGTCGAGGTCGACGGTGCCCTGGTCGGATACGGCCGCGATGGCGGCCGTGCCCGTCAGGTCCGGCACCCCGCGCCGGGCAGATTTGGCCTTGGAGAACTCGAATTTCCGCTCGATTTCGCGCTTGGTGTCCGCCATGGACCGAACTTAGTCCTGAACGGATCACGTCGGCAGGGTGAACGGAACATCAGGCCGACAATGGCCGTTGGACCTTGATCGATTGCAGTAGTCCGATCGCCACCCACACGGCGAACATCGACGATCCTCCGTACGAGACGAACGGCAGGGGGAGGCCGGCCACCGGCATGATGCCGAGGGTCATGCCGATGTTCTCGAAGGACTGGAAGGCGAACCAGGCGATGATCCCGGCGCACACGATCGTCCCGTACAGCTCGGTGGTCTCCCGGGCGATCACGCAGGCCCGCCACAGGATGACGCCGAGCAGCACCAGGATCAGCCCGGCCCCGACGAAGCCCAGTTCCTCCCCCGCCACCGTGAAGACGAAGTCGGTCTGCTGCTCGGGCACGAACTGGCCGGTGGTCTGCGAGCCGTGGAAGAGCCCCGAGCCGGTCAGCCCTCCGGAGCCGATCGCGATGCGCGCCTGGTTGGTGTTGTAGCCGACGCCCGCCGGGTCGAGCTCGGGGTTGGCGAAGGCCGCGAAGCGGTTGATCTGGTACTCGTCGAGTACGCCGAGTTGCCATATCAGGACGGCACCGCTCGCGCCCGCGGCGAGCAGGCCCACGACCCAGCGGTTGGAGGCGCCGGAGGCCAGCAGCACACCGAGCACGATCACGATCATGACCATCACGGAGCCGAGGTCGGGCATCAGCATGACGATGCCCATCGGGGCCGCCGCCAGGCACAGTGCCTTGACGACCGTGCGGTGGTCCGGGTGCGCGAGGTCGCCCGCGTCCACCCGGGTGGCCAGCAGCATCGCCATCACCAGGATGATCGTGATCTTCACGAACTCGGACGGCTGGAGGGAGAATCCGCCGCCGATGACGATCCACGCGTGGGCGCCGTTGATGGTGGCGCCGAGCGGGGTGAGCACGGCGAGGATCAGCACGAGGGAGAGCCCGTAGAGGATCGGCACGGCGCCGCGCAGGGTGCGGTGGCCGAGCCAGATCGTGCCGATCATCAGCACGAGGCCGATGCCGGTGTTCAGGGCGTGCCGGGCCAGGAAGTAGTACGGGTCCCCCTGGTTCAGCGAGGTCCGGTTGCGGGTCGCCGACCACACCAGCATGGAGCCGATGAAGGAGAGGGCGAGCGCGGACAGGAGTATCGGCCAGTCGAGCCGGCGCACCACCGAGTCGCGGGCGGTGAGCTTGGCCATCGCCCCGCGCTCGGGCGCGTACCGGGAGACGGAGAACTTGTTGGCGGTCGGCATGTCTTTCCTCAGTCTTGGCGTGCCGCGGGCGGTGCGGGCGGACCGGCGAGCGCCGGCGGCTCCAGTTCCTCCGGGGACGGCGGCACGTACGGCCGGATCTCCGGGGCGATGATGGAGCCGTCGGGCGCGATCCGGGGCAGCTTCGCCTCTGGCTTGATCAGCAGGGCCTTCTTCGGGTCCTGCTTGCCGGACATGGTGAGGCCGTAGATGGCGTTGTAGACGTTGCGCACGGCGGGACCCGAGGCGCCGGAGCCGGTGCCGCCCTGCGAGATCGTCATCACGATCGTGTAGTCCTCGGTGTACGTGGCGAACCACGAGGTGGTCTGCTTGCCGTAGACCTCGGCGGTGCCGGTCTTGGCGTGCATGGGGATCTGCTTCTGCGGCCAGCCGCCGAAGCGCCAGGCGGCGGTGCCCTGGGTGGCGACGCCCGCCAGTGCGCCCTCCATCTTGTGCCTGGTCTCCTCGGTCATCGGCAGCTTGCCGTGGGCCTGCGGCTTGATCTCTTCGATCTTCTTGCCGTCGGCACTGATGATGGCCTTGCCGATGGTCGGGTTCCACATCGTGCCGCCGTTGGAGATCGCAGCGTAGATGGTGGCCATCTGGATCGGTGTCACCAGGGTGTCGCCCTGGCCGATGGAGTAGTTGACGGCGTCACCGGCGCGCATGAGGTTGCCCTCGAGACAGTTCTCGTAGGACAGCAGCTCGACGTAGGTGCCGCCCTTCTTACCGGTCTTGCACCACATGTCCTTGTTGGCCTCCCAGAAGGCCTGCTTCCAGCGGCGGTCGGGGACGCGGCCCTTCTCCTCGCCGGGCAGGTCCACGTGGGTCGGGGCGCCGAGGCCGAACTGGTGGGCCGTCTTGTAGAAGATCTCGGCGGGGTGCTTCTTCGGCTTGAGCCCGCCGTCCTTGAGCCACTGCTGGTGGCCCAGCGCGTAGAACACGGTGTCGCAGGAGACCTCCAGCGCCCGGCCGAGGGTGATCGAGCCGTGGCCCTGGGACTCGAAGTTCTTGAAGACCTGGCCGCCGATGGAGTACGAGCTCGGGCAGGGGTACTCGCCGTCGAACTTGTAGCCCGCGTTGACCGCGGCCGCGGTCGGGATGACCTTGAAGATGGAGCCGGGGGCCGCCTGACCCTGGATCGCCCGGTTCATCAGCGGGACGTTGGAGTCCTTGGCGGTGAGCTTGGCGTAGTCCTTGCCGGAGATCCCGCCGACCCAGACGTTCGGGTCGAAGGTCGGGGCGGAGGCCATCGCCACCACGCGGCCGGTCTTGGACTCCAGGACCACGATGGCGCCGGCGTCGGCCTTGTAGGGGACGCCGGTGTTGCGGTCGATCTGCTTGCGCGCCTCGACCATCGCCGCGTTCAGCTCGTACTCGGCGACGCCTTGGACGCGGGCGTCGAGGCTGGTCACGAGGTGGGCGCCGGGGATCGCGGGGTCGTTGCGGGCCTCGCCCATGACGCGGCCGAGGTTGTCGACCTCGTAGCGGGTCACGCCCGACTTGCCGCGCAGTTCCTTGTCGTACGTGCGCTCCAGGCCGAAGCGGCCCACCTGGTCCGAGCGCAGGAAGGGCGAGTTGGTGTCCTTCGCCTTGATGATCTCGTCGTCGGTGACCGGGGAGAGGTAGCCGAGCACCTGGCCGGTGTTGGAGCCGCCGGGTCCCGGGTAGCGGCGTACGGCGGCGGGCTCCGCGGTGATGCCCGGGAACTCCTCGGGGCGTTCGCGGATCTGGAGGGCCTGTTGGGTGGTGGCTTCCAGGGTGACCGGGATGGGCTGGTAGGGGGAGCCGTTCCAGCAGGGCTGGGGGGTCTGGGAGTCGCAGAGCCGGACCTTGTCCATGGTGTCCTGCGGCTTCATGTCCAGGACCGCGGCGAGCCGGGTCAGGACGCCCTTGCCCTTGTCCTTCATCTTCATCAGCTCGGTGCGGCTGGCCGAGACGACGAGACGGGTCTCGTTGTCGGCCATCGGCACACCGCGCGCGTCGAGGATGGAGCCACGTACGGCGGGCTGGACGACCTGCTGGACGTGGTTGCTCTTGGCCTCGTGGTAGTACTCGGCGCCGTTGCGGATCTGGAGGTACCAGAGGCGCCCGCCGAGGGTGAGGAGCATCGAGAAGACGAGGACCTGGATCATGACGAGCCGGATCTGCACCCGGGAGGTGCGGCCCGTTTCCGGAACGTTGGTCACGACTGCTCCTCGCTCACAGCTTTTTGACGCTCTTCACACCCTTGACCGGCTTGACCCCCTTTATACGGACGGCTTTGTTGGCTCGCGAGCGCGCGGTCTTCAGCCGCAGGCCGCCGCGCTGGCTGCCGATGCGCAGGCCCGTACCGCCGGCCAGCCAGCCGGCGGAGACGTCGGCGGCCTTGTTGGCGGGGCCGCCGCCGGCCTCGACGGCCATCGGGTCGTTCTCGGCGCGCCGGGCCAGGGCCATGATGAACGGCACGGTGAACGGTGCGAGGAGCAGGTCGTAGAGGGTCGCGGTGAACAGCAGCCCGGTCAGACCCACGTGGCGGGCGGCGGTGTCGCCGACGAGGGCGCCCACGCCCGCGTAGAGCAGGGTGGAGCCGATCGCGGCGGCGACGACGGTGAGCATCGGGCCCCAGGCGGACCGGAACCGGCCGCCCTCGGGGCGGGTCAGGCCGGCGACGTAGCCGATGACGCACAGCACGAGCGCGTACCGCCCGGCGGCGTGGTCGGCGGGCGGGGCCAGGTCGGCGAGGAGGCCGGCGGCGAAGCCGATGAGCGCGCCGCTGACGTGCCCGTAGACGAGTGCCAGCGAGACGACGGTGAGGAGCAGCAGGTCGGGCACGGCGCCGGGCAGTTGGAGCCGGCCCAGGACGGTGACCTGGATGACGAGGGCGACCACGACGAGGGTGGCCGAGAGCAGGATCCTGTTGAAGCGCATGGAGGTCTGTCCCTACTCGTCGGCGGGCTTGCCGGCCACCGCGGACCCGGACGGGGTGACCGTGACGGTGACCGTCGGGGTGGGCTTGGGGGCCTCGGGCTTGGGCGGCAGGACCGCGTCGCGGGGGTCCTCGCGCGGCGGCATCACGACGACGCCGACGATGTCCAGGCGCGAGAAGCCGACGAACGGACGCACCCATACGGTGCGGGTCAGGTCGCCGCGCGAGGGGTCGACCTTGACCACCTCGCCGATCGGCACGCCGGGCACGAAGGGCTTGTTGCCGCGTGAGCCGAAGGTGACGAGCCGGTCGCCGGGGCTGACCTTGGCCTTGCCGTTGAGCATCTGGACCGACAGGGCACGGTCGCCCTGGCCGGTGGCGAAGCCCAGTTCACCGGTCTTCTCCAGACGGGTGCCGACGGTGAAGTCGGGGTCGTTGGCGAGGACGACGGTGGCGGTGTCGGGGCCGACGGTGCTGACCCGGCCGACGAGGCCGTCCCCGTTGAGGACGGTCATGTCGCGCTCGATGCCGTCCTTGCTGCCGGCGTCGATGGTGACGGTCCAGGAGAAGCCCTGGGCCGCTCCTATGGCGATGACCTCGGCGCCCTTGATGCCGTACTGGCCGGCGCCGGCCCGCTTGAGCATCTCGTCGAGCTCGTGGATGCGGCTGCGGGTCTGGTCCTCGCTGCCCAGCTTGGCCTTCAGCGCCGCGTTCTCGCGCTCCAGCGTGGCGATGCGGTTGTGGCGCTCGCCGGAGTCCCGTACCGCCCCTATGGCGTTGGCGACCGGATCGACCGCGGTCGCCACACCTTCCTCGACCGGGCCGAAGACCGCTGCGGCGGCCTGCCGGGCACCGTCGACCGGCGACTCCTCGCCTGCCCTGATGTCCACCGTGATCAGTGCGAACGCGATGGCGATCAGAAGCACCAGGAGCAGCCGGCTTTCTCGTGTGTCCCTCACGTGCGGCGGCCGTGCCTTCCTCGTCGGATTTCTCATTTGCCTGTATATCAACGATCCGCCGCACGGGCCCGGTAGCACCCGTACGGCGGATCCTTGTGTTCCGCATGGCCCCTCCGGCAGGGAGGGGCATCTGTCAGCGACGGGGCTGGGCGTCCAGGACCTGCTGGAGGGCCTCGAACTCCTCGACGCACTTGCCGGAGCCGAGGGCGACGGAGTCGAGGGGGTCCTCCGCGATGTGGATCGGCATGCCGGTCTCCCGGCGCAGCCGCTCGTCGAGGCCGCGCAGCAGGGCGCCGCCACCGGTCAGGACGATGCCGCGGTCCATGATGTCGCCGGAGAGTTCCGGCGGGCACTTGTCGAGCGTGGTCTTGACCGCGTCGACGATGGCGTTGACCGGCTCCTCGATGGCCTTGCGCACCTCGGCGGCCGAGATGACGACCGTCTTGGGCAGGCCGGAGACCAGGTCGCGACCGCGGATCTCGGTGTGCTCGTCCTTGTCGAGGTCGTAGGCCGACCCGATGGTGATCTTGATCTGCTCGGCCGTGCGCTCACCGAGGAGGAGCGAGTACTCCTTCTTGATGTGCTGGATGATCGCGTTGTCGAGCTCGTCGCCGGCCACCCGGATGGACTGTGCCGTGACGATTCCGCCGAGGGAGATGACGGCGACCTCGGTGGTGCCGCCGCCGATGTCCACGACCATGTTGCCGGTGGCCTCGTGGACGGGCAGGCCCGAGCCGATGGCGGCGGCCATGGGCTCTTCGATGATGTGCACCTGGCGGGCGCCGGCCTGCGTGGACGCCTCGATGACGGCGCGTCGCTCCACTCCCGTGATGCCGGAGGGAACGCAGACCACCACGCGCGGGCGGGCCAGGTAGCGGCGCTTGTGGATCTTGAGGATGAAGTACCGGAGCATGCGCTCGGTGATCTCGAAGTCGGCGATCACGCCGTCCTTGAGGGGCCGTACGGCGACGATGTTGCCGGGCGTGCGCCCGATCATCTTCTTCGCCTCCGAGCCGACCGCCAGGATGCCGCCGGTGTTCGTGTTGATGGCGACCACGGACGGCTCGTTCAGGACGATCCCCCGGCCCCTCACGTACACCAGCGTGTTGGCGGTCCCGAGGTCGATCGCCATGTCACGGCCGATGAACGACATTTTGTTCCCCTTGTTCCCCATGAGGAGCGTCTGGCCTTCCAGTTGATAGCGGCTGCTGTCAGGTCGGCGAGGTGGGTGTGTGGGTGGAGGCCCCATCGTAGTGCCGCAAGTACGAAGACCGCGCGACGGGACTCCGGCAATCCCGCCGGAATGGATACCCGCCCCCTCAGTGGTGACGACGTGTCCTGCCCAGGCGTTCCCGCTTCGGCCCGGATATACCGGGGGGCGACCGAAATTACTTCGGTCGCCCCAGGTCATGAGCGCTATTCGGCTGATGTTCCGTCAGGAAAGAGTGCTCAGAGCGCCGGGAAGAACAGCTTCAGCTCACGTTCGGCGGACTCCTGCGAGTCCGAGGCGTGGATCAGGTTCTCACGCGTGATCGTGCCGAAGTCACCCCGGATGGAGCCCGGAGCCGCGGCGATCGGGTCAGTGGGTCCGGCCAGCTGGCGGACACCCTCGATCACACGCTCCCCTTCGACCACCAGAGCGACGACGGGGCCGCTCGCCATGAAGCCCATGAGCGGCTCGTAGAACGGCTTGCCCTTGTGCTCGCCGTAGTGCGCCTCCAGGGTCTCCTGGTCCAGCGTACGCAGCTCCAGTGCGGGGATGGTCCAGCCGGCCTTCCGCTCGATACGGCCGATGATCTCGCCGACCAGACCACGACGGACGGCGTCGGGCTTGAGCAGGACGAGGGTGCGCTGGGTCATGTTGCGGCTCCTTGCGGCAAACGGGTGCGGTAGGGCGAATCTACAGGGCCGATCCGGGGACCCGTCACGCAGCGTCAGGCGCTCCGGGAGCCCCGGGGGCCTCCTGAGCGGCCGCCCAGCGCGCCTTGATCGTGTCGATCTTGCGGCCGTAGTGCACCGAGCACCACCACAGCCCGGCGAACACCGCGCCGAGGAAGAACATCGTCGGCACGACGAACCCGCTCAGGACCAGACCGATCTGCAGCGCCCAGCCCAGCTGGACCGCCCCGGGACGCGACAGCATCCCGCACAGCAGCACCGACAGCAGCATGGTGACCCCGCACACCGTCCAGACCGTGGCCTGGGTCAGATCGGGGTCCTTCATCGCCACCAGCCCCGCGAAGCCGATCACGAAGAACTCGCCGATCAGCGTGCTCGCACACAGCGTGCGCATCCCTCAGCCCCTCTTCAGCAGCAGGCGGGCCTCGCCCACCGTGATCACGGAACCGGTCACCAGGACCCCGGCTCCTCCGTATTCGGCCTCTTCCTCCGCCAGGGTGATCGCCGCCTCCAGGGCGTCGTCCAGCCGCGGCTCCACCTGCACCCGCTCCGCGCCGAAGACCTCGACCGCGACGGCCGCCAGCTCGTCCGCGCCCATCGCCCGGTGGCTGGAGTTCTCCGTCACCACCACCTCCGCGAAGATCGGCTCGAAGGCCTCCAGCACCCCGCGGACGTCCTTGCCCTCGCTCGCGGCCACGACCCCGATCAGCCGGCTGAAGCCGAAGGACTCGGTGACCGCCTCCGCGGTGGCCGCGGCGCCCGCCGGGTTGTGGGCGGCGTCCAGGACCACGGTCGGGCTGCGCCGCACGACCTCCATACGGCCCGGCGAGGACACCGAGGCGAAGGCCTTGCGCACGGTGTCCACGTCCAGGACCCGGGCGTGCTCGCCGCCGATGCCGAAGAAGGCCTCCACGGCGGCCAGGGCGACCGCCGCGTTGTGCGCCATGTGCGCGCCGTACATCGGCAGGAAGATGCCGTCGTACTCGCCGCCCACACCGCGCAGCGTCAGCTGCTGGCCGCCGACCGCGACCTCGCGCGAGACGACGCCGAACTCCATGCCCTCACGGGCCACCGTGGCGTCCACTTCGACGGCCTTCTTCAGCAGCACCTGCGCCGCGTCCACCGGCTGCTGGGCCAGGATCACGGTCGCGTCCTGCTTGACGATGCCGCCCTTCTCCACGGCGATCTCACCGGGCGTGGAGCCGAGCCGGTCGGTGTGGTCCAGGCTGATCGGGGTGACCACCGCGACGGACGCGTCGATCACGTTGGTCGCGTCCCAGCTGCCGCCCATGCCGACCTCGACCACGGCCACGTCCACGGGGGCGTCCGCGAAGGCCGCGTAGGCCATTCCGGTGAGCACCTCGAAGAAGGACAGCCGGTACTCCTCGGCCGCGTCGACCATCTCCACGTACGGCTTGATGTCGTGGTACGTCTCGACGAAGCGCTCGGCGGTGATCGGAGCCCCGTCGAGGCTGATCCGCTCGGTGATCGACTGCACGTGCGGGCTGGTGTAGCGCCCGGTGCGCAGCTCGAAGGCGTTCAGCAGGGACTCGATCATCCGTGCCGTGCTCGTCTTGCCGTTGGTGCCGGTCACGTGGATGGACGGGTACGCGCGCTGCGGCTCGCCCAGCACGTCCATCAGCGCCGCGATCCGCGACACCGAGGGCTCCAGCTTGGTCTCGCCCCAGCGGGTGGCGAGCTCCTGCTCCACCTCCAGCAGCGCCTTGGCGACCTCCGGGTCGACGGGCCGGGCGGGTACCGGGTCGCCCTGGGGCGGTCCGGCCTGGGCGCGCAGGGTGCGGCTACCGGCCTCGATCACCGCCAGGTCGGGGTCGCGGTCGGACTCTTCCGCCACGATCTGGTCGAACTCGTCGAAGGTGCCGGCGAGGTCGTCGTTGTCGTCGCGGTCGTGGCTCTCGGGCTGCTGGTCACTCACAGGGCCAGTCTACGGACGGGGACCCGGAGGACTTTCGGCCCGGCCCTTTCGGGACCTACGGCACCCGGAGCGACCTGATCGTTATGCAAGCCTTGCGGCAGGAGATAGGGGAATAAATGCCGCAGGCCAGCAGCAACAAGACAGCATCCAGCCGCGACATAGGGATGGACCTGGGCACCGCCAACACCCTCGTCTACGCACGGGGGCACGGGATCGTCCTCGATGAGCCGTCCGTGGTCGCCGTGAAGGCGGGCACCACCACCGCCCTGGCCGTCGGTACGGACGCCAAGGAGACCATCGGCCGCACCCCCGGCTCCATCACCGCGATCCGCCCGCTGCGGGGCGGTGTGATCTGCGACTACGAGGCCGCGGAGGAGATGATCCGGCACTTCGTCCGCAAGGCCGTCCCCGGAAGGCGGCCCCGCACCCGGATGGTGATCTGCGTGCCCTCCGGTGTCACCCCCGTCGAGCGGCGGGCCATCGTCCAGGCAGCCACCCGGGCCGGAGCCAGGGCCGTGCACCTCATCGAGGAACCGATGGCCGCGGCGATCGGCGCCGGACTGCCCGTGGCCGAACCCCGCGGCTCCATGGTCGTGGACATCGGCGGCGGCACCTCCGAGGTCGCCGTCATCTCCCTGGGCGGCATCGTCACCTCCCGGTCGCTGCGCGTCGGCGGGGACCGCCTCGACACCGCGGTCATGGACCACGTACGCAAGGAGCACGGACTGCTCATCGGGGAGCGCACCGCCGAGGACGTCAAGCTGGGCCTCGGCTCGGCCTGGCCGGTCCCGGACCGGCCGGAGCTGGAGACGCGCACCTTCACCGTGCGCGGCCGCGAGCGGGTCGGCGGCATGCCCAAGACCCTCACGCTGACCGCGCAGGACGTCCGGGCCGCGCTCGACGAGCCGGTCGAGGCGATCATCACCGCCGTGCGCACCACCCTGGAGGAGTGCCCGCCGGAGCTGTCCGGTGACGTGATGGAGCACGGCATCGTGCTGACCGGCGGCGGCGCGCTGCTGCCCGGCCTGGACCTGCGGATGGCTTCCGCCACGGGCATCCCGGTCTTCGTCGCGGACAACCCGCTGGAGTGCGTGGTGCAGGGCTCCGGCCGCTGCGTGGAGGACCTGGACACCCTGGACACCTTGGGCGGCCCGTCGGCCCCGGCGAAGGTCTGAGCGGGGCTCAGCCGCGCGGGAGGGTGGCGACGACCTCGTACGCGTCCCGCGTGCGGGTCGCCGTCAGGGTCCCGCCGAGGCTGCGCACGCGCTCGGACATGCTCGCCGTGCCCGAGCCCGCCGAGACGGGGGCCCGGCCCGGGGTCCGATCCGGCAGCCCGTTGCGGACCGCTATCCGCAGCCGCGGGCCGTCCGCCGTGATCGACACGTCGATCATCTCCCCGTGCGCGTGCTTGGCGGCGTTGGTCAGGCACTCCTGCACCACCCGGTAGACCGCCGCCTGCCGCAGCGGGGAGAGCTCGTGCACGTCCTCGTCCATGGTGAGCCGGACGGGTGAGCCGGCGCGCCCGCTCTCCTCGGCGAGCGCCGGCAGCCCGTTCACGCCGGGGGTCGAGGCCCGCTCCCCGCGCTGCACGATGATCTCGTTGAGCACCAGGTGGGCCCGGCGCGCGGTGTCGGCCAGCTCCTCGAAGTCCGGCCCGTACGCCGTCTCCCGCGCCCGCATCGACAGCACTTCGGAGCGGACCGTGAGCAGGGTCAGCTCGCGCCCGACGAAGTCGTGGACGTCGCGGGCCACGGAGGTGCGCTCCTGTTGGACGGCGTGGAGCACGGCGGACTCGGCCCGCCGGGCGGTCAGCTCCCCCACCAGGTCGTGCCGGTAGGCGGCTATGCCCACCGCGGAGGCGAGCACCCCGATGGGTACGACCACGCTGAGGAACCCGCTGAGGGTCTGCCCCGCGGGCTCGGGCCAGCCCGGCAGGACGAACATGCCCAGCGCGAAGGCCACGTAGGCGAGGGTGGCGAGGATCCCGGCCCGGCGCCCGCGGTAGCGGCCGACCGAGTAGAGGGCGAACTGGATCAGGGTGAGCTCGTGCAGCCATCCGATGAAGAGCAGCGCGGCCAGGTACGAGAGCCAGGGCTGCCGGCGGCGCACCAGCAGGGTGACGCAGCCCAGGGCGAGGACGACGGCGGCGGCGGGCCCGGTCAGGGAGTTGTCGGCGGCGGCGAGGCCCGGGAGGTCGAGGGCCATCAGGCCGAGGCAACCGAGCGCGGTGAGCACGTCCACGGCCCGCGGCGATCCGGCCCAGCCCTCGGTGAGCCGACGGCCGGAAGCCAGCAGCCGGTCGAAGGCCGGGACGACGGGCTTGACGCGCATGCCCTCCATCATCCGGGGTCGGCGCTCGGGTTCGGATCGCCCCGGAATCGAAATAGCAGTGATTTAGGGCACTTCGGACAGGAGTCCGCTGTGACACGAACCCCCGCACGGGGAAGGGATACGGCGAAGGCCCCCGCATCGACCGACGGTGCGGGGGCCTTCACCTGTACGTACGTACCGGGTGCGACGGGACTAGGCGGCCGGCAGGCCGTCCAGCTGCGCCTGGAGCCGGGCGATGTCCGCCTCGGCCTTGGCGAGCCGGCCCTTGATCTTGTCCACGACGTTGTCCGGGGCCTTGGCGATGAAGGCCTCGTTCCCGAGCTTCGCCTCGGCCTGCTGCTTCTCCTTCTCCGCGGCGCCCAGGTCCTTCGTCAGACGCTTGCGCTCGGCCGCCACGTCGATGGTGCCCGACAGGTCGAGCGCGACGGTGCCGCCGGCGACCGGGAGGGTTGCGGTGGCGCTGAAGGAGTCACCCTCCGGCTGGAGGCGCAGCAGCTGCCGGATGGCCGCCTCGTGCGCGCCGAGCGCGGTGGCGCCCAGGTCCAGACGGGCCGGAACCTTCTGGCCGTCCTGCAGTCCCTGCTCCTTGCGGAAGCGGCGGACCTCGGTGATCACCGACTGGACGGAGGCGATCTCCGCCTCGGCGGCCTCGTCGCGGAAGCCGCTGTCCTTGGGCCAGTCGGCGATGACCAGGGACTCGCCGCCGGTCAGCGTGGTCCACAGCGTCTCGGTGACGAAGGGGACGATCGGGTGCAGCAGTCGCAGCATGACGTCGACGACCTCGCCGAGGACGCGGCCGGAGACCTGCGCCTGCTCGCCGCCCGCGAAGAAGGTCGTCTTCGACAGCTCGACGTACCAGTCGAAGACCTCGTCCCACGCGAAGTGGTAGAGCGCCTCGCTGAGCTTCGAGAACTGGTAGTCCTCGTAGTACCCGTCGACCTGCGCGACCGTCTTGTTCAGCCGGGACAGGATCCAGCGGTCGGTGGCCGACAGCCGCTCGACGGGCGGCAGCTCGCCCTCGATCGTGGCGCCGTTCATCAGCGCGAAGCGGGTGGCGTTCCAGATCTTGTTGGCGAACTTGCTGGACGCCTGGACCCAGTCCTCGCCGATCGGGACGTCCGCACCCGGGTTGGCGCCCTTGGCCAGGGTGAAACGGACGGCGTCGGAGCCGTACTTGTCCATCCAGTCCAGCGGGTCGACCGCGTTCGGGTTCGACTTCGACATCTTCTTGCCGAACTCGTCGCGGACCAGACCGGTCAGCGCGATGGTGTGGAACGGGGCCACGCCGTCCATGGCGTACAGGCCGAACATCATCATCCGGGCGACCCAGAAGAAGATGATGTCGTGGCCGGTGAGCAGGACGTCGGTGGCGTAGAACTTCTCCAGGTCCGGGGTCCGCTCCGGCCAGCCGAGGGTGGAGAAGGGCCAGAGGCCGGAGGAGAACCAGGTGTCCAGGACGTCGGCGTCCTGCGTCCAGCCCTCGCCGGTGGGCGGCTGCTCGTCGGGGCCGACGCAGACGACCTGGCCCTCGGGGCCGTACCAGATCGGGATGCGGTGGCCCCACCACAGCTGGCGCGAGATGCACCAGTCGTGCATGTTGTCGACCCAGTCGAAGTAGCGCTTCGACATGTCCTCGGGGTGGATCTTGACGCGGCCGTCGCGGACGGCGTCACCGGCGGCCTGCGCCAGCGGGCCGACCTTGACCCACCACTGCATCGACAGGCGCGGCTCGACCGTGGTCTTGCAGCGCGAGCAGTGCCCGACGGAGTGCATGTACGGACGCTTCTCGGCGACGATGCGCCCCTGCTCGCGCAGTGCGCCGACGATCGCCGAACGGGCCTCGAAACGGTCCAGGCCGAGGAAGGGGCCGTGGACGGTGATCACGCCGTGCTCGTCCATGACCGTCAGCGACTGCAGGTCGTGGCGCTGGCCGATCGCGAAGTCGTTCGGGTCGTGCGCCGGGGTCACCTTGACGGCGCCGGTGCCGAACTCCGGGTCGACGTGCGTGTCCGCGACGACCGGGATGGTGCGGTCGGTCAGCGGGAGCTTGATCTGCTTGCCGATGAGGTGGGCGTAGCGCTCGTCGTCGGGGTGGACGGCGACCGCGGTGTCACCGAGCATCGTCTCGGCGCGGGTGGTGGCGACGACCAGGCTGTCCTCGCCCTCGCCGTAGCGGATGGAGACGAGCTCGCCGGCGTCGTCCTGGTACTCCACCTCGATGTCGGAGATGGCGGTCAGGCAGCGCGGGCACCAGTTGATGATGCGCTCGGCGCGGTAGATGAGCTCGTCGTCGTAGAGCCGCTTGAAGATCGTCTGGACGGCCTTGGACAGGCCCTCGTCCATGGTGAAGCGCTCACGCGACCAGTCGACGCCGTCGCCGAGACGGCGCATCTGGCCGAGGATCTTGCCGCCGTACTCTTCCTTCCACTTCCAGACCCGGTCGGTGAACTCCTCGCGGCCCAGGTCGTGGCGGGACTTGCCCTCCTCGGCGAGCTGCTGCTCGACCTTGTTCTGGGTGGCGATACCGGCGTGGTCCATGCCGGGCAGCCAGAGCGACTCGTAGCCCTGCATCCGCTTGCGGCGGGTCAGGGCGTCCATGAGCGTGTGCTGGAAGGCGTGCCCCAGGTGCAGGGAGCCGGTGACGTTCGGGGGCGGAATGACGATCGTGTACGCAGGCTTCTCGCTCTTGGCGTCCGCCTCGAAGTAACCGCGCTCTACCCAGCGCTCG
Source organism: Streptomyces virginiae (assembly GCF_041432505.1). Lineage (GTDB taxonomy): Bacteria > Actinomycetota > Actinomycetes > Streptomycetales > Streptomycetaceae > Streptomyces > Streptomyces virginiae_A. The sequence goes on from NZ_CP107871.1 coordinate 3,211,181, forward strand.
TAGAGCTTCCCTTCTACCTCGGCCGGCGCGTACGTGGTCGGCAGTTCGGAGGTGGGGCTGCTGGGTGTCTGCGTGTTCTCGGTCACGGGGCACAGTTTAGAGCGGTAACAGTCCAGTCATGAAACCGGTATTCCCGGGGCCCGGCGCCCTTCCCGCTCCCGGCTTCCGTCAGGATGTGTGAAACGGATGAGCAACCTCATTGGGGGACGCGGGATGAGCTACAACCAGCCAGGGCCCTACGGACAGCAGCCTCAGCAGCCGGGACCGTACGGCCAGCAGCCCCCTCCGCCGCCGGGCCCGTACGGCCAGCCCGCCCCCCAGCCGAACCCGTACGGGCAGCCGGCCCCGCAGCCGGGCTACGGCTACCCGCAGCAGCCGGGCGTCCCCCCGCAGGGCTACCCCCAGCAGCCCCCGACGCCGGCGTACGGCTACCCGCAGCAGCAGGCCCCGTACGGCGGCCAGCCGCCGAAGAAGTCGAAGGCGGGCCTGATCATCGGCGTGGTCGTCGCGGTGGCGGTGATCGCGGGCGGCGGCTGGTACCTCGCGGGCGGCGGCGCGGGCGGCGACATCTCTGCGGACACCAAGGGCTACAAGCTGGTCGCCCCGGAGTCGGTGGACGACTTCAAGAAGGACCCGTCGTACAAGGAGCCGGCCTTCACCGACGAGGACAAGAAGGAGGCCGAGGCCTCGGGCGTCAAGAACCCGGCCCGGGTCGGTATGGCCTACACGGCCGGCGACCCGAAGAACCCGCTGACAGGCAAGGGCCTCAGTTTCAAGGGCCTTTACGGCGAGATCGCCGACCCGGAGAAGTCCGTGGACGGCTACTTCGCCATGGCCAAGCTGAACGCGTCCAAGGACGGCAAGTCGGACGTCACGCTGATCGGCAGCCCCAAGGCGATGACGCCGGCCGGCTTCAAGGGCGCCGTGATGAAGTGCCAGGAAGCGAAGTTCGTCATCAAGGACACAACGACCAAGGGCCCCAAGGAGTTCACCCTCCCGATCTGCATCTGGGGCGACTACAGCACCCTGAGCATGGTCACCGCCACCGATGTGGCCTCCCTGTTCGCGAACAAGCCCGGATACACGATGGAACAGACCGCGGAGTTCACCGCGAAGCTCTACAACACCGCCCGCGTCAAGAGCTGATCAAACCCGTGGCGGCGCAGGGCATCGTGCACGCCCCGCGCCGCCCCGCCCGGGCTTCAGGCGAGTTCGTGACAGGCCGTGAGCGCATCGTCCTTCTTCACCCCGAGGTTCACGAGGAGCAGGAAGCAGCCGTGCCGATTCATGCCCGACATGTCCCAAGCGGCGCCGGCATCACATGCTTCCTGCACCCGCGGACCCACGGTGTAGCCCACGTTACGCAGGTAGACCTGGCAGTCGGCCGACGAGGCCGACGCAGGTGAGGCCGCCGCCAGAGGCAGGGCGGTAGCAGCGAATGCGGCCGCCAGGACGCCGATCGCGCGCTTCTTCTTCATTCCTCATCCCTCCGTGGAAGTTCGCCACACAGAGTTGATCAAGGAAAGCCCCCCAGGTCACCAGGGGATCGAATGCGAGTCCGATTATCGATCAAGATAGTCCGGAACACAGAAAGGGGCGCCAGGCCGTTGGCCTGGCGCCCCTCCTCGATTCCGTGGCGGCTACGCCGACTTCTCGTGCGGGCCCTGGTCCTTCGGGACGATCCGGGGGACCAGCGTCGGATTGACGTTGGAGCGGACCACGTCCGCGGTGATGACCACGCGGGCCACGTCCTTGCGGGACGGGACCTCGTACATCACCGACATCAGGACCTCTTCCATGATGGCGCGCAGACCGCGCGCGCCCGTCTGGCGGAGGATCGCCTGGTCCGCGATGGCCTCCAGCGCCTCGCGCTCGAAGTCCAGCTCCACACCGTCGAGTTCGAACAGCCGCTGGTACTGCTTCACCAGCGCGTTGCGCGGCTCGATCAGGATCTGGAGCAGGGCCTCGCGGTCCAGGTTGTGGACGGAGGTCAGCACGGGGAGGCGGCCGATGAACTCGGGGATCATCCCGAACTTCACCAGGTCCTCCGGCATGACCTCCTGGAACTGGTCGCTGGCCTCGATCTCGCGCTTCGAGCGGATCGTCGCCCCGAAGCCGATGCCCTTGGCGCCCGCACGCGACTCGATGATCTTCTCCAGGCCGGCGAAGGCGCCGCCCACGATGAAGAGCACGTTCGTCGTGTCGATCTGGATGAACTCCTGGTGCGGGTGCTTGCGCCCGCCCTGCGGCGGCACCGAGGCCGTCGTGCCTTCCAGGATCTTCAGGAGGGCCTGCTGCACGCCCTCGCCGCTCACGTCGCGCGTGATCGACGGGTTCTCGCTCTTGCGGGCCACCTTGTCGATCTCGTCGATGTAGATGATCCCGGTCTCGGCCTTCTTGACGTCGTAGTCGGCGGCCTGGATCAGCTTCAGCAGGATGTTCTCGACGTCCTCGCCGACGTACCCGGCCTCCGTCAGCGCCGTCGCGTCGGCGATGGCGAAGGGGACGTTCAGCATGCGGGCGAGGGTCTGCGCCAGCAGCGTCTTGCCCGAGCCCGTGGGGCCCAGCAGCAGGATGTTGGACTTGGCGAGCTCGATCGCGTCGTCCCGGCCCTGCGCGCCGCCGTTCTCGCCGGCCTGTACCCGCTTGTAGTGGTTGTAGACCGCTACCGAGAGAGCCTTCTTCGCCGGCTCCTGGCCGACGACGTAGCTCTCCAGGAACTCGTAGATCTCACGGGGCTTGGGGAGTTCCTCCCACCGGACCTCGGAGGTCTCCGCGAGTTCCTCTTCGATGATCTCGTTGCAGAGGTCGATGCACTCGTCGCAGATGTACACACCGGGTCCTGCGATGAGCTTCTTCACCTGCTTCTGGCTCTTTCCGCAGAACGAGCACTTGAGCAGGTCGCCGCCGTCACCGATGCGTGCCACGAGGTGCTTCCCCTTCGCCTGGGAGACGCCTGGTTCAGCGCTCCTGGTGCCTCATATCCGACGGTACCTTGCCGGGGGCCCCGTGCGGGGCCCCCTTGACGTGGTTCACATCTCCGAGTCCTGAGACGTGCTCACGCCAACTGGTGGCAAGGATCAGGCCTTGCTGCTCTTACGGGTGGAGATGATCTGGTCGATCAGCCCGTACGCGAGAGCATCTTCGGCCGTGAGGATCTTGTCGCGCTCGATGTCGTCGCGGATCTTCTCGATCGGCGTCGTCGAGTGCTTGGCCAGCATGGTCTCCAGCTGGTCACGCATGCGCAGGATCTCGTTGGCCGCGATCTCCAGGTCGGAGAGCTGCTCGCGGCCGGTGCCACCGGAGGGCTGGTGGATCAGCACACGGGCGTTCGGCAGGGCCATGCGCTTGCCGGGGGTACCGGCGGCCAGCAGGACGGCGGCGGCGGAGGCCGCCTGGCCCATGCAGACCGTCTGGATGTCCGGCTTCACGAACTGCATCGTGTCGTAGATCGCCGTCAGCGCGGTGAACGAGCCACCGGGGCTGTTGATGTAGATGGAGATGTCGCGGTCCGGGTCCATCGACTCCAGGCACAGCAGCTGCGCCATGACGTCGTTGGCGGACGCGTCGTCGATCTGCACACCGAGGAAGATCACGCGCTCCTCGAAGAGCTTCGCGTACGGGTCGTACTCGCGCACGCCCTGCGAGGTGCGCTCGACGAAGCGCGGGATGACGTAGCGGTTGTCCACCTGCGGGCCGGTGTAGAGGCCGCTCGCGGAGAAGTTGTTCTGCATCTGGGTGTTCACCATCCTGGTGGCGTTCTGCGGGCTGTCGGCTGCGGGGTTACTGACGTCGGATACCGGGATCAGGCCCCGGTGCCGCCGCCGCCCGGAACGTTGGACGCTGCCGAGATGATCTCGTCGATGAGGCCGTAGTCCTTGGCCTCCTCGGAGGTGAACCAGCGGTCGCGGTCACCGTCGCGGATGATGGCCTCGACGGTCTGGCCCGAGTGGAACGCGGTGATCTCGGCCATCCGCTGCTTGGTGCGCAGCAGGTACTGGGCCTGGATCTTGATGTCCGACGCGGTGCCACCGATACCGGCGGAGCCCTGGTGCATCAGGATGTCGGTGTTCGGCAGGGCGAAGCGCTTGCCCTTGGCGCCACCGGTGAGCAGGAACTGGCCCATCGAGGCCGCCATGCCCATTCCGATGGTGACGACGTCGTTCGGGATGTACTGCATGGTGTCGTAGACGGCCATACCGGCCGTCACGGAGCCACCGGGGCTGTTGATGTAGAGGTAGATGTCCTTCTCCGGCTCGGCGGCCAGGAGGAGGAGCTGCGCGGTGATCTTGTTGGCGATGTCGTCGTCGACCTGCTGGCCGAGGAAGATGATGCGCTCGCCGAGCAGCCGGTTGTAGACATGGTCGCCGAGGCCGCCACCGATGGACGGCTCACCCGCGGCGTAAGGCTTCAGATTCGTCACGTATCCACCTGCTCGTCTCCGACGGCCATGTGCCGTCTCAGCGTCTCGTTCTGGGGTCCGGTCCGGCCGGAGCGGACGGGTCCGCCGGCGCCCGGGTACTCACGTGCCCTCGTATTCATGGACCCTAACGCGCAGGTAGGACAACGCCATCCCGCTTCCCGAACTGTTCGCTCGGAGCGCAAGCTCCGGGGGCCTTACGGGGCCTGTGCCGAAGGGCCCGGACACGACGGTGTCCGGGCCCTTCGGGGCACTGCTCAGCGGGCTTCGCCCGGGGTGTTACTTGGCCTCGTCGGCCTTGACCTCGTCGTCGCCGTCGACGGCGGCCAGGGCGGTCTCGGCGACCTGCTCCTCGTCCTCGTCGGACAGGTCCACGACCTCACCGTTGGTGTCGACGACCTTGGCGGCCTCGACGACGACCGCGAGGGCCTTGCCGCGGGCGACCTCGCCGACCAGCATCGGAACCTGGCCACCCTCGACCACGGCCTGGGCGAACTGGTCGGGGGACATGCCGGAGGAAGCGGCACGGCGCATGAGGTGCTCGGTGAGCTCCTCCTGGTCGACGCCCAGCTTCTCCTTGTTGACCAGCGCGTCGAGGACGAACTGCGTCTTGATGCCCTTGATGGCCTGCTCGGAGGTCTCGGCGTCGAACTCCTCGACCGTCTTGCCCTGGAACTCCAGGTACTTCTCGATGGTCAGACCCATCTGGCCGAGCTGGTGGTGCTCCAGGTTGTGCTTGCGGGTCTGGACCTCGTCCGCGAGGAGCTTCTCGGGGATCGGGACCTCGACGAGCTCCAGCAGCTTCTCCAGGACGCGCTCCTGGGCCTGCGTGGCCTGGTCGTACTGCTTCATGTTCTCGAGGCGCTTGCGGCTGTCCGCCTTGAGGTCCTCAAGGGTGTCGAACTCGCTCGCCATCTGCGCGAACTCGTCGTCCAGCTCCGGGAGCTCCTTGGCGGAGACCTTGGTGACCTTGACGGTGACCTCGGCGTCCTTGCCCTCGGCGGAGCCGCCCTTCAGCTGCGAGGTGAAGGTGGCCTCGCCGCCGGCCTCCAGGCCGGTCACGGCCTCGTCGATGCCCTCGAGGAGCTCGCCCGAGCCGATGGTGTAGGAGACGTCGGAGGCGACGCCGTCGGGCAGCACCTCGCCGTCGACCTTGGCCTCGAGGTCGATGGTGACGACGTCACCCTCGGCGGCGGCGCGCTCGACGTCCTGGGTGGACGCGAAGCGGCCGCGCAGCTGCTCGACGGACTTCTCGACGTCCTCGTCGGAGACCTCGATGGCGTCGACCTCGACCTCGATGCCGGAGAAGTCCGGGATCTCGATCTCGGGACGGACGTCGACCTCGGCGGTGAAGGCGAGGACCTCGCCGTCCTTGAGCTCGGTGATGTCCACGTCCGGCTGGCCCAGCGGGTTCAGGTCGGCCTCGTTGACGGCCTCGGTGTAGAACTTCGGGAGCGCGTCGTTGACGGCCTCCTCCAGCACCGCACCGCGGCCGAAGCGCTGGTCGATGACGCGGGCCGGGATCTTGCCCTTGCGGAAGCCCTTCACCGTGACCTGCTGGTTGATCTTCTTGTACGCCGCGTCGAGGCTGTCCTTGAGCTCCTCGAAGGGCACCTCAACAGTGAGCCGAACCCGAGTCGGGTTCAGGGTCTCCACGGCGCTCTTCACGGTTCGGTCTCCTTGTGGCTGACTGCTGGGGATTCTGCCGTCACGCTGTGATTCAGCGGTTCGGCGGACTTCGGCCCGGTACATCAGACACACGGGCACGCAGCTTGCATAGTAACCGCAAGCGGCAATCAGCCCACAACGCGATCTTGTGGAGAACACTGCTGCTGGTCGGGGTGGCCGGATTCGAACCGACGACCTTCCGCTCCCAAAGCGGACGCGCTACCAAGCTGCGCCACACCCCGTCGGTGCGACACGTAGGGTACATGCCCGGAGACACTCTGATGCGCGGGGTTTCCCGAGGTATTTCGGGTGGACGTCCGCCACGGCGTCGAATGTGGTGTGCACCCACCGGGAGCGACCCGCTAGGATGCTGTCCGTGCCAAGGTCCTCGGACCTGCGGCGCACGCGTTGCGGGTGTAGCTCAATGGTAGAGCACTAGTCTTCCAAACTAGCTACGCGGGTTCGATTCCCGTCACCCGCTCAGAAGTACGAAGGGCCAGGTCAGAGGGCATCTCCTCGACCTGGCCCTTCGTCGTTCCGGGGGCGACCATCACCTCCACGTGCTCTCTGCGTGCCCTTCCCACGAGCCCGCTCGGCGCGTCGGCGATCGGCCGGCCCCCGATCGTCGCCGGCGCGGCGGTGGATCGGTACGGAACGGGCGGTGTCGTGACTCCCTACGCGTCATCAACTCCCGCGCTCCGGCGCCTTCGTGTGCCTCGGAGCGCGATCGCGGATCAGAAGAAGGGTCGACGGATTCCGTGGGCGTCGAGCGCGTCCGTGTAGCGCAGGAGCTTTTCGTCCAGGTCGGCGTGGAGGAGGCTCGCCGCGTGCCGGGCCTCCTCCAGGTCACCGGCGGCGCAGAGTTCGATGAGCTCGGCCACGTCCGTCCGAAGGATGCTCAGGGTGTCCCCCTGGATCAGGACCCCCGGGAAGTTGCGTCCCGGGAGGCGCACCACGGCGTCGTTGCCGCCGTCGGTGAACAGCTCGGCCTCTACTCGTTCCATCGGAGCCCCCGTCTCGAAGTTCGGCCGTCCGCACATACAGTCGGCGCGTCGCTCGAGTACCTCAAACCGTCGACCGAGGAGGCAACGTGAAATACGTGGTGGTCGAACAGCAGGGACGAGGGACGTACTGGCACAGCCCCGGCGCCTACCTCGCCGCGTTGCCCGACATCGCCCCGGCCCTCCCGCCCGGCGCGCGTGCGTTCGCCACGGATCCCGACCACTACGACTTCTCGGCGGCGCGGTGCGTCAAGGACCTCCGCCCTCTGGCTCTGCCTCCCACCGACGGCGCCCCGGAGCGGTTCGAGATCCGTTTCGCCTGGTCAGGGGGTCAGGACGAGGTGCTCACGATTCGGTACAGCGGGGTCGGCCGCGTCGAGATCACAGCGGACGACGGCGGTGACGTCGAGCTGTCCGACCACAACAGCGTGCGGCTGGACGAGGTGCTGCCGCATGAGGTGGGCTGCAGTCATGAACTGAGGCTCACCTGTGCGACGGTGCGGATCCTGTGCGCGGATCTCGTGGCGGAGTGGGCGTCGGATCCGGATCACCTGTAGCCGTCACCTGCCCCTCGTGGGGGCCTGCGTAGGCCCTCGGTGCGGCCTTCAGTCCCCGCCGCCTCCGCCGCCGTCCCCTCCGCCGCCGTAGCCGCCCGAGGTGGTGTCGGAGTCGTCTTCGAGGGCTTTGCCCATGCGGCGCAGCGTGCGGCCGAGGCCGTCGGGGAGGGTGTGGGGGCCGCTCAGTCCGGCTCGGACGGGGCCCGGGGCGAGGGCCGCGGCGCCTTCGAGCACGTACGCGGGAAGGGTTCCCTGCGATACCGCGGCCGCCAGCTGCCGGCGTCCCGCACGGGTGGGTCGGCGGTGCCAGTCGCGTACGAGGCCGAGGTGGACGAGCCGGTGGACGAGGGCGTCGATTTCCTCGCGGTGCCTGAGGTCCTCGAACACCTCCTCGACGCGCTTGCTGCGCGGGCACGCGGCGATCACCGCGCGTTCGACCGGATGCGGGGGCTGCTCCGCGTCGACGGTGCGGAGCCGGCCGGCCCGCAGGGACAGTGTCCCGCGCTCGACGAGCGCGATGATCGCGCTCTCCAGGACGCGCTGCTCGCCGCCTGCGAGGTAGGCGTACTCGTACACGTCGAGCGCCTCCCCGCCGTTCCCCGTCCCCGCCCGCCGGTGCACCTGTGCCATACCGTCTCCCCCTTCCGGACCTGTGCTCGCATGGTCACCCGGAGGCGGCGGCTCCGGCCCTCCTGCGGCCGTACTCGGAGGTTCTGCTGAGCTTCGCGGTCCGCGTCTTCGTTGCCGACGGCGGGAAGTCGGGGCGGGTGCGGGTGTGCCGGCATCGACACGTGCCGCCAAGTCGCTTCCCGTTGCATCCTGTTCGGCGGTGAACGGGGGTGGGGAACGTGGACGGCAACGACGGTGGGCGTCGGCGGTGGGCGCCGTTGGGGGTCTCGTACGGCCTTGGTCGTGCCGCTGGTGCTCGCGCTGCTGCTGGGCGCGTTGTCGGTGCTGGTGCTGCTTCCGGCGGCCCAGCACCTACGGTCGCTGCGCGGCGGCGAGCGGGCTCAGGCGACGTTGCGCACGGGCGGCTCGTGCGTGCTGGGTCGGTGCCAGGTCGAGTTCGAGGCGGCCGGGCGGACCGTGACGGCGGATCTGCCGGTGGGTAGCGGCGGCGGCAAGAGCCCGGTCGGCGCTCGGACGGCCGTTCGCCACCGGGCGGACGATCCGCGTGTGGTCGCCCGTGAGGAGGACCTCGGGGGCGGCGCGGCGGCCGTGGGGGCGGTGACGGCGGGCGGGGCCGCCCTGTTCTTCCTGGTGCTGCCGATCCTGGCGGCGAGGTACCGGCGGCGGTCCACGGCGCCCCGGGTCGACCGCCCGCGGATCAGAGCTTGATGTTCGCGATCATCGTCGCGAGGGAGTTCAGGAAGCGGTTCACGTCGTCCGCGATCGAGCTGGACGCGAGGAAGAAGCCGAAGAGCGCCGCGATGATGGCGGGGCCCGTCTTGATGTGGTTGCCGCGGATCAGCACCACCAGGATGACCGCCAACAGAACCACCACTGACAGCGAAATGGCCACTACTGATCACACCTTCGGTCGTCCCCTGGTCGGCCCGGGGCGTGCGGCCAGGCACACCCCCACATGGACCATCCTCCCACCAACGGGCCTCGGCTATACGCCCCGTGACGAACCACCGTGGTTCCGTTTCCGCCAACCCCACGAGCAACAGGAATATTTCGGGCGCGGGGCACGGATCACGGGGTGGTGAGGCCGAGGAGGGAACGGATATTCGCATACTTTACGGACAGCCGCTCGCGCGTGGGAGCGTCGAGCACGGAGAGCCGTACGGGGTCCGCGTTGTGCGCGAGGTCGGCCTCCTTGATCAGCAGGGCGCCCGGGGTGGCCAGGATGCGCGCCGCGTACCGCTCGACCGGCTCACCCGGGCGTTTGGTGACCGCCAGGACCATGTCCTTCACCGTCTGCGGGAGAGCCGCCGCGTCCAGCCAGGTGAGGCTGAGGGCCTCGTCCTCGATGGCGTCGTGGAGCCAGGCCGCCGCCTGCTGTTCGGCGGTGCCGCCGCGCAGTCGTACGCCCTCGGCGACGGCCGCGAGGTGTTCGGCGTACGGCCGTCCGGCCTTGTCGGTCTGGCCCTCGTGCGCGTCGCGCGCCAAGGCCTCGACCTCGATCAGAGTCAGGGGGCTGTCCGTCATGCGATCTCCCTTGCCGCTGCGCCGAGTGCCTCCGCTGCCCGGCGTACGTCCGCCTGTGTGGTACGCCAGTTGGAGAACGCGGCGCGCAGGCCGGCGGTTCCCTCGAGGACGGTGGGAGTGACGAACACCTCGCCGGCCACCGCCTCGCGCAGGGCGGTGAGGCGTGCGGGGGTGGGGGCCTCGGCGAGGGTGAAGCAGACGACGTTCAGGCGGACCGGGGCGAGGAGGGTGAGGGCGGGGTCCTCGGCCACGGCGGCGCCCAGGGCGCGGGCGCAGGCGATGTCGCGTTCGACGATCTCCCGGTGGCCCTGGCGGCCGTACGCGCGGAGCGTGAACCAGGCGGCGAGGGCCCGCAGCCGGTGGGAGTTCTCGGGGGTGAGGTGGACGAGGTCGGGGTCCTCGCCGAGGGGGCCGAGGTAGGCGGCGGAGTTCTGGAAGACACGGGCCTGCAGATCTTGGCGGCGGGTGAACTGGACGGCGCTGTCGTAGGGGACGTTGAGCCATTTGTGCAGGTCGACGCAGACGGAGTCGGAGGCGTCCAGGCCGTCGACGAGGGGCGCGTGCTCCGGGGAGAGGGCGGCGAAGGCGCCGAACGCGGCGTCGGTGTGCAGCCAGAAGTCGTGGCGCTCGCGCAGGGCTTGGATGGCCCGGAGGTCGTCGAAGTCGACGGTGTTGACGGTGCCGGCGTTGGCGACGACCACGGCGGGTCCGGGGGTGTCGGCCAGCGCCCGTTCCAGGGCTGCGGGGTCGACGGCCTCGCGGCCCGGCAAGGTGGGCACCCGGACCAGGGAGTTGCGGCCGAGGCCCAGGACCGAGAGGGCCTTGCCGATCGAGGAGTGCGGGGCTCCGGAGAGCACGCGGACCGGTCCGAGCGCCGCCGCGCCGTCGTCGGCGGGCGAGACTCCGAGGCGTTCGCCGAGCCATTCGCGGGCGATGGCGAGGCCGGTGGTGTTGGACATGGTGGCGCCGGAGACGAAGGTGCCGCAGTGGGCGGCGCTCAGGCCGAAGAGCTCGCGCAGCCAGCCGACGGTCTCGCGTTCGAGGTCCTGGCCGCCGCCGTCGAGGGCGGAGTTGGAGTTCTGGTCGTGGACGGCGGTGAGCCAGTCGCCGGCGAGGGCGGCCGGGGTGGCGCCTCCCGTGACGAAGCCGAGGTAGCGCGGTCCCGCGGAGGCCGACAGCCGCGGCTCCCAGCGGTCGCGGAAGGCGTCGAGCGCGGCGTCCGTGCCGGTGGCGTGCTCCGGCAGGCCTTCGGGGGCGCGCGCCTGCCCGGCGGGCGGTACGGACGGTGCGGGCGGTACGACGGGACGCGCGTCCAGCGTGGCGAGCGCGTCGGCGGCTGCGGCGCGGGTGGCGTCGAGGAGTTCGGGGAGCCGGGCGAGGTCGGCGGCGAGCGTGCGGTCCATGGGGGCACGGTAGGCGCGGCCCGGCCCGAGGGGGCGGGCCAATCCACGGGGATTGGCCCGCGTGTCGTCGTAGGCTCACCGGATGATCACGAAGCGGCGGACGAGGCGACGGATACGGGCCCTGGTGACGGCGGGGGCGCTGGCGGGCGTGGTGGCGGGGGCGGCGGGGTGCTCGACGCCACCGGCCCCGAGGACCGCTCCCGGGCCGACCGCGGTGAGTGTGACGGCGAGGCCCGCGCCCGACCGCAGTGCGCCGCCGGCGCCGTCGGCCACGGCGCAGGCCTGCCCCGAGGGCGGGGTCCGGCTCGTCGAGGGGGAGGGGAACGCGGCGATGGGGCTGCGGGTGGCGGATTTCCAGCTGGTCAACTGCGGTACGCAGCCGTACGTGCTGGAGGGCTACCCGCGGCTGTCGCTGCGCGACGACCGCGACGGTCCGCTGGAGGTCTCGGTGGAGCACGGGTCGGCGGGGATCACCACGGGCACGCCGAACCTGGACGCGGCACCGCAGCGGGTGGCGCTGGCCCCGGGACAGGCGGCCGTCTTCGGGATCGTGTGGCGCAACCTCGTCACCGACGGGACGGTGGTGGCCACCACGGCGCAGGTCCTGGAGGTCGAGCCCCGGCCCGGCGCGCCCCGGCTGTCGCTGCGGTTGGCCTCGCCGGTGGACCTCGGGAACACCGGGAAGCTGGGGCTCGGGCCGTGGCAGCCGCTCACCCGCTGATCCACCGACCCGCCGACCCGCCGACCCGCCGACCCGCCGACCCGCCGACCCGCCGAGAAAGCCTCAGCCCGCGGCGGCGAAGGCCGGAGTACGCCCGGTGGCGAGCGTGGCCGTCGAAACCCCACCTCGCGGTCAGGCGGAGCGGCGGATGAGCAGCAGGGCGCGGTCGTCGTTGACGTCCTTGGCGACCTTCTCGATCAGGTGCCAGGCCGCGCCGTCCCAGCCGGAGGCGACGTAGCGGTCGGCCTCCCCGGTGAGGCGGTCGATGCCCTCGCTGATCTCCCGGTCGGAGGTCTCGACCAGGCCGTCGGTGAAGAGCATCAGGACGTCGCCGGGGCGCAGGTTGCCGCGGTCGGGGGTGAATTCGGCGCCGTCGTAGACGCCGAGGAGGGGGCCCTCGCCGGTCTTCTCCTGCCAGCGGCCGGTGCCCGCCGAGAGTTGGAGGGCGGGGAGGTGGCCGGCCGAAAGGAGTTCGTAGTCGCCGGTCTCCAGGTCCAGGACGAGGTGGATGGAGGTGGCGAAGCCCTCGTCCCAGTCCTGGCGGAGCAGGTAGCCGTTGGCGGCGGGCAGGAAGCCGTGGGCGGGCAGCGCGCCGAGCAGCCCGCCGAAGGCGCCGGACAGCAGCAGGGCCCGGGAGCCGGCCTCCATGCCCTTGCCGGAGACGTCGGTCAGGACGATCTCCAGGGTCCGGCCGCCGTTGGTGCGGGCCGCGACGACGAAGTCGCCGGAGAAGGACTGGCCGCCGGCGGGGCGCAGGGCCATCTCGCGGTGCCAGCCGCGTGGCAGGGCGGGCAGTTTGCTCTGTACGCGGATGCGTTCGCGCAGGTCGAAGAGCATGGTGCCGCCGCGCCGCCAGGGCACGCCGACGCGGCTGCGGAACTGGGCGATGACCAGGCCGAAGAATCCGCAGGCCGCGACGACCAGCACGGTGCCGGGGGTGACGCGGGCGGGACCTTGGGTGTACGGGCCGAGTACCAGGGCCTCGACGATCAGTGCGGTCGCGGAGGCGGCGTAGAGGGCGAGGAGGCTGGCGGGGCGCAGCAGCAGGCCGCCGGCGACGATCGGCAGGACGAGCGCCGAGGGCGAGAACCAGACCGGCAGCATGATCGTGCCGCAGGCGATGGCGGGGATGGTGAGCAGCAGCCCGCCGAAGGCGAGCCAGTCGGAGCCGTCGCCGCGGAAGTAGTCGACGGCTGATTTACGCAGGGCAGTGCGGCTCCGGTGCGACAGCATGCGCATCCGGGCCATGAGGGATTCCACGCGTGCTCCGGCCATTGCTTCGGGACCTTATCCATCCTGGCTGTGGATGCGCAGGGGTACCCCCGGACCAGGGGACGGCGGGCGCCCGAAAACAGGTCGACTGGGACGGAATGCCCTGCTAGGGATGGGCACATGACTCTGGAGATGCGCGTAATACGAGCTGATGAGTGGGATGTCTGGTACGACCAGCTGGAACTGGCGTTCGGCGGTGTCCCGGAGGCTCCCGAGGAGCGGGAGCTGTGCAGGTCGCTGACGGACACCGATCGCTCGCTCGGCGTCTGGGACGGTGACACCTGCGTGGGCTCGGCCGGCGCCTTCGCCTTCCGGTTGTCCGTGCCGGGCGGGGCGGTCGTCCCGGCGGCCGGTGTCACGGCGGTGGGCGTCTCCCCCACCCATCGCCGGCGGGGGCTGCTCACCTCTTTGATGCGGCGCCAGCTCGACGACATCCGGGCGGGCGGCGAACCGCTCGCCGTGCTGACGGCCTCGGATCCGGCGATCTACGGGCGCTTCGGCTACGGCACGGCCGCCTACGCCCTGTCGGTGGAGATCGACACGACCCGCGTCCGGCTGTCCGTACCGCCGGGGACGGACGGCATCCGGTTGCGGCTCGTGGATCCGGGCCGGGCGCTGGCCGACTGCGAGCGGGTGTACGCGGCGCTGGTCGCCACCCGGCCGGGCATGCTCGCGCGGCAGCCGGGCTGGGAGGGGATGCCGCTGGTGGATCCGGCCTCGACGCGTGGCAACGGTTCGGCGCTGAAGTGCGTGGTCGCCGAGCGGGAGGACGGGGAGGTGGCCGGGTACGCCCGCTATCGGGTCAAGGCCGACTGGGACCATGTGGGTGCGGAGGGCAAGGTCGAGGTGAGCGATCTCGACGCGTTGGACCCGGCGGCGTCCGCGGCCCTGTGGCGCTACCTGTGCTCGATCGACCTGACCTGGACGGTACGGGCGCCGCGCCGGCCGGTGGACGACCCGGTGCTGCATCTGGTGAGCGACATCCGGCGGTCGCGGCCGCGGACGCGGGACTCGTTGCACGTACGGCTGGTGGACCTGGCGGCGGCGCTGGAGGCGCGGACGTACGGGGCGCCGGTGGACGTGGTCATGGCGGTGGCGGACGCGTTCTGCCCCTGGAACGAGGGGCGGTGGCGGCTGGTGGTGGACGCCAAGGGCGTGGCCCGCTGCACCCGGACCGAGGAGCCGGCGGACCTGGAGCTGTCGGTGCGGGAGCTGGGGTCGGCGTACCTGGGCGGGATCACCCTCACCTCGCTGGCCGCGGCCGGCCTGGTGCGGGAGCTGCGGCCGGGCGCGCTGACGGAGGCCTCGCGGGCCTTCGTCGGGGACGTGGCGCCCTGGCTGCCGCACGGCTTCTGACACACCCGCGTCAGCGGGACTGACAGCCGGGGCACCAGAAGAGGTTGCGGGCGGCGAGGTCGGCGGTGCGGATCTCGCCCCCGCAGATGTGGCAGGGCATGTTCGCCCGCCGGTAGACGTACACCTCGCCGCCGTGGTCGTCGACGCGGGGCGGCCGGCCCATCGCCTCGGGCAGGTGCTCGTCGCGGACGGTGTCGATGCGGTTGTTGCGCACGCCCTCACGCATCAGGGCGGCCAGGTCGGCCCACATGGCGTCCCACTCGGCGCGGGTGAGGTCCTTGCCCGGGCGGTACGGGTCGATGCCGTGCCGGAAGAGGACCTCGGCGCGGTAGACGTTGCCGACGCCCGAGACGACCTTCTGGTCCATGAGCAGGGCGGCGACGGTGGTGCGGGAGCGGGAGATCCGGGCCCAGGCGCGGTCGGGGTCGTCGCCTCGGCGCAAGGGGTCGGGGCCGAGCCGGTCGCTTATCGCGTGCTTCTCCTCGTCGGTGATCCACGCGCAGGTGGTGGGGCCGCGCAGGTCGGAGAAGTGGTGGTCGTTGGCCAGGCGCAGTCGGACGGTGTCGGTGGGCGGCGGGGCGGGCGCGGGGCCGATCGCGTACTTGCCGAAGAGTCCGAGGTGGATGTGGATCCACCCGTTCTCCTTGAAGCCGAGGAAGAGGTGCTTGCCGTGGGCGTCGACGCCGTCGAGGATCCGGCCGTCGAGCAGGGCCGCGCTCTCGGCGAACCGTCCCTGGGGGCTGCTGACGGCGACCTCCCACCCCGCGAAGCGCGTCAGGTGGTCCTCGGCGAGGCGGTGGATCGTATGCCCTTCGGGCACGGCGGTGCTCCTCGGAGAAGGCTTCGGGGAATGAAAGAGCCGTGCCACCCGTCCTCGGGCGGCACGGCCTGCGGCGGGATCAGCCCTGCGGGTGGTGGGCCGGGATCGGGGGAAGCTCGCCGGTGGTCTCGTAGGCGGAGAGCATGTCGATGCGGCGGGTGTGGCGCTCCTCGTCGGAGTACGGGGTCGCCAGGAAGGCCTCGATGAAGCTGACGGCCTCGTCCTGCGTGTGCATCCGGCCGCCGACGGAGATGACGTTGGCGTTGTTGTGCTCACGGCCGAGCTGGGCGGTCTGGACGCTCCAGGCCAGGATGGCGCGGACGCCCTTGACCTTGTTCGCGGCGATCTGCTCCCCGTTGCCGGAGCCGCCGATCACGATGCCGAGGCTGTCGGCGTCGGCGGCGGTCTTCTCCGCGGCGCGGAGGCAGAACGGCGGGTAGTCGTCCACCGCGTCGTAGATGTGGGGCCCACAGTCGACGGGCTCGTGGCCGTTGTTCTTGAGCCAGTCCACCAGGTGGTTCTTGAGCTCAAAGCCGGCATGGTCGGATCCGAGGTACACGCGCATGGGACGAGTGTGGCACGAGGAGGCCCTCCGGCCCGCAGCGGGTGTCGCGTAAGTCACTTCTAAAGCTCAAGTAAACCCAAAGAACGCAGATGGGACACGGCGGAGCGGCCCCCTGGACGTTCACACCAAGGCAACGATCCGGATTGAGGTCTTCCGTCCTGCGTTCATCTCAGGTTTGAATGCCGGGGCTCGCAACCCGAGAACCTAAGGATCCGTCCATGAGCTCCACGACGACCCTTCAGAAGGAAGGCGGCCCCACCGGGAACCCCGGTGACGGCCAGCCCTCCGACGGTCTGAAGGCCGGTCTCAAGAACCGCCACCTGTCCATGATCGCCATTGGCGGCGTCATCGGCGCCGGCCTCTTCGTCGGTTCCGGTGGCGGCATCGCCAAGGCCGGCCCCGCCATCCTGATCTCCTACGCGCTCGTCGGCGCGATGGTCGTCTTCGTGATGCGCATGCTCGGCGAGATGGCCGCCGCCAGCCCGAACTCGGGCTCCTTCTCGGCCTACGCCGACCGCGCGCTCGGCCGCTGGGCGGGCTTCTCCATCGGCTGGCTCTACTGGTTCTTCTGGGTCGTCGTGCTCGCGGTGGAGGCCACCGCCGGTGCCGCCATCCTGGAGAGCTGGATCCCGGCCGTCCCGCAGTGGGCCTGGGCCCTGATCGTGATGGCGGTGCTGACCGCCACCAACCTCGGCTCGGTCGCCTCCTACGGTGAGTTCGAGTTCTGGTTCGCGGGCATCAAGGTCGTCGCCATCGGCGCGTTCGTGATCGTCGGCATGCTGGCCGTCTTCGGCGTGCTGCCGGGCTCGGACAACCCCGGCGCGGGCTTCGCGCACCTCACCGACGCCGGCGGGTTCTTCCCCAACGGCTACGGCGCGGTCCTCACCGGTGTGCTGATGGTCGTCTTCTCCTTCATGGGCAGCGAGATCGTCACCCTGGCGGCCGGCGAGTCGGAGAACCCCCGCAAGGCGGTCACCCGGGCGACCAACTCCGTCATCTGGCGGATCGGCGTCTTCTACCTCGGCTCGATCTTCATCGTGCTGACCCTGCTCCCGTGGAACGACAAGTCGATCACCGAGAAGGGCTCGTACGTCGCCGCCCTGGACTCGATCGGCATCGCGCACGCCGGCACGATCATGGAGGTCATCGTCCTGACCGCCGTGCTGTCCTGCCTGAACTCGGGCCTCTACACCGCCTCCCGCATGGCCTTCTCGCTCGGTGAGCGCGGCGACGCCCCCAAGGCGTTCGCCAAGGTCAACAAGAACGGTGTGCCGGTCGCCGCGATCCTGGGCTCCACGGTCTTCGGCTTCGTCGCCGTCTACTTCAACTACGCGTTCAAGGACACGGTCTTCAACTTCCTCCTGAACTCGTCGGGCGCCATCGCGCTCTTCGTCTGGCTGGTGATCTGCTTCACCCAGCTGAAGATGCGCGGGATCCTGGTCCGCGAGGCCCCGGAGAAGCTGACCGTGAAGATGTGGCTCTTCCCGTGGCTGACCTGGGCCACCGCAGCCCTGATCATGTTCGTGATCGGCTACATGTTCGTGGACGACGCCAACCGCGAGGTGGTCACCCTGTCCACCCTGGTCGCCGGCATCGTCGTGCTCGTCGGCGTGGTGCTGGACTTCCGCCGCAAGAAGGCCCTACAGGGCTGATCGCACGTGCACGTACGCCGGAGCCCGGCCCGCCTTCACAAGGCGGGCCGGGCTCCGGTGCGTATCGGGGTCCGCTCAGCCGCGGCGGCCGAGCAGCTTCCAGGCGGCGGGCAGGGCGCCCATGGCCAGCGCGGCCTTGAGCGCGTCGCCGATCAGGAACGGGACCACGCCCTTCGCGACGGCCACGCCGAGGGACATCCCGGTGGCGGCCATCAGGTACGGCACGCCCACCGCGTAGATCACGGCCGAGCCCAGCACCATCAGGCCGGCGGTACGCAGCACCGAGCGGTCGCCGCCGCGCCGCGCGAGGGCGCCGACGACGGTGGCGGCGAGCAGCATGCCGAGCACGTAGCCGAAGGAGGCGCCGCCTGCGCCGGAGGTCCCGCCCGCGAACCACGGCACACCGGCCATGCCGACGAGGGCGTACAGCGCCAGCGAGAGGAAGCCGCGGCGGGCACCGAACGCGGTACCGACGAGCAGCGCGGCGAAGGTCTGGCCGGTGACGGGGACCGGGGAGCCGGGAACGGGAACCGCGATCTGGGCGGCCAGGCCGGTGAGCGCGGCGCCGCCGACGACGAGCGCGATGTCGCGGACGCGGCTCGCGGGCAGCAGGTCGGCGAGGACGGCGCCGGGCCGGAGGGAGACGGAGGCAGTGCTCATCGGGAGGCTCCACGGGGAAGGGGGTGGCGGGACGATCACCGACGCTAGTGCGCGCTCCCCCGCCGCCCCACCGTCGCCCGGGACAAAGCCGCCCTCCCCACTTTGGTGGGGATACCACAAACCCTGCGCTTCACCATCGACCTGACGTGATCCTCGTCACGAGGAAGATCAGACAACACGTCCGTTTTGCACGGACGACCGCCGCTCAGCAAGACTGTAGGGTCCCGCCAATCCTGACGCGGAGCCCCCACCGCCGCTGGGCCGAACGAGAGTACGAGCACCCTTCATGCGCGAGCGCCTGGAAGAAGCACCTCCCACGACGGGCGACCTGCCCGCGGAACCCCTCAGCCACAGCCTCAAGCAGCGCCACCTGACGATGCTGGGCCTCGGCGGCGTCATCGGCGCCGGGCTCTTCGTCGGCTCCGGCGCCGGTATCGGCATCGCCGGTCCCGCGATCATCTGCTCCTATCTGCTCGCGGGCGTCCTCGCGATGCTGGTGATGCGGGCGCTGGGCGAGATGTCGGCCGCGATGCCCGCCTCGGGCTCCTTCTCCGTGTACGCGGAGCGGGCCCTCGGGCGCTGGGCCGGTTTCTCGGCCGGCTGGCTGTACTGGTTCCTGCTGGTCGTGGTGCTGGCCGTGGAGGCCACCGGCGCGGCGAAGATCGCGAACGGCTGGCTGCCCGCGGTCGACCAGTGGGTCTGGGTGCTGCTGTTCATGGTGGTCTTCACCGTGAGCAACCTGGCCGCCGTGAAGAACTTCGGCGAGTTCGAGTTCTGGTTCGCCGCGCTCAAGGTCGGCGCGATCGTGCTCTTCCTGATCCTGGGCACCCTCGCGGTCTTCGGCCTGCTCCCGGACACGGAGCCGGTCGGCATGGCCAACCTCACCGGCCAGGGCGGCTTCTTCCCCGAGGGCTTCGGCGGCGTGGTCGCCGGCATGCTCGCCGTCATCTTCGCCTTCGGCGGCCTGGAGGTCGTCACCATCGCGGCCGCCGAGTCGGACGACCCGGCGCGGTCGGTGTCCCGGGCGGTGCGCAGCGCGGTGTGGCGCATCCTCTTCTTCTACGTCGGCTCGATGGTGGTCATCGTGACCCTGCTGCCGTGGAACTCGCTGAAGCCGGGCGAGAGCCCCTACGTCGCGGTCCTCGACTCGATCGGCATCCCGGCGGCCGGGCAGATCATGAACATCGTGGTGTTCGTGGCGCTGCTGTCGGCGCTCAACGCGAACCTGTACGGGTCCTCGCGGATGGTCTTCTCGCTGGCCGAGCGCCGTGAGGCGCCGCAGGCGCTGCTGAAGGTCTCGGGCGGCGGGGTGCCGCGCCGGGCGGTGTTCGCCTCGGTGGCCTTCGGCTTCGTGTCGGTGGTGCTCAACCTGCTGTGGCCGGACACGATCTTCCTCTACATGCTCAACGCGGTCGGCGCGGTGCTGCTGTTCGTGTGGGCGCTGATCGCCGTCTCGCAGCTGAAGCTGCGCCGCCGGATCGAGCGGGACATGCCCGAGCGGCTGACCCTGCCGATGTGGCTGTTCCCGTACGCGACCTGGGCGGCGCTGCTCGGGATGGCGGCGGTGCTGGTCCTGATGCTGTTCGACGACTCGGCGCGGCCGCAGCTGCTGTGGTCCACGGGCGCGGCCGCGCTGGTCCTGGCCGTGGCGGGGATCCGGGAGCTCCGGGCCCGTAAGGCCTGACGCGGGACACGTGGAGGAGGACCCCGGTGCCACGGCGCCGGGGTCCTCCTCTTTCTTTCCTTCCCGGGCCGCGGGGACGTGGGGCGGGAACGTGGGGCGGGGAGCTGGGGCGCGTACGGGGATGATCACGAACCGTGAGCCGAATGTCCGAATATCGGACGTCAGACGTCCGGCGATCGGACACTCGGCAGACTGGCGCACCTCATCACGTCCCCCCGCACAACCGGACAGGCACACCCCTCATGAGTCAGAGCACCCTGACACCTCCCGAAGCACCGCGAACCGACGCCGGATCACCCCTCGGCAACGGACTCAAGCAGCGCCACCTCTCGATGATCGCCCTCGGCGGTGTCATCGGCGCCGGACTCTTCGTCGGCTCCGGCGCGGGCATCGCGGCCGCGGGCCCCTCGATCGTGCTCGCGTACGCGGCGTCCGGGCTGCTCGTGATGTTCGTGATGCGGATGCTCGGCGAGATGTCCGCCGCCGACCCGGCCTCGGGCTCCTTCTCCGTGCACGCGGAGCGCGCGATCGGCCCCTGGGCCGGATTCGCCGCCGGCTGGATGTTCTGGACCCTGCTCTGCGTGGGCGTGGCCATCGAGGGCATCGGCGCGGCGCACATCATGACCGGCTGGTTCCCGGGCACCCCCTCCTGGATGTGGGTGCTGGTCTTCATGGCGCTGTTCTGCGGCTCCAACCTCGCCGCCGTCTCGAACTTCGGCGAGTTCGAGTTCTGGTTCGCCGCCCTCAAGATCGGCGCGATCGCGCTCTTCCTGGGCCTGGGCGTCCTCGCCGTGCTCGGCCTGCTGCCCGGCACGGACTCCCCCGGCGCCGCCAACCTGCTGCACGACGGCGGCCTCCTGCCCCACGGCGTGGACGGACTGCTCGTCGGACTGCTCGCCTCCGTCGTCGCGTACGGCGGACTGGAGACGGTGACCATCGCGGCCGCCGAGTCCGAGAACCCGGTGCAGGGCGTGGCCAAGGCCGTGCGGACCACCATGTGGCGGATCGCGATCGTCTACGTGGGCTCCATGCTGGTCATCGTCACCCTCCTGCCGTGGAACGACCCGGCCGTCACGGCGGACGGCCCGTACGCCGCGACCCTGGACCGCCTGGGCATCCCGGCCGCCGGCGAGATCATGAACGTGGTCATCCTGATCGCCCTGATGTCCGCGATGAACGCCAACATCTACGGCTCCTCGCGCATGGCCTACTCCCTCGTCTCCCGCGGCCAGGGTCCGAAGGCGCTGGGCAAGGTCAGCGGCGGGGTGCCGCGTCGGGCGGTCCTCGCCTCCTGCGGCTTCGGCTTCGTCACCGTGCTGCTGTCCTACTGGTACCCGGACACCCTGTTCGCCTGGCTGCTGAACATGGTGGGCGGGGTCATCCTGGTCGTCTGGGGCTTCATCGCCGTCTCGCAGTTCGTGCTGCGCCGCCGGCTGGAGCGCGAGGCCCCCGAGAAGCTGGTCGTGAAGATGTGGGGCTTCCCGTATCTGACCTGGGTGGCGCTGGCCGGGGTGGCCGGGGTCCTGGTGCTGATGGCCCTGGGTGAGGACACGCGCGTCCAGGTGATCTTCACCGGCGGGCTGACCGTCGCCCTCGCGGTGACCGGTTACGTGATGCAGCGCCGGGCGGCCGGCCGGGCCTGACGGATCGTCGGAAGACGAGGGCGGGCTCCGTGCGAAGACACGGGGCCCGCCTTCGTCGTTCAGAGGTAACCCTTACATGTGGCCTGGAATAGATACTGCTAGCGTGCAGTTGCGCATTGATTGCAATAAGCAGTTGGCACGCCGAGGGGACCGGATAACACGCATGGCCATCTACACGCTTCCTGAGCTTCCGTACGACTACGCGGCACTGGAGCCGGTGATCAACCCGCAGATCATCGAGCTGCACCACGACAAGCACCACGCGGCCTACGTCACGGGCGCCAACAACACGCTGGAGCAGCTGGCGGAGGCGCGCGACAAGGAGAACTGGGGCGCCCTCAACGGCCTGGAGAAGAACCTCGCGTTCCACCTCTCCGGCCACATCCTGCACAGCATCTACTGGCACAACATGGCCAGCCCGAAGACCGGCGAGGGCGGCGGCGAGCCCACCGCGGCCGACGGCCTGGGCGACCTGGCCGACGCGATCACCGAGTCCTTCGGCTCCTTCGCGAAGTTCAAGAAGCAGCTGACCTTCGCCTCCTCCGCGACGCAGGGCTCCGGCTGGGGCGTGCTCGCGTACGAGCCCGTCAGCGGCCGTCTCGTCGTCGAGCAGGTCTACGACCACCAGGGCAACGTGGGCGTGGCGAGCACCCCGATCCTGGTCTTCGACGCCTGGGAGCACGCCTTCTACCTTCAGTACAAGAACCAGAAGGTGGACTTCATCGAGGCCATGTGGAACGTCGTCAACTGGCAGGACGTCTCCAAGCGCTATGCCGACGCCAAGGCGAACACCCCGCTGCTGATCCCCGCCAAGGGCTGATCGCGCCACCACAAGCCCGTCCGCCTCGTGATCGTCTTCTCAACCTTCACCGGCGGGCGTGTCGAACGGAAGACCCCCGTGAGGACGTGACTCACGGGGGTCTTCTGTATGGTGCGCCGGCCGGGCCGGCGGGTCCGCCTACTCGAAGGACGGGCCCTTGGTACGGGTGCGCTTGATCTCGTAGAAGCCCGGGGTCGAGGCGACGAGCAGGGTGCCGTCCCAGAGCCGGGCGGCCGCGTCGCCGCGCGGGGTCGGGGTGACGACCGGACCGAAGAAGGCCACATCGCCCTCGGCACCCGGAACGGAGATCACCGGGGTGCCGACCTCCTGGCCGACCCGGTCGATCCCGTCGTTGTGCGAGGCCCGCAGCACCTCGTCGTACTCGTCCGAGTCGGCGTAGGCGAGCAGCTCGGCCGGCAGGCCGACCTCGGCCAGCGCCTCGGCGATCACCTCGCGGGTCGGGCCCTTCTCGTCGTTGTGTATGCGGGTGCCGAGCGCGGTGTAGAGCTTGCCGGTGACTTCCTCACCGTGCTTCTGCTGCGCCGCGATCACCACGCGCACCGGGGCCCAGCCCTTGGGGCCGAGCAGCTCGCGGTAGACCTCGGGCAGCTCGTCGAGCTTGTTCTCGTTGAGCACCGCGAGGCTCATCACGTGCCAGCGGACCTCGACGTCGCGAACCTTCTCGACCTCGACCATCCAGCGGGACGTCATCCAGGCCCAAGGGCAGAGCGGGTCGAACCAGAAGTCGACCGGGGTCTTCTCGCGCACCTGGGTGTCGGTCATGTCTCTCCTCAGTCTGGGCATGCGTCGCGAAAGGGCATCACTGGGCTCACGTTCCCCGTCACCAACCAGTACCGGGTGACGCGCATTCCCTCGTGCGAGGATTCGACACAAGAACGCGATCACGCACGAAGGAGTGCATGTGCCCGGAGAGAATCTGTCCCGCGACGAGGCCCGCGAGCGGGCCGAGCTGCTGTCCGTCGACGGGTACGAGGTGGTCCTCGACATCCGGTCCGCGGTGGACGATGCCGAACCGGCCGAGGGTCCGCGGACCTTCCGCTCGGTGACGACGATCCGCTTCCGGGCGGCGGGCACCGGCGCCTCCACCTTCGCGGACCTGATCGCGCCCTCGGTGAACGCCGTGACCCTGAACGGGCGCGCGCTGGACGTGGCCGCCGTCTTCGACGGCTCCCGGATCTCCCTCGACGGCCTCGCCGCCGAGAACGTCCTCGTGGTCGACGCCAACTGCGCGTACAGCCGGACCGGCGAGGGCCTGCACCGCTTCGTGGACCCGGAGGACGGCGAGGTCTACCTCTACACCCAGTACGAGCCGGCCGACGCGCGGCGGGTGTACGCGAACTTCGAACAGCCTGACCTGAAGGCCCCGTACCGCTTCGAGGTGACGGCTCCCGACGGCTGGCAGGTGTGGAGCAACGGCGCGGAGGAGTCCCGCGACGCGGGTGTCTGGCGGTTCGCGGAGACCGCGCCGATCTCGACGTACATCACGTGCGTGGTCGCGGGCCCCTACCACTACGTGACGGACTCCTACACGCGCGGGGACCTGACCATCCCGCTGGGCGCGATGTGCCGCAAGGGTCTGGCGAAGCACTTCGACGCCGATGACATCTTCCTCATCACCAAGCAGGGCTTCGACCTGTTCCACGAGATCTTCGACTACCCGTACCCCTTCGGGAAGTACGACCAGGCCTTCGTGCCGGAGTACAACCTGGGCGCGATGGAGAATCCGGGGATGGTGACCTTCCGCGAGGAGTACATCTTCCGCGGCAAGGTCACCCAGGCCTCGTACGAGGCGCGCGCGAACGTCATCCTGCACGAGATGGCGCACATGTGGTTCGGCGACCTGGTCACCATGAAGTGGTGGGACGACCTGTGGCTGAAGGAGTCCTTCGCCGACTTCATGGGCTCCTTCGGGCTGGTCGAGGCCACCCGCTTCGACCAGGCGTGGATCACCTTCGCCAACCGCCGCAAGTCATGGGCCTACCGGGCCGACCAGCTGCCGTCCACCCACCCGATCACGGCCGACATCCGTGACCTGGAGGACGCCAAGCTGAACTTCGACGGCATCACCTACGCCAAGGGCGCCTCGGTGCTCAAGCAGCTCGTCGCCTATGTGGGACGGGAGGCCTTCCTGGAGGGCGCCCGGCGCTACTTCAAGGCCAACGCCTACGGGAACACGACGCTCGACGACTTGCTGTCGGTGCTCGCGGAGGTCTCGGGGCGCGACATGGCCGAGTGGTCGCGGGCCTGGCTGCAGACCGCCGGTGTGAACGCGCTGACCCCGGTGCTCACCTACGACGCGGGCGGCCGCCTGACGGAACTGGCCGTCGTGCAGGAGGGCGACGAGCTGCGTCCGCACCGGGTCGCGGTGGGCCTGTACCGGCTGGAGTCCGACGGGACCCTGGTCCGCTACGCGCGGGCCGACGCGGACGTGTCGGGCGCGCGGACGGTCGTCACGGAACTGGCGGGCACCGAGCGCCCCGACCTGGTCCTGGTCAACGACGAGGACCTCACCTACTGCAAGATCCGCTTCGACGAGGGCTCGTTGGAGACCCTGCGGGCGCACCTCGGGGACCTGACGGACCCGCTCGCGCGGGCCCTGTGCTGGTCGGCGCTGTGGAACCTGACGCGCGACGGCCTGATGCCGGCGCGCGACTTCATCTCGCTGGTCCTCGCGCACGCGGGCCGCGAGAGCGACGTCGGCGTCCTGCAGATGCTGCACACGCAGGCCCTGGCCTCGGTCACCCACTACGCGGCGCCCGCCCGGCGCGAGCAGGGCGGTCGGGAACTGGCGGCGGGCGCGCTGCACGAGCTGCGGATCGCGGCGCCGGGGTCGGAGCACCAGCTGACGTGGGCCCGCTTCTTCGCGGCGAGCGCGGCGACGGAGGGCGACTTCCAGCTGCTGCTGGGGCTGCTGGAGGGCTCGGCCCGGATCGACGGGCTGGAGGTGGACCAGGAGCTGCGCTGGGACTTCCTGCTGCCGCTGGCCGCGCACGGTGCGGTGGACGAGGGTGTGCTGGCCGCCGAACTGGCGCGCGACGACACGGCCTCGGGCAAGCGGCACCAGGTGCGGTGCCTGGCGGCACGGCCCTCGCAGGCGGTGAAGGACCAGGCGTGGGCGGCGGTGGTCGAGTCGGACGCGCTGTCGAACGCGCTGGTGGAGGCGACGATCGCGGGCATGCAGCAGTCCTCGCAGCGGGGCCTGCTCGCGGGGTTCGCCGGGCCCTACTTCGAGGTGATCGAACGGGTGTGGGCGGACCGGTCGATCCAGATCGCGATGGACGTGGTGAAGGGGCTGTACCCGTCGCTCCAGGACCCGCAGTCCACCGTCTCGGCGACGGACGCCTGGCTGTCGGCCCACGCGGACGCGGCTCCGGCCCTGCGCCGCCTGGTGCTGGAGTCCCGCGACGACCTGGCCCGAGCCCTTGCCGCCCAGCGGTGCGACGCGGCGGCGGGCAACTGACCTGCGGCGCCGCTGCGGGGGCTCCGCCCCCGAACCCCCGGTCCTCAAACGCCGGACGGGCTGAAGGATTCAGCCTCGCCGGCGTTTGAGGCGCGGGGTCCGGGGCGGAGCCCCGGGAAACGGCGCCGGGCCGGTAGCCCACACGGGCGCACCTCATCGGCAGTCGAACGCCCGCACTTTAGCCCCGGCTTGTCCGGATTTGTCGACGAGCGTGTAACAGGGGTTAGCAAGGCCATGGCCTGAGGGAATCACCGCGTCATGAACCACAACGCACCCCTCCCCCTCGCCCACCTCACCGGTAGCCGCCCCCGCGTGCTGACCCTCGCACAGCTGCGCGAGCACGGCGTGACCGCCTCCGACGCGGCCGAGCGGCCCTGGCAGCAGATCCTGCCCGGGGTGTTCCTGCTCCACCCCGGCCCCGCGACCAGCGAGGAGCGGCTGCACGCGGCGCTGCTGTACGCGGAGCGGCGCGGCGGTGGCGAGGCCATGATCACCGGGTTGGCGGCGCTGGCCCTGTACCGGTTCAGCTCCGCGCCCCCGCTGCTCGCCCTCGCGCACATCGACGTCCTCGTGCCCGGTACCCGGCGCCTGCGCTCCGCCGGGGACGTGCGGATCGTACGGACGCACACCCCGCCGCGGTCGCAGGAGGTGACCGGGCTGCCGGTGGCTCCCGTCGCCCGGGCCGTCGCCGACGCCGTCACCCAGCTGTCCGACGCCGGCACCGTGCGCCGTCTGCTGAGCGAGGCCGTTCGCGGCGGCCACTGCGAACCGGCCGCCGTCGTCCGGGAGCTGACCGTGGCACGGCTGCTGAACCGGCCGCACGTGGTCGACGCCGTCGAGTCGCTGCTCGCGGAGGGGCGGGCCATCGCGGAGGACCGGCTGTACCACGTCGTGCGCGGCTACGAGCTCCCCGACCCGGTCTGGAACGTCGACCTGCGCCTGCCCGGCGGCCCGCACCTCGGTGGCGTGGACGCGTACTGGCCCGAACACTCCGTCGCGGTGGAGATCGACACCCGTGCCCCGCGTCAGGGCGAGGACGAGCAGTGGTCCGAGTCCGTGCGCAAGCGCGAGACGTTGGAGCGGCTCGGGGTGACCGTCATCCACGTCACCCCGCGCAAGCTCCGGGACTGGCCCGAGCAGCAGGCAGCGGTGATCCGGACCGCCCTGACGGCCGCCGACGACCGGGAACCCGCCGCCTACCTGGTCGTACTGCCCAGGTGAGGCGAGTACTCCGGGGTGCTCCAGAGCAGCCGCCCCGGGTGCACGCTCTCCACCACCGACTCCACCCGGAAGCGGGTGCGGCGGCTCCCGTCGGCCCCGAACTCCGTCCGGGCCCGGCCGGTGAGCTGGAGGACCGCCCCGCTCTCCCAGTCCGGGAAGAGCAGCCCGGCCCGTGGATCGACCGTCAGGTTCCCCAGCGTCAGGAACATGGCATTGCCCGCGTAGTCCGGCCAGGCCAGTTCGACCGGCGAGAGCACCTCCACGAAGCCCGGCAGCCCGCCCCGGTGACTGGCGTCGACCCCGTCCGCCTCCGCCGTGGTGGCGATGAAGAAGGTGTCGGCACGCCGGACGGCACGCACCTGGCCAGGGGTCAGCGCCTCCCCGCGACTCATCACGCCGACCCCCTCCTCGACCAGCTCCAGCGGCTGACGCCGCTGCAGGTACTTGGGGCAGTTGGCGAAGACCCGCTCGGCCTCGACGGCGAAGCCCCGCGGCGTCGCGGCGAGGGTTCCGTTCAGCCTCATCCGGCGCCGGGTGCGCGGGTCGAGCGCGATGGTCCCGATCCGGGTCCCGTCGGTGGCCGACGCCTCGGCGAGCGGGTCCCCGGCCGGCACCGCTCCCACGACGGAGATCCGGTGCGGGCCGGTGGCCCGTACGAAGCCGGGCGGGCCGGTGAGCAGCGAGGCCCACATCCGGCCGAGGCCGTCGGCGGCCCCGACGACCAGGTGCGGCTGCAGTTCCAGGAAGGCCGCGGCGACGTCGCGGATGCCCGTACCGATCGAGCGGCCGACGTGCTCGGCCGGCCCGCGCACGCCGACCCGCTCCTGCACCGCCAGCGACCCCCAGTGGTAGACGCCGGCCATTAGAAGAACCCGCAGGTCGGCGCCCCTGTGGTGGGGGCGGGCGCATCCTCGGCGCCGGTCGGCACGGAGATCTCCAGGCGGATGCCGTCGGGGTCGTGGAAGAAGATCCCGCCGGAGGCCGCGCCCTCGCGGTGCGCGACGACGCCCTCGTAGGCGAACGCGACGCCCAGGCCGCGCAGCCGCTCCTCGTACGCGCGCACCTCCTCGACCGCGTCGGCCGAGAACGCCAGGTGGTGCAGTCCGGCCGCGGCCGGCGCGTAGGCACCGTCGGCCTGCTGCCAGAGGGTGAGGACGAGCTCGCCGTCCCGGCCGAGGAAGGCGAAGCGGCGGCCCTCTTCCTTGCCTTCGCCGAGCACCTGGAAGTCGAGGGCGTCCCGGTAGAAGGCGAGCGAGCGCTCCAGGTCGGTGACGTTCAGGCCGACGTGCCCGGTGCGGAGCTTGCTGATGGCGGTGGTCATGACGGGTCCTCCCCGGAGATCATCCCATGAGATCTAACCTTCTATATTCAATTTAAAGGTTAGTGCGGGCGGCGTCAACCGTTCACGTATTCTTGAGGGGTTAGCGAGCGAGGAGACGGACATGGCGACGGTGGACGCACGGCCCCTGATCGGGGAGCCGATCGCCCTCGATCTGCTGAACACCCGCTGGATGCGGGAGGGGGAGCTCGTCGACCTCTTCGCGGGGGCCTTCGGGCTGAGCCGCGTCGAAGGGCTCGCGGTCTGGCTGGAGTCCGCCGGGCTGGCCGGCCGGTTCCGGGCCGACGCCTCGACCCTCGTCCACCTGATGACCGCGCGCGAGGCACTGGCCCGCGCGGTGGCGGACCCGGCCGACGAGAGCGCTCGCGCGCTGGTCGACGCCGTACTGGAGCACGGCCGCATCCGCGCCACCCTGACCGCCGAAGGGCCGGGCGAGCGCGCCGAGTTCGACGACCCCACCTGGGGTCCGGCCTGGACGGCGGCCCGGAACTACCTGGAACTGCTGGGCACCGCGCCCGAGCGGATCCGCAGGTGCGCCTCCGAGACCTGCGTCCTGCACTTCCACGACACCTCGCGCAACGGCACCCGGCGCTGGTGCTCGATGTCCGTCTGCGGAAACCGGGCGAAAGCCTCACGTCATTACGCGCGCACGCGCGAGCGCTGAGCGCGCAAAATCTGTCACACCCGCACCGGGACGCGATCGCGTCCCGGTGCCGACGTATGGCCGTCAAGTCGATAAATCGATCGAGCAACCCCTGCGGTTCGCACCGCTGTGCCCCGGTTAGGTCGCGCCGGCGCATTCTCAGCGCCGGCGAGAGTCCGCCATGGCAGGTCTCGGTCAATGACAACTCTCCCCAAAGAGCTGTCGCTTAGGCCAAGCTGACCGGTCATCCGGCACCGAAATCCGGACCGTATCTTTCACTTACCAGGGATGCTGATGACCCTCGAATCCCCCAGCTCCATATCCGGGGCCAGACGCGTCGCGCGCGTCGCGGCCGCGGCCGGTCTGGTCGCCGCTCTCGCGGCCACCGGCGCCGGGCCCGTCTTCGCGGCGACCGCCGCGGACACCCCGGGCACCTCGCCCGCGGTCAAGTCCGCCGACCAGAAGCTCGGTTCGGCCGACGCCGAGCTGCTTCAGCAGGCCAAGGCCAAGGGCGACGCCAACGTCACCGTCATGGTCGCGACCGCCCCCGGTCAGACCAAGCAGGTGGCGGACCAGCTCGCTTCGGTCCAGGGCGCCTCGGTCGGCCAGACGTACGACAAGCTCGGTTACGTGCGCGCCACCCTGCCCACCGGCAAGGCCGAGGCCGCGCTGAAGGCGGCCACCAAGCTGGACTCGGTGCACGGCATCGACCTGCGGCACGAGATCCAGCTGCCGGACCCCCGTCCCGACGCGGACCGCGAGACCGGCACGGTGAAGAAGACCGCCGCCGAGACCTACGCGGCGCCGGACAAGAACACCCCCGCGAAGAACCCGTACAACCCGTCCTTCGAGACCGGCGCGGTCGACTTCGTGAAGGACAACCCGCAGGCCGACGGCCGCGGCGTGACCATCGGCATCATGGACTCGGGCATCGACCTCGGTCACCCGGCCCTGCAGAAGACCACCACCGGCGAGCGCAAGATCGTCGACTGGGTGACGGCCACCGACCCGATCACCGACAACGACGCCACCTGGCGCCCGCAGATCACCCCGGTCACCTCCAGCGGCGGCAGCTTCACCGCGGGCGGCCAGAGCTGGAAGGCCCCGGAGGGCAGCTTCCAGTGGAGCCGCTTCACCGAGTCGATCACCGCCACCGGTGACATGGCGGGCGACGTCAACCGCGACGGTGACACCACCGACCGGTTCGGCCTGCTCTACGACGCCGCCGCCGGCACGGTCCGCGTCGACACCGACCAGGACGGCGACTTCACGAACAACGAGCCGATGAAGCCGTACAAGGACGGCTACCAGATCGGCTACTTCGGCACGGACAACCCGGCGACCGACGTCGCCGAGCGCATCCCGTTCGTGATCGAGATCCGCAAGGACGTCCCGATGGACCCGCTGGGCGGTGACTGGGTCGGCAAGAAGGCCGACTTCGTCAACGTCGGCATCATCGAGTCCGAGCACGGCACGCACGTCGCCGGCATCACCGCCGCCAACAGCCTCTTCGGCGGCAAGATGAACGGCGAGGCGCCCGGCGCCAAGCTCGTCTCCTCGCGCGCCTGCTCCTGGTCCGGCGGCTGCACCAACATCGCGCTGACCGAGGGCATGATCGACCTCGTCGTCAACCGCGGCGTGGACATCGTCAACATGTCGATCGGCGGCCTGCCGGCGCTGAACGACGGCAACAACGCGCGCTCCGAGCTGTACAAGAACCTCATCGACACCTACGGCGTCCAGCTGGTCATCTCGGCCGGCAACTCGGGCCCGGGCGTCAACACCATCGGCGACCCCGCCCTCGCGGACAAGGTCATCTCCGTGGGCGCGTCGGTCTCCAAGGAGACCTGGGCCGCCAACTACGGCTCCGGTGTGAGCGCGAAGTACAACATGTTCCCCTTCTCCTCGCGCGGTCCGCGTGAGGACGGCGGCTTCACGCCGACCATCAGCGCCCCCGGCGCGGCCATCAACACCATCCAGACCTGGCTGCCCGGCGCCCCGGTGAAGGAGGCCGGCTACACCCTGCCGGCCGGTTACGGCATGCTCCAGGGCACCTCGATGGCCTCGCCGCAGGCGGCGGGCGCGAGCGCGCTGCTGATCTCGGCCGCCAAGCAGCACAACATCAAGCTGACGCCGTCCTCCCTGCGGGTCGCGCTCACCACGGCCGCCAAGAAGATCGACAACGTCCCCGCGCACGCGCAGGGTTCGGGTCTGATCGACATCCCCGGTGCGTGGGAGTCCATCCAGCGTGACGCGAAGGCCAACGAGTTCACCGTCAAGGCGCCGGTCGACACCGCGATCGACCAGTTCCTGAAGACCCCGGGCTTCGGCACCGGCCTGTACGACCGGGAGGGCGGCCTCAAGGTCGGCCAGAAGAAGGTCTACAACGTCGTCGTCACCCGCACCACGGGCGTCAAGTACGGCACCCGGCACGACCTGAGCTGGCGCAACAACGACGGCACCTTCAAGGTCATCGGCGGCTACGACTACGTCACCCTGCCGCTGAACAAGCCCGTCACCATCAAGGTCGAGGCCAACGCCAAGACGGCCGGTGTCCACAGCGGCATCCTGCAGCTGGACGACGAGACCACCGAGGGCATCGACAAGCAGATCCTGACGACCGTCGTGGCTTCCGCCCCCCTGGCCGCGCCGGCGTTCTCCCTGTCGCAGTCCTCCACCGTGCAGCGCAACTCGCACAAGTCGTACTTCGTGACGGTGCCTCCGGGCGCCAAGAGCCTGGAGGTCGCGCTCGGCGGTCTCGCGGCGGGAGCCCAGACGCGCTTCATCGCGATCCACCCGTACGGCGTGCCGGTCGACCCGACGGCCACGACCAACTGCTACCCGAACTACGACAACCCGGCCAACACCTGCCGCCCCGACGTGCGCTCGTACCCCGAGCCGACGCCGGGTGTCTGGGAGATCGAGGTCGAGGCCCGTCGTACGTCGCCGGTGCTCGACAACCCGTTCAAGCTGGACGTCTCCGTGCTCGGCGCGGCCTTCGACCCCGCGGTCAAGGTCCTGCCCGAGGTGAAGCAGGGCACCCCCGCCCCGGTCCAGTGGAGCGTCAAGAACGCCGGCGCGGCCATCTCCGGCGGCAAGCTCGTCGGCGGCCCGCTCGGTTCCGCGAAGGTCGCCAAGCCGACCATCACGCCCGGTGAGACCCACTCCACCGAGATCGCGGTCCCCGCGGGCACCTCGCGCCTCGACGTCGCGATCGGCAAGGTGTCCGACACCGCCGCCGACCTCGACCTCGAGGTCTACAAGGACGGCATCAAGGTCGGCTCGGCCGCCGACGGCGACTCCGAGGAGGCCGTGAGCCTGGTGAACCCGGCCGCGGGCACCTACACCGTCAAGGTGATCGGCTACGCGATCCCGTCCGGCTCCACCACGTACGACTACCGCGACGTGTTCTTCTCGGCCGCCCTGGGCTCCGTCCAGGTCGACGAGGCCGCCGCGGTGAACCTCGCCACCGGCGCCACCGCGCAGGTCTCGGCGAACGTCCTGGTCACCAGCCCGGCCCCCGAGGGTCGGCAGTTCTTCGGCCAGGTCCAGCTGCTCAACGCCCGCGGCACCGCCGCCGGCACCGGCAGCGTGCAGATCGAGAAGGTCCTCCCGTAGGACCCTGAAGTACGCAGGACCCGAGGGGGCGGCGCTCTGACGAGCACCGCCCCCTCGGGCCGTTCCCCCGGGTCGTCCTTCGGCCGCTACGGCTTGCCGAGCGAGCGCAGCGACTCGGCGTAGGTGCCGACCGCGTGCGCGATCACGTCCAGGTTGGTGTCGAAGACCCCCAGGTCCAGGTTCTTCAGGTTGTCGCCCGCCCCGTGGTAGTTCGGGTCGTACGGGGCTCCGGCCGTGCCGCCGTAACGCTTCGCCTGCTCGGCGGTCTTGATGCCCTCGGCGCCGGTGAAGGTGCCGCCCGCCGGGATGCCGTTCGCGATGAACGGGCCGTAGTCGGAGCGGCCGTCGAAGTCACTGCCCTCGTGCGGCTTGCGCTTCTTGTCGAGGAAGCCGTTGATCAGCGCCTCGATCTCGGCCGAGCCCGCCGGCCCCGCGCCCGCGCCCGTCCGGTCCGAGTCGTCCCCGTCGTACACGAACTGCACCGGGTTCGGCGAGGCGATCATGTCGAAGTTCAGGTAGAGCGCGATGTCCTTCTTCTGCTTCTCGGACAGCTTCGCGACGTAGTACTCCGAGCCCAGCAGGCCCAGCTCCTCCGCCGACCACCAGCCGAAGCGCACCTTGTTGGCGGGCCCCTTGCCCTTCTTGTTCGCGCCCTCGTCCGCGAGCTTCAGGGCCACCTCCAGCAGGCCGGCCGAACCCGAGCCGTTGTCGTTGATGCCCGGGCCCTCCGGTACCGAGTCCAGGTGGGCGCCCAACGTCACCACCCGGTCGGAGCGGCCGCCGCGGGTCTCGGCGATCACATTGCGGGTGGTCTTCCTCACGTGCTCCTGGTCCAGTTCCAGGCGTACGCTCACCTCGCCCTTCGCGGCGGCCGCGGTCAGCGCCTCGCCGTCGGCCAACGTGATGCCGGCGCTCGGGATGATCCCCTCGGCGGGCGAGCCGAAGCCGCCGCGCACCGGGGTGGTGCCGCTGTGGTTGTAGACGATCACGCCGACCGCGCCGGCCTCGGCGGCGGCCCGCTGCTTCTCCACGAAGGTGCAGGCGCCCCGCTTGACCAGGGCGATCTTCCCGGCGAAGGCACCGGCCGGGTAGTCGTCGGCCGTGCAGCCGGGGGTCTCGTCGACCCGGGCCGGGGCGATCGGCGCGGCCAGGCCGCCGGCCGGGGTGGACCGGGTGAAGGTGAAGGCGGCGGTGGTCAGCTCGCGGGAGTCCGCCCCGAGGACGGTGGCCTTCTCCGTCTTCGTGTGCGCCTCGTAGATGTCGAAGTCCTGGTAGGAGACCTGGTAGCCGGCCTTCTTCAGCGTGTCGTACACGTACGCGGCGGAGGCCGCGTGGCCCGGCGTACCGGCGGCGCGGTTGCCGCCGTTGGCGTCGGCGATCTGCTGGAACTTCTTCAGGTGGCGGTAGGCGCCCTTGGCGGTGACCTCCTCCACCAGCTCCTTGGCCAGCCTGCCCTCGCGCGGGTGGGCGGCCGCCGGCGTGGCGGTCAGCAGGACGGGTGCGGCGACGGCGGCGGCCGCGAGGGCGGCGAGCGCCGGTATGGACCGGCGGCGGTGGCGGATGGCGCGCACGGTGGATCTCCCCGAATCGGTGGTTCGTTCTGCGGTCGGCCATGTCCGGAAAACGGACACGACAGACCGGACGCTAACCGGCTCCGACCAGGCAAAACGGGTGTTCAGGGGCCCAGCAACACGCCCGCCACGAACTCGCCACAGGGGTTCACATTCAGGACACCGTCCGTACCTCGGACAATGGATTGGACAAGGCTCGTGGGGTCGAACGCATGATGGCTTCACGCGCGCCCGCGTCGTACGTACCAAAAGGAGTCACCGTGAGGGTCGGAATCGTCGGAGCCACCGGACAGGTCGGCGGAGTCATGCGCGGCATCCTCGCCGAGCGGAAGTTCCCGGTGGACGAGCTGCGGCTGTTCGCCTCGGCCCGTTCCGCGGGCTCCACCCTCGAATGGGAGGGCCAGGAGATCACCATCGAGGACGCCTCCACGGCCGACTACACGGGCCTGGACATCGTGCTCTTCTCCGCGGGCGGCGCCACCTCCCGGGTCCTGGCCGAGAAGGTCGCCTCCCAGGGCGCCGTCGTGATCGACAACTCCTCCGCCTGGCGCAGCCACCCGGAGGTCCCCCTCGTGGTCTCCGAGGTCAACCCGCACGCGGTCAAGAACCGCCCCAAGGGCATCATCGCGAACCCGAACTGCACCACCATGGCCGCGATGCCGGTGCTGCGCCCGCTGCACGACGAGGCCGGCCTGACCGCGCTGGTCGCCACCACCTACCAGGCCGTCTCCGGATCGGGCCTGGCCGGTGTCGCCGAGCTCAAGGGCCAGGCCTGCGCGGTCTCCGAGACCGCCGACCAGCTGACCTTCGACGGCGACGCGGTGGACTTCCCCGAGCCGGCCGTCTACAAGCGCCCGATCGCCTACAACGTGGTCCCCCTCGCGGGCAACCTGGTCGACGACGGGTCCTTCGAGACCGACGAGGAGCAGAAGCTCCGCAACGAGTCCCGCAAGATCCTGGAGATCCCCGGGCTCAAGGTCTCCGGCACCTGCGTGCGCGTCCCGGTCTTCTCCGGCCACTCGCTGCAGGTCAACGCCCGCTTCGCGAACCCGATCAGCGTCGAGCGCGCCTACGAGCTGCTGAAGGACGCCCCCGGCGTCGAGCTCTCGGAGATCCCGACCCCCCTGCAGGCGGCGGGCAAGGACGCCTCGTACGTGGGCCGCATCCGCGCCGACGAGACGGTGGACAACGGCCTCGCGCTGTTCCTCTCCAGC
The DNA here is from genome assembly GCF_041432505.1 of Streptomyces virginiae. Classification (GTDB taxonomy): domain Bacteria; phylum Actinomycetota; class Actinomycetes; order Streptomycetales; family Streptomycetaceae; genus Streptomyces; species Streptomyces virginiae_A. The sequence goes on from NZ_CP107871.1 coordinate 3,246,664, forward strand.
GACAACCTCCGCAAGGGCGCGGCCCTGAACGCGGTGCAGATCGCCGAGCTCGTGGCCGAGGAGCTGCGGGGCTGATCCCGCCCGACCGCGCACGGGGCGCCGCCGTCACGGCGGCGCCCCGTGCGCGTTTTTTCGCCCGTGGATTACTCCGAGGCGGTGACGGTGTCCGGATGGCAGGATGGCCGGGCAACGTCACCATCGAAGGAGATGAACGCGTGCCTGGCACGAATCTCACCCGTGAAGAGGCTCAGCAGCGGGCCAAGCTGCTGACCGTCGACTCCTACGAGATCGAACTCGATCTCAGCGGCGCGCAGGAGGGTGGCACCTACCCGTCCGTGACCACCGTGCGCTTCCAGTCGACCGAGGCCGGGGGTGAGACCTTCATCGACCTGGTCGCTCCGGCCGTGCGCGAGGTCGTCCTCAACGGCACGTCGCTGGACGTCGCGGCCGTCTTCCAGGACTCCCGGATCGCGCTGCACGACCTGGCGGCCGGGGCCAACGAGCTCCGGGTCGTCGCGGACTGCGCCTACACGAACACCGGTGAGGGCCTCCACCGCTTCGTCGACCCGGTCGACCAGCAGGCTTATCTCTACACCCAGTTCGAGGTACCGGACGCGCGGCGGGTCTTCGCCAGCTTCGAGCAGCCCGACCTGAAGGCCACGTTCCAGTTCACCGTGACGGCCCCCGAGGGCTGGACGGTCATCTCGAACTCTCCGACCCCGGAGGCCGCGGACGTCAAGGACAACGTCTGGCGCTTCGAGCCGACCCCGCGCGTCTCCTCGTACATCACCGCGCTGATCGTCGGTCCGTACCACTCGGTGCACAGCTCCTACGAGGGCCCGGACGGCCGGTCCGTCCCGCTCGGCATCTACTGCCGCCCCTCGCTCGCCGAGTTCCTCGACGCGGACGCGATCTTCGACGTCACCCGGCAGGGCTTCGACTGGTTCCAGGAGAAGTTCGCCTACGACTACCCCTTCGCCAAGTACGACCAGCTCTTCGTCCCGGAGTTCAACGCGGGCGCCATGGAGAACGCGGGCGCGGTCACCATCCGCGACCAGTACGTCTTCCGCTCCAAGGTGACGGACGCGGCGTACGAGGTGCGCGCGGAGACGATCCTCCACGAGCTGGCGCACATGTGGTTCGGCGACCTGGTCACCATGGAGTGGTGGAACGACCTGTGGCTGAACGAGTCGTTCGCGACGTACACCTCGATCGCCTGCCAGGCCTACGCCGAGGGTTCGAAGTGGCCGCACGCGTGGACCACCTTCGCCAACTCCATGAAGACCTGGGCGTACCGGCAGGACCAGCTGCCCTCCACGCACCCGATCATGGCCGACATCCGTGACCTCGACGACGTCCTGGTCAACTTCGACGGCATCACGTACGCCAAGGGCGCCTCGGTGCTCAAGCAGCTCGTCGCCTACGTCGGCATGGACGCCTTCTTCAAGGGCGTGCAGGCGTACTTCAAGGCGCACGCGTTCGGGAACACGCGCCTGTCCGACCTGCTGGGCGCGCTGGAGGAGACCTCGGGCCGCGACCTGACCGCCTGGTCGAAGGCGTGGCTGGAGACGGCCGGCATCAACATCCTGCGCCCGGAGGTCACCACCGACGAGAACGGTGTGATCACCGCCTTCGGCATCCGCCAGGAGGCGCCCGCGCTGCCCGCCGGCGCCCAGGGCGAGTCCACCCTGCGCCCGCACCGCATCGCGGTCGGCCTGTACGAGCTCCAGGACGGCGCCCTCGTGCGCACCGACCGGATCGAGCTGGACATCGACGGCGCCCTCACCACGGTGCCGGAGCTGGTCGGTCGCCCCCGTCCGGCGGTCTTCCTGCTGAACGACGACGACCTGTCCTACGCGAAGGTCCGCCTGGACGAGGAGTCCCTGGCCACCGTCACCGCGCACATCGGCGACTTCACCGAGTCCCTGCCGCGCGCCCTGTGCTGGGCCTCGGCGTGGGACATGACGCGTGACGGCGAGCTCGCCTCCCGCGACTACCTCTCGCTGGTCCTCTCGGGCATCGGCAAGGAGTCCGACATCGGCGTCGTGCAGTCGCTGCACCGCCAGGTGAAGCTGGCCATCGACCTGTACGCCGCCCCGGCGTGGCGGGAGGAGGGCCTGGCGGCCTGGACCGAGGCCACCTTGGAGCACCTGCGCGGCGCCGAGCCGGCGGGCGACCACCAGTTGGCGTGGGCGCGGGCGTTCGCGGCCACCGCCCGCACCGAGGGTCAGCTGACCTACCTGTCGGCGCTGCTGGACGGCGCGGCCGAGATCGAGGGCCTGGCCGTCGACACCGAGCTGCGGTGGACCTTCCTGGAGCGGCTCGTCGCGACGGGTGTCGCCGGGGAGCCGGCCATCGCGGCGGAGCTGGAGCGGGACGCCACGGCGGCCGGCGAGCGTCACGCGGCGACCGCCCGGGCGGCGCGCCCGACGGCGGAGGCCAAGGCCGCGGCGTGGGCCTCGGTGGTGGAGTCCGGCGACCTGCCGAACGCGGTCCAGGAGGCGGTGATCGGCGGCTTCGTCCAGACCGACCAGCGCGAGCTGCTGGCCCCGTACACCGAGAAGTTCTTCTCGGCGATCAAGGAGGTCTGGGAGAGCCGTAGCCACGAGATCGCCCAGCAGATCGCGGTGGGTCTCTACCCGGCGCTGCAGGTCTCGCAGGAGACGCTGGACGCGACGGACGCGTGGCTGGCCTCGGCCGAGCCGAACGCGGCCCTGCGCCGGCTGATCTCGGAGTCCCGCGCGGGCGTCGAGCGTGCGCTGAAGGCCCAGGCCGCGGACGCGGCTGCCGCTTCGGCCTGACGGCTCGCGCCGTAGCCGGGGCTCCGCCCCGGACCCCGCGCCTCAAACGCCGGCGGGGCTGAATTTCAGCCCGCCCGGCGTTTGAGGGCGCGGGCCCCCTACGTCCGGGCCGAAGCCGCTTCGCGGAGGGCGGTCAGGACGTGGGACAGCGCGGGCGCGGATTCGGCGCCTCGGCGGACCGCGGCGAGCACGTGCCGCGTCGGGCGGTCCCGTGACAGCACCCGGACGGCCACGCCCGAGGCGCGGCTCGACACCATCCTGGGGACCAGGGCCACCCCCATCCCCGCTTCGACCATGGCCAGGATCGCCGTCCAGCCGGACGCCGAGTGCGCCTGTTCCGGGACGAAGCCCGCCGCCTCGCAGGCGGACCGGGCGATCTCCGACCAGGGGCCGCTGCCCCCGTAGATCCACGGGTCGCCTGAGAGGTCCGCCAGCCGCAGGTCCGGCGCGGTCGCCAGGGGGTGGTCCGGCGGGAGGGCCACGTCCAGCGGGTCCTCCAGGAGCGCCACCCGGGTGAACCGGGGATCGCGCGCGGTCGGCGCGTGGGCGGTGAGGGACAGCGCCAGGTCCACGCCCCCGGCCGACAGCAGTTCGTAGGCCTCGGCCGCCTCCGTCTCCCGGACGCGGACCTCCACTCCGGGGTGGGTGCGCCGCAGCGCGGCCACCGCCGGGACCACGAGCGCCGGTACGGCGGTGGAGAAGGCGCCCACCCGTACCTCGCCCGTGTCGCCGGCGAGGTATCCGGCCAGTTCCGCGTCGGCCCGCTCCAGCTGCGCGAACACCGCCTCCGTGTGTCGCAGGACGAGGTGGGCCGCGTCCGTGAGCCGTACCCGGCGGCCCTCGGCCTCCAGCAGTACCACGCCGAGTTGCCGGGCCAGGTTCGTCAGTTGCTGCGAAACGGCCGAGGGCGTCATGTGGAGGGTCTCGGCCGCTCGGGTCACGGTCCCCTGCTCGGCGAGGGTCCGCAGGATCCGCAGCTTCTTGATGTCCCACTCGGTCATGGGCCCGAACCTACCGCCGGGCACTCCCCAGCCCGACTCCGCCGAGGATGAGCGCCATGCAGAGCAGTTGCGCCGGTCCGGTCCGCTCGCCCAGGAGCAGGAAGCCGAGCCCGGCCACGCAGACCGGCTGGAGGTAGTAGACGACTCCCGCGCGGGCGGCGCCGATCATCGAGACGGCCTTGTTCCAGGCGAGGAAGGCGACGGCCGAGGAGAACACCCCGACGTACAGCAGCGGGCCGACCGTGCCGGTGGTGACCTCGAAGCCGCCCTGGACGGCGACGGAGACGGCGTAGGCAGGTGCCAGCATCAGCGCGCCGAGCACGAAGGTGGTGATCAGGAAGGCCATTCCGCCGAGTTCGGCGGGCTTGCGTCGCAGCAGGGCGCTGTACGTGGCGAAGGAGAGGGCGGCGGCGAACATCCACAGGTCTCCGGCGCCGAAGTCGAAGCCGATCGAGCCGTCCCCGACGAGCAGCAGCACCCCGAGGGCGGCGAGCAGGATGCCGAAGGTCCGCCGTAGGCCGAGCCGTTCGCCGCCGAGGCGGGCGTAGAGCGCCATGATGACGGGCGAGGCGGCCATGATCATGCCCATGTTGGAGGCGGAGGTGGTCAGTCCGGCCTGGTGCACGAGCGTGTTGTAGAGGGTGACGCCGAACAGCGAGGCGAGGGCGATGAAGCCGAGGTGCCGGCGGATCAGGGCCCGTTGCCGCCAGGCCTGGCGGGCGGCGAAGGGGGCGACGGCGAGCAGGGCGATGATCCAGCGCCAGAAGACCGCCTGGACGGGTGGGACGGTCTCGGCCATGCCCCGGGTGGCGACGAAGCTGCCGGACCAGACGACCGTCGCGAGCAGGGCGAGGAGCACGCCGAGCCCGGCGGCACCTTTCTTCGCGGTGCTGCCGGGCTCGGCGTGCGAGACGGTACGGACGCGGTCCATGACGGCCACTGTGGGTCTGCTCCTCTGGGTGGTTCGGTGGTGTGTGGGGACTACCGTCGCACCGCCCCATCCGTCAGGTCCATCGAAATGTTCTGATCGTTCTTTTCAGTGGAACTGAACGATCGGGCGGTACGGGCGGCCGCCAGCTGGCCGGCGACGGTGGCCCCGAAGGCGATCGCCATTCCGACGAGCTGCACGGGCGACAGCGCCTGTCCGAGGGCGGCCCAGCCGATGACGGCGGCGGTGAGCGGGGAGAGCGGGCCGAGCAGGGTGACGGAGGTGGCGCTGAGGGCGCCGATGCCGCGGAACCAGAGCCAGTACGCGATCCCGGTGTTGATCAGCATCATGTAGCCGTAGCCGAGGAAGGCCTTGCCGTCGAGCGCGGGCGGGGCGCCCTCGACGAGGGCGGCGACGGGGATGATGAACAGTCCGCCCGCGGTGAGCTGCCAGCCGGTCATCGCCAGCGGGCCCACGCCCTCGGGGCGGCCCCAGCGCTTGGTCATCACGGTGCCGGCGCCCATGGAGGCGGAGGAGATCACACCGGCGATCACGCCGACCGCGTCGAGGCGGGCCTCGGCGGTCAGGACCACCATGCTCACGCCGAACGCTCCGACGACGGCGGCCAGTACGGTGCGCAGGCTCGCCCGCTCCCCGAGGACGAGCGCGGCCAGTCCTACGACGAACAGGGGTCCGGCGGCGCCCAGTACGGCCGCGACCCCGCCGGGGAGCCGGTAGGCGGAGAGGAACAGCAGCGGGAAGAAGGCGCCGATGTTGAGGATGCCGAGGACGGCGGACTTCCACCACCACTGCCCCTTGGGCAGGGTGCGGGCCAGGGCGGTCAGCAGGAGTCCGGCGGGCAGGGCCCGCATGACCCCGGTGAACAGCGGCCGGTCGGGGGGCAGCAGCTCGGTGGCGACGGCGTAGGTGGAACCCCAGGAGATGGGGGCGAGTGCGGTCAGGGCGACGGTGGCTGCACGCTTCATGGCGGGTGGCTCCTGGATCGGACGAGGGAAGCGGAAGGGAGGACCGGGGGCAGGACTCAGGCGGCGGCGGTCACGGGGACCGGCCGGCCGGTGGTGTCCCGGACCACCGGGGGCTCGGCGTGGACGGCCTCGGCCGGCAGGTGCCGCTCCAGCCGGAGCAGCGCCAGGGCGGCGCCGAGGGCGGCGACGGCCAGGAGGGCCCAGGGCAGGCGGCCGTCGACGGCGAGCAGGGCGGTGAAGAGGGAGGGGGCGAGCGCGCCGGCCAGCGAGTAGGACAGCTGGTAGGTGGCCAGGTAGCGGCCGCGGACGGCGTCGGGGGCGGCGGAGACCGACAGGGCGCCGCCGGAGGGGCTGTGGACGAGCTCGCCGAGGGTGTAGACGACGACGATGGCCAGCAGGGCGACGAGGGTGGCGGTCCGCCCGGGCCGCAGCGTGCCCAGCACGATCTGCCCGACGAAGGCGGCGGCGAAGAGCAGGGCGCCGAGGGCGGCGGAGCGGGTGCGGCGGGCGCCGGAGCGGCGGACGCGGCCCGCGATCAGGACGCCGATCCCGGCGCACAGCGCGGTGTTGACGGTGAAGGCGGCTCCGGTGAGGGAGTCGGGGGCCGCCGACCAGGTCGAGAGGGAGAGCGGGAAGAGGACGGAGAGGGCGGAGTAGCCCAGCGCGGTGAGGAAGTTGGCGGCGGTGAGCCCGAGGAAGGGGCGGTCGCGCAGGACGGTGCGGTATCCGACGGATCCGGCTGCCGCGGCACCGGCCGGACCGACCGCGCCGGCCGTCGGGCGGCCCACCCGGACCGCCCGGACCCGGCCGACGAGCAGTCCGGCGAGGGCGAAGGCGAGCGAGTTGCCCCAGGCGGTGTACGTGAATCCGCCGGTGCCCCACAGGGCCAGCACTCCGGAGACGAGCAGGGCGCCCGCGCCCATCCCGGCGTTCTGCAGGGCCCGCGTGGACGCCTGGAGCCGGTCGCGGGCGGAGCCCTGCGCCACCTCGCCGATCAGGGACTGCTGGACGACGCCGAAGGAGCGGTCGGCGAGCGCGGTGACCAGGGAGACGGCGGCGAAGGCGGGCAGGGAGCCCGCGAAGGGGTAGAGGGCGAAGCCGAGCGCCCGTATCCCGTAGAGCACCAGGTTGACCCGCTTGGCGCCGAACCGGTCGACGGCCGTGCCGGCCGGCGGCATGAACGCCAGTCCGGCCAGCCCGGTGATCGTCATGACCAGGCCGACGACGGTGAGGGAGAGGCCGGTGACGTGGTGGAAGAAGACCAGCGAGAAGGGGATGTACATACCGATCCCGACCGAGCTGATACCGATTCCGAGGAGCAGCGACCGCTCCCCAGCGACCTTCGCCTCCCCTGACGCGGCTGTCTTCCTCATGAACACGGTCATGACCTCTCCCCCGGACTCAGTTGCTGGTAAGTAGCTTACCGCTAAGCTACTTACCGTCAAGCAACTTTCTTGCGAACGATCTCGGGGAAGCCGGATACTGCACGCATGAGTGACGACAAGGACGCAGTGGATGCGATCACGGCCCAGTGGTTCGCCGTGCGCCCCGACCTGGAGACGGCACCCATGGCCGTCTTCGGACGCATCTACCGGATCGCCAGGGCGATGGGCGACGCGATGGAACAGTGCTACGCGCGCTTCGGCATCTCGCGCGGCGAGTTCGACGTCGTGGCCACGCTGCGCCGGTCGGGGGAGCCGTACACGCTCTCGCCCCGGCAGCTCTCGGCCACCCTCATGCTCACCACGGGCGGCATGACCGGGCGTCTGGACAAGCTGGAGAAGGCCGGGCTGCTGTGCCGCAAGCCCGATCCGCACGACCGGCGGGGGCTCCAGGTGACGATCACCGAGCGCGGTCTGGCCCTCATCGACGAGGCCGTCGGCGCCGGGCTGGAGGTACAACGCGCCGCGCTCACCGGGCTGACCGACGACGAGGTCGCGGTGCTCACCGGGCTGCTCCGCCGGCTCCTGGCCGGCGTCTGAGGACACGACAAGGCGCCGGGGGGCGTCGCACGGCCGTTGCGGAACGGCGGTGCGGACCCCCGGCGCCCGGGAAGGTCTGCGGGTCCGGCCCGGTGGGGCCGGACCGGATCAGGCCTGCTTCTGCTGCTTGTCCGACTTGTCGAGGACCATCACGAGACCGATGATCGCCAGGAAGATCACCAGGGGCGCGACCACGTACAGGCCGACCGTCTCACCGATGCTCAGGCCCGGACCCGGGTCGTCACCGTCGTCGCGGGTGAGCGCGAGGGCGGGAGACGTCATCAGCAGCATCATCAGCGCGGTTCCGGCCGTGACGGCGCCGGCGCGCAGAGCGTTCTTCTTGTCCACGGTGCAAACGTAGCGAACACCTAAACGGGGCGCGCGCCCGGGGGTGCCGTACGAGGTCGTACGCCCTCTCCCACCGCGCTCAGCAGGGCGTTCGCCCGGGGCGAGGAGACCAGTTCCTCCAGGGACAGCGGCCGCCCCGCCGCATCGGCGACCGGCAGCCGCCAATTGGGGTACTGGTCCCAGGTGCCGGGCAGGTTCTGCGGCCGCCGGTCCCCCACCGCGTCCGGCAGCCATACGCCGACCAGCCGCGCCGGGGTGCGCAGCAGAAAGGCGTACAGGGCCCGTACGGCGGCCTCCTCGCCCTTGGTGTCCAGTCCCAGCCCGTCCAGCAGCTCCAGCCACTCGGCGGTGTCGGCGGCGTCCTCGGCACGCTCCAGCTCGGCGGGGCGGGTCAGCAGGCCGAGCCGGTCACGCAGTTCCACATGGCCCCCGGCGAGCTTGGCTGCCGTGGGCGGCAGGTCGTGCGTGGTGACGGTGGCCAGGCAGTCGGCCCGCCAGGCCTGCGGGGCCAGCGGGTTCCCGCCGCCTTCCCAGTCCCGTTCGAACCAGAGCACCGAGGTGCCGAGCACCCCGCGCCGGGCCAGCTCCTGACGGACCCGCGGCTCCACCGTCCCGAGGTCCTCGCCGATGACCAGGGCGCCCGCCCGATGGGCCTCCAGGACGAGGATCGCCAGCATGGCCTCGCCGTCGTAGCTCACGTACGCGCCCTCCGCGGGCGGGGTCCCCTCCGGGATCCACCAGAGCCGGAACAGACCCATCACATGGTCGATCCGCAGGGCGCCCGCGTAGCGGAAGACCCCGCGCAGCAGGGACCGGAAGGGGGCGTAGCCGGTCGCGGCCAGCACGTCCGGGCGCCACGGCGGCAGCCCCCAGTCCTGGCCGCGCGCGTTGAAGGCGTCCGGGGGCGCGCCGACCGAGATGTGCGGGGCGTAGCAGGGCGAGCCGAAGACGTCGGAACCCTGCGGGTGCACCCCCACGGCGAGGTCGTGGACGATGCCGACCGTCATGCCGGCCTCGCGGGCGGCCCGCTGGGCGGCGGCGAGCTGGCCGTCCGTCAGCCAGACCAGCCAGCGGTGGAAATCGCTCCGCCCCTTCGGGTCCTCCTCCCCCGCGTGCCCGGCGCACCAGGCGGCGTGCACGTCCAGCGGAGCGCCCTGTTCGGCGCAGAAGGCCCGGTAGGCGGCCTCGCGTTCGGGTGTCCGCGGGACGGCGTACAGGAGCTCCAGGGCCGCCCTCTTGAGTTCCCAGACGGCGTCGCGGTCGATCAGCGCGCCCTTCTCCAGGACCTGGCGGCGCAGTTCGCCGCCGCGGCCGGCGAGCTCGTCGAGGGCCTCGCGATCGGGGCAGTCGGCGTATTCGGGGACGTCCTCGATCCGCAGGTGGACGGGGTCCGGGAAGCGCCGCGAGGACGGCCGGTACGGGGAGGGGTCGGTCGGGGCGCCGGGGACGGCCGCGTGCAGCGGGTTGACCTGGATGAAGCCGGCGCCGTGGGTACGGCCCGCCCAGCGGGCCAGCTCCGCGAGGTCGCCGAGGTCGCCCATGCCCCAGGACCGCTCGGAGAGGAGGGAGTAGAGCTGGACGAGCAGCCCGTGGGCCCGCGCGGGCGCGGCCGGGGCCCGCTCCGGGGCCACGACCAAGGTGGCCTCGGCGCTGCGCCCGTCAGGTGCCTCGGCGGTGAGCCGGTGGACGCCCAGCGGCAGCGCGGGGCCCCACGCGAGCACCTCGCCGCTCTCCTCCTCCACCACCCGCACCCGGGTGCCCGGGGGCAGCCCGGCGGGCTCCGGGGCCACCCGCTCCCCCTGCCAGAGCACCACCGTGGGCGGCAGGAGTCGCCCGGCCGCCTCCCGGGCGGCGGACGCGGCGCCGATCCGGATGCTCTCCGGGTCGTCGGTGACCACCCCCAGCAGCCCGAGGACCGCCCTGACGGTGGTCTCCGGTACCGGGACGGTGACGTCGGCGGCGGGCCGGTAGTCGGTGGCGACGCCGTACTGGGCAGCGAGCCGGGCCAGGTCGTCCATCTGCGGGCGCTCCTTCGTGCGTGCGGGCATGAGGGCATGAGGGTGAGTCAGATGATTGGGGCACAAGGGTGGTTCACGAGGGTGGGACGCCGCCGGGGAACACCGCGTCCATACCCACTCGGAGGCACCGCATTCCTGCCGCATCCGGGGCAGATCACCCATCCACATTGACACTCCAGCCGCACGGATGGTGGGCTCAGGCTCATTCGTACGAGTGGGGGACGTCTCGGGACGAGGAGGCTCAGTGCAGCTCAGGGGTAGGAGGCGGAACACCGCCGCCGCTGTGGCGGTGATCGGCACGCTCCTGGGCGGCGCCGTTTCCTCCGCGCCACCCGGGATCCACGCGGCGCCCACCGCACCGGACAGACCGGCGCCGGGAGCGGGCCCGGGGGCGACCTCCGTGACCGCCGCGGCCGGGCCGGTCCTCGACCCCGGGGCCGACGTCCCCCGCGCCGCCACCGAGGGACCCGCGGTGTGGCCCCGGCCGCAGTCGATGGCCGCCGACCCCGCGCGCGAGCTGCCGCTGGGCACCGAGGCCGTACTCGTCGCGGCGCCCGACGCCGATCCGTACGCGGTCCGGGTCGTACGCGACGCCCTGCGCGCGGCGGGCGTACGGACCGTCCACGAACCGGCCCCCGGGGCCGCGCTGCCCGCGCGGGGCACCGTCGTACGGCTCCAGGACGCGGACGCCGAGCAGGCGCTACGGGCGCTGGGCGCGGCCGCGCCGTCGGACCTGCCGACCGGGGGCTACCGGCTGGCCGCGGGCCGGCACGCCGGCCGGGACACGATCGCGCTGGCCGGCATAGGTGGGGAAGGACTCTTCCACGCGGCGCAGACCCTGCGCCAGCTCCTCGCGGCGGGCGGCGGGAAGATGCCCGGCGTACTGGTGCGGGACTGGCCGGCGGCGCCGGTGCGCGGGATCACCGAGGGCTTCTACGGGCAGCCGTGGACCCAGGAACAGCGCCTCGCGCAGCTCGACTTCATGGGCCGCACCAAGCAGAACCGGCTGCTCGTCGCACCGGGCGACGACCAGTACCGCACGACGGCCTGGCGCCAGGACTACCCGCAGGAGCAGCAGGCGGAGTTCCGCGCGCTGGCCGAACGGGCCCGCGCCAACCAGGTCGTCCTGGCCTGGGCGGTGACCCCCGGGCAGTCGATGTGCCTGTCCTCGGAGGCCGACCGGGCGGCGCTCGCCCGCAAGGTGGACGCGATGTGGGACCTCGGCTTCCGCGCCTTCCAGGTGCAGTTCCAGGACGTCAGCTACACCGAGTGGGGCTGCCGGGCCGACCGGGACCGGTACGGGAAGGGCCCGGCGGCGGCCGCGAAGGCGCACGCGGAGGTCGCGGGCGGACTGGCCGCGCACCTGGCCGCCCGGTACCCGGGAGCGCCCGCTCTGTCGCTGCTGCCGACGGAGTACTACCAGGAGGGCGCCACCACCTACCGGACCGCCTTGGCGGGCGCGTTGGACCCGCGGGTGGAGGTGGCCTGGACGGGCGTGGGCGTGGTGCCGCGGACGATCACGGGCAAGGAACTGGCCGGGGCGCGCGCCGCCCTCGGGCACCCGCTGATCACCATGGACAACTACCCGGTGAACGACTGGGATCCGGGCCGGATCTTCCTCGGCCCGTACGCGGGCCGCGAACCGGCGGTGGCGGGCGGTTCGGCGGCGCTGCTGGCCAACGCGATGCCGCAGGGCACCCTGTCGCGGATCCCGCTCTTCACGGCGGCGGACTTCGCGTGGAACCCGCGCGGATACCGACCCGGCGAGTCCTGGGCGGCGGCGGTGCGCGAGCTGACGGGCGCCGACCAGCGCACCCGCCAGGCGGTGGCGGCGCTCGCCGGGAACACCGCCTCCTCCGGGCTCAAGCAGGAGGAGTCGGCGTATCTCAAGCCCCTGGTCGAGCAGTTCTGGAAGGCCCGCGCGGCAGGCGATCCGGCGGCCGGGACCGAGCTGCGCAAGGCGTTCACGGTCCTGCGCGAGGCCAAGGAGCGGCTGCCGGCCCTGTCGGGCGAGGCGGGCCCCTGGCTGGACCGCCTCGCGCGGTACGGGACGGCGGGCGAGCTGGCGGTGGACGTCCTGCAGGCCCAGGCCCGCGGGGACGGGGCGGCCGCCTGGAAGGCCTCCCGGGCCCTGACCGAGGTACGGGCGACACTGGCGCAGCCGGGATCGGCCCGGGTGGACAAGGCCGTCCTGGAGCCCTTCCTGACGAAGGCGGTGGCCGAGGCCGACGCCTGGACCGGGGCCGCCCGCAAGACCGGCACGGTGACGAAGGAGGCGGAGGCCTGGACCGTACGGCTGGACGCCCCGCGCCCGCTGTCGGCCGTGACCGTGATGACCGAGCCGCTCCCGGCCGGGGCGCGGGGTGCCGTGGTCGAGGCGCACGTACCGGGCGAGGGCTGGCGCAAGGTCGCCGACGCCGCGGCCTCCGGCTGGACCCAGGTGGAGACGCCGGGGCTGAGCGCGGACGCGGTGCGCCTGTCCTGGGCCGGGGCCGGGTCCGCGCCCACGGTGCACCACGTGGTGCCGTGGTTCGGGGACGGCCCGCGGGCCCGCTTCGAGCTGGCGGACGGGGCCGCGACGGACGCCGAGATCGGCGGCACCGCGCAGCGGGTCTCGGCTCAGCTGTCGGCGCTGGGGCCCACCGAGGTCCGCGGACCCCTGTCGGCACGGCCGCCGGCGGGCATCGAGGTGCACCTCCCGCAGACCGCGGTGGCCCCGCGCGGCGGCCAGGTCTCGATCCCGCTGGAGGTCGGCGTCGCCGCGGGCACCCCGGCGGGCACCTACCAGGTGCCGGTGACCTTCGACGGGGAGTCGCGGACCCTGACGGTGCGCGCGGTGGCCCGTACCGGCGGCCCCGATCTGCTGCGGACCGCGCGGGCGACCTCTTCGGCGAACGAGACCCCCGACTTCCCGGCCTCGGCGGCCGTGGACGGCTCCCCGGCCACCCGCTGGTCGTCACCGGCGGTGGACGGCGCGTGGTGGAAGGCGGAACTGGCCGCCGCGACGCGGGTCGGCCGGCTGGAGCTGCACTGGCAGGACGCGTACCCGTCGGCGTACCGGGTGGAGACCTCCACGGACGGCGTGACCTGGCGCCCGGCGGCGGCCGTCAAGGCCTCCCGGGGCGGCCACGAGACGCTCCGGATGGATGCCCCGGACACCCGCTTCGTGCGGGTCACCTGCGAGACCCGCGCGACGCGATACGGCTGCTCCCTCTGGTCGGCGGAGGCCTACGCGGTCACCCCGTGACCCGGCCCCGCCCTCCCGGCCCCGCCGACGTTCGAGGCGCGGGGTCCGGGGCGGAGCCCCGGGAGGCCGGGCCGCAGGTCACCGGCGGGCACAGCCCCACGCGGAACCGGCAGCCCGGCGGCGGAGCTACCCGGCCGCGACCCCGATCCGCTCCAACGCGTCCTCCGCCCCGTACGGCTGGAGATACGGCATCCACCGCGGATCCCGATGCCCCGTCCCGATGATCCGCCACGCCAGCCCGGACGGCGGCGCCGGCTGGTGCCGCAGACGCCAGCCGAGCTCCAGCAGGTGCCGGTCGGCCTTGACGTGGTTGCAGCGGCGGCAGGCGGCCACGACGTTGTCCCACGCGTGCTGACCGCCCCGGCTGCGCGGAATGACGTGGTCGACGCTGGTGGCGACGGCACCGCAGTACATGCAGCGCCCGCCGTCCCGCGCGAACAGGGCGCGCCGGGTGAGTGGAACGGGCCCCCGGTAGGGGACCCGCACGAAGCGCTTGAGCCGTACCACGCTGGGCGCGGGGACGACCCTTGTCGCGCTGTGCAGATAGGCGCCGGATTCCTCCAGGGAGACCGCTTTGTTCTCCAGGACGAGGACGAGCGCGCGGCGGAGCGGTACGACGCCGAGGGGCTCGTACGACGCGTTGAGGACCAGGACGTGCGGCACGGACTGCCTCCTTGTACGCCGGCGGCGCGTGGCTCGCGCCGGGACGATCTGCTCTCCAGTCTCTCCTTACGGCTGGTCGAAACGCCACCACTCGCCCGTAACGGGTCCGAGGTGTTTTCAACCACAGTCAGTCATCCCCAGGTGAGTCTGGTCTCTCCCTCGAACACGGCACCAAGGTGAAGGGATTGCCCCGTTAGTGTGGTCTGTCTGTCCCGCATATCCCCGGATCCGTCCGGGGGTCCTCCCGGTTCCGCGGGCAGACCGCTACACCTGGAGGTTCCCGTCGTGCCCTGGCCCGCCGCTCTGCTGCCGCTGGCAGCCGACGTTCCGGACGCGCCCGCATCGGTCAAGGAGGCGCAGGCGAGCGTCACCGAGGCCGCCAGCTTCATCGAGCAGAACTGGGCCACCTGGCTGAGCATCGGCCTGCGGATCCTGCTGATCGTCGTGATAGCGGCGGTGATCCGCTCGGCGGTCCGCAAGGCGCTGACCAAGCTCATAACCCGGATGAACACCAGCGCCGAGGCCGTGGAGGGCACCGCGCTGGGCGGGCTGCTGGTCAATGCGGAGCGGCGGCGCCAGCGTTCGGAGGCGATCGGATCGGTGCTCCGGTCGGTGGCCTCGTTCCTGATCCTCGGTACGGCCGCGCTGATGGTCCTGGCCGCCCTGAAGATCGATCTGGCCCCGCTGCTGGCGAGTGCCGGTGTGGCCGGTGTGGCGATCGGTTTCGGCGCCCGGAACCTGGTGACGGACTTCCTGTCCGGCGTCTTCATGATCATGGAGGACCAGTACGGCGTCGGCGACAAGATCGACGCGGGCGTGGCCTCGGGCGAGGTCATAGAGGTAGGACTGCGCGTGACCAAGCTGCGCGGGGACAACGGCGAGATCTGGTACGTGCGCAACGGCGAGATCAAGCGGATCGGCAACCTCAGCCAGGGCTGGGCGACCGCGGGTGTGGACGTCCAGGTCAAGCCCTCGGAGAACCTGTCCCGGATCCGCGAGGTGGTCAAGGAGGTCGCCGACGCCATGGCCAAGGAGTCCCCGTGGGACGAGCGCCTGTGGGGTCCGGTGGAGGTCCTGGGCCTGGACGAGGTGCTGCTCGCCTCGATGACCGTGAAGGTGTCCGCGAAGACCATGCCCGGTCAGCAGTTCGCCGTGGAGCGGGAGCTGCGCTGGCGGATCAAGGAAGCCTTCGACGCCGCGGGCATCCGGATCATCGGCGGAGTGCCGGCGGCCGACGAGGACGAGGAGGCCCCGGCGGACCCGTCGGCCTCGGTCGCCGCGCCGTCCGCCCTGGCGAACCCGACCTCCCCGCAGTCGCTGGCCACGGCCCCGATCCCGCCGCCGGCCGGCCCGCGGATCACCAAGTGACCGCATCGGCCCGTCGGCCCGTGCGGCCCGCAGCCGCGTAGCCCCGTCACCGCACGTCCCACGAGCCCCGTTCGTCCCGCTGCCCCGCAGGTCATCCGTGAAATGACACAGCCTGCGGGGCAGCGGCATTGACACACTTCAACAGATGATAGGAAACTTACCTAACAGATCACCTCGGTGAGGGAGAGCCGCACGATGCCCGCCGCCACGCCCGGAACGCCCAGCCTGTTGCGCGCCATGAACGACCGGGCCGCACTCGAACTGCTGCTGACGCACGGCCCGCTGTCCCGGACCCGCATCGGGCACCTGACCGGGCTGTCCAAGCCCACCGCCTCCCAGCTGCTCGCCCGCCTCGAAGCGGTCGGCCTGGTCGTGGCCACCGGCACGGACGGCGGACGCCCCGGCCCCAGCGCCCAGCTCTACGCGATCAACCCGCGAGCCGCCTACGTCGGCGGCCTCGACGTCACCCCGGAGCGGGTACTGGCGGCCGTCGCCGACCTCACCGGCACGGTGGTCGCCACCCACGAGGTCCCCTACACCGAGGGGGCCGAAGCCGTCGACCAGGTGACCGAGGCCCTCGGCGGGGCGGTCAAGGCCGCCGGACTGACCCGCACCGACCTGCGCCGGGTGGTCATCGGCACACCGGGCGCCTTCGACCCCCAGACCGGCCGCCTGCGCTACGCCAGCCACCTCCCCGGCTGGCACTCCCCCACCCTCCTGGAGGAGCTGGCGGCGGCCCTGCCGATGCCCGTCGAGTACGAGAACGACGTCAATCTCGCCGCCGTCGCCGAACAGCGGCTCGGCGCCGCCCGCGGCCACGAGGACTTCGTCCTGCTGTGGAACGAGGAGGGCCTGGGCGCCGCGCTGGTCCTGGGCGGCCGGCTGCACCGCGGCTGGACCGGCGGCGCCGGCGAGGTGGGCTTCCTGCCCGTGCCGGGCCGGCCCCTGGTCCGGGAGGTCACCCGGGCCAACTCCGGCGGATACCAGGAGCTGGCCGGGGTGGAGGGACTGCCCCGACTCGCCGCCGAACTGGGCGTCGAGCCGCCGGACACCTCCGCCGGCGCCGAGGCTCCGGGCGCACCGCACGGACCGGAGGTCGCCGCCGCCGTCGCCCTGCTCACCCGGGCCGCCGCCGCGCCCGAGGGAGCGCAACTGCGCTTCCTCCAGTCGTACGCCACCGCGCTGGCCACCGGTCTCGCCTCGGTCGTCGCCGTGCTGGACCCGGAGATCGTGGTCCTGTCCGGGGCGGCGATCAGTGCGGGGGGCGAGCCGCTGCGCGCGCTGCTGGAGGCCGAGCTCGCCGAACTGGCCCCCTCCCGGCCCCGGCTGGTCCCCGGTGAGGTCCGGGAGCGGCCGGTCCTGCACGGCGCGCTGGAGAGCGCGCTGGCCGCCACCCGGGACGAAGTGTTCGACACCTCGGGCTGAACCGCCCGGCGCCCGGCGGCGGCGCCGTCCCGCCTCCCTTCCGCCCCTCCTGCACCCCGTAGCGGCACACCCACACCCGCAGACCCCACCGCCATCCCCACCGGCACCCCCCACGGAAGTTCCTCCCGCAGAGAGCGAGCCCCGCCATGCCCAGAACCGGACGCCCGACCACCACGATCGCCGTCCTCGCGGCGATATCCGCCCTCGCCACGGCCTGTACGGGCCAAGGCGCGGACACCGCCTCCGACGATCCGAAGGCGGACGTCACCCTCAACTTCTGGCACGGCTGGTCCGCGCCGAGCGAGGCCAAGGCCATCGAGGACAACATCGCCCGGTTCGAGAAGGCGCACCCGAACATCAAGGTCCAGGTCACCGGCAACATGACCGACGACAAGATCAACCAGGCGCTGCGGGCGGGCGGGGACAAGGCCCCCGACGTGGTCTCCTCCTTCACCACCGACAGCGTGGGCAAGTTCTGCAACTCCCGTGCCTTCGCCGATCTGAACCCCTTCCTGAAGAAGTCCGGGGTGGACAAGACGAAGGTCTTCCCCAAGACCCTGCTGGAGTACACGGAGTTCGAAGGCAACCAGTGCACGCTGCCGCTGCTGAACGACGCGTACGGCCTCGTGTACAACAAGACGGCCTTCGCGGCCGCCGGCATCACCGAACCCCCGAAGACCTGGAGCCAGTTCACCGAGGTCGCGCAGAAGCTCACCAAGCCCAAGGGCGACTCGTACGAGCAGGTCGGCCTGATGCCCACCTTCCACGGCTACGAGACCAAGCCGACGCGGCTCGCGGCGCAGTGGGGCGCCACGTACTTCGGCGCCGACGGCAGGTCCAACCTGGCCGGGGACCCGGCCTTCGCGAAGATGCTGACCGCACAGAAGGACCTGGTGGACAAGCTCGGCGGCTACGAGAAGCTGGAGCGGTTCCGCAACACCTTCGGTGACGAGTGGAGCGCCGAGCACCCCTTCCACACCGGCCAGGTGGCCATGCAGATCGACGGCGAGTGGCGTGCCCCGATGGCCAAGGAGGCCGGAGTCCCCTTCGAGATCGGCACCGCCCCGCTGCCCGTCCCCGACGAGCAGGCCGCCGACTACGGCAAGGGCTACCTCGCCGGCACGATCATGGGCATCGCCTCCGGCAGCAAGAAGCAGAACGCCGCCTGGGAGCTGGTCAAGTACATGACCACGGACACCGAGGCGGTGGTGGCCTTCGCCAACGCCATCCACAACGTGCCCTCCACCCTGGCCGCCCTGGAGTCCCCGAACCTTCAGGTGACCCCGGAGTTCAAGACCTTCCTCGACATCGCCCGGCACCCGAAGTCCAGCACCACCCCGGCCAAGGCCGACGGCGGCACCTACCAGCTGACCTTCGAGGACTTCGCGTACGGGGTCGAGAAGGGCGACGTCACCGACATCCCGGCCGGTCTCGCCAAGACCGACCGGCAGATCGACACGGACATCGCGAAGGCGAAGTAGCCCGATGACCGGCGCCCACCCCCTGCGCTCGAAGCGGCGGCGCTCCGCCCTGCGGACCGCGGCCTTCCTGTCCCCCTGGCTGATCGGCTTCGCGGTCTTCTTCGTCTACCCGCTGCTGTCCACCCTCTACTTCTCCTTCACCCGGTACGACGGCTTCCGGCAGCCCGCCTTCAACGGCCTGGACAACTGGAGCTACGTCCTCACGGACTATCCGCTCTTCTGGCCGGCGATGCGCAACACGCTGTGGCTGGTCCTGGTGATGGTGACCTGCCGGGTCGCCTTCGGCCTCGGCATCGGACTGCTCATCACGAAGATCAAGACGGCCACCGGGGTCTTCCGGACCCTGTTCTACCTGCCCTACCTGGCCCCGCCGGTCGCCGCGACCCTGGCCTTCGTCTTCCTGCTCAACCCCGGCACCGGACCCGTCAACACCCTGCTGGACGCGGTGGGACTGCCCACCCCGGGCTGGTTCACCGACGCCGACTGGTCCAAGCCGGCCCTGACCGCCCTCGCCCTGTGGGGGGTCGGTGACCTGATGGTCATCTTCATGGCCGCGCTGCTCGACGTACCGAAGGAGCAGTACGAGGCCGCGGAGCTCGACGGGGCCGGCGCCTGGGCACGGTTCCGGCACATCACCCTGCCGAACATCTCGCCGATCATCATGTTCGCCGTGGTCACCGGGGTCATCCAGGCCATGCAGTACTACGCCCAGCCGCTGGTGGCGGGGAAGGTCGCGGCCGGGGTGATCGGCGGCTCGGGCCAGCAGTTCGAGCCCGGCTACCCCGACAAGTCCACCCTGACCCTGCCCCAACTCGTCTACAACCTCGGGTTCCAGCGCTTCGACTACGGCACCGCGTGTGTCGTCGCGCTCGTCCTGTTCGCCCTCTCCATGGCCTTCACCGCGCTCCTGATGCGGCGCCGTGGCGGTCTGATCGGAGCCGGTGAATGAGCAGCTCGCACACCGGCCGGAGATCCTCCCGGGCGGTCCTGCACTGGGTGGCGGTGCACTCGCTCGGCGTGGCCGCCGCCCTCTTCTTCGTCCTCCCCTTCGTCTTCCTGCTCCTCACCTCCCTGATGGGCGACCGGCAGGCGCTGACCCGCGACCTGTGGCCCGACACCTGGGAATGGGGCAACTACGCGAAGGTGTGGCACACCCCGGGCTTCCTGACCTGGTGGCGCAACACGCTCCTGTACGCGGGACTCGGCACCCTGTTGACCGTGGTCTCCTCCGTGCCCGTCGCGTACGCGCTCGCCAAGTTCCGCTTCCGCGGGCGGCGGCTCGCGCTGCTCCTCGTGATCGCCATGATGATGCTGCCGCCGCAGGTGGTGGTCATCCCCATGTACCTCTTCTGGGCCAAACAGCTCGACCTGTCGGGCACGCTGTGGCCGCTGATCATCCCGATGGCCTTCGGCGACGCCTTCTCCATCTTCCTGCTCCGCCAGTTCCTGCTGACCATCCCCGACGAGTACCTGGACGCGGCCCGCGTCGACGGCTGCGGCGAACTGCGCACCCTGCTGCGGGTGGTGCTGCCGATGGCCAAGCCCGGGATCGCCGCCGTCGCGCTCTTCCAGTTCTTCTGTGCCTGGAACGACTACTTCGGCCCGCAGATCTACGCCTCCGACAACCCGGCCGCCTGGACCCTCAGTTACGGACTGGAGTCCTTCAAGGGGGCGCACCACACCAACTGGAACCTGACCATGGCCGCGACCGTACTGGTCATGGCACCGGTGATCGTCCTCTTCTTCTTCGCTCAGAAGGCGTTCGTCGAGGGAGTCACCCTGACCGGCGTGAAAGGCTGACGACGATGAAACTCGCAGTGGTGGGCGGCGGTTCCACCTACACCCCCGAACTGGTCGACGGGTTCGCACGGATGCGCGACACCCTGCCCGTCGGCGAGCTCGTCCTGATCGACCCGGCCACCGAACGGCTGGAGCTGATCGGCGGCCTGGCCCGGCGGATCTTCGCCCGGCAGGGCCACCCGGGCCGCGTCACCACCACCTCCGACCTCGACGCGGGCATCGCCGGGGCCGACGCGGTCCTGCTCCAGCTGCGCGTCGGCGGGCAGGCCGCCCGGCTGCGGGACGAGACCTGGCCGCTGGAGTGCGGCTGCGTGGGCCAGGAGACCACGGGCGCGGGCGGGCTCGCCAAGGCGCTGCGCACCGTCCCCGTGGTCCTCGACATCGCCGAGCGCGTCCGGCGGACCAACCCGGACGCGTGGATCATCGACTTCACCAACCCGGTCGGGATCGTCACCCGGGCCCTGCTCCAGGCCGGCCACAAGGCCGTCGGACTGTGCAACGTCGCCATCGGCCTGCAACGGAAGTTCGCGGCCCTGCTGGACCTGGCGCCGGCCGACCTCCACCTCGACCACGTGGGCCTCAACCACCTCACCTGGGAACTGGGCGTGCGCCGGGGCGGCCCCGAGGGCGAGGACCTGCTGCCGGGTCTGCTCGCCGCGCACGGCGAGGCCGTCGCGGGGGACCTGCGGCTGCCGCGGGCGGTCCTGGACCGGCTCGGCGTCGTGCCCTCGTACTACCTGCGCTACTTCTACGCCCACGACGAGGTCGTACGGGAGCTGGGGACCAAGCCCTCGCGGGCCGCCGAGGTCGCCGCGATGGAGCGGGAACTGCTCGCCCTGTACGGGGATCCCGCGCTCGACGAGAAGCCGGCGCTGCTGGCGAAGCGGGGCGGCGCCTTCTACTCCGAGGCGGCCGTGGACCTGGCCGCCTCCCTGCTGGGCGACGGCGGATCCGCCGTGCAGGTGGTCAACACGTACAACAACGGCACGCTGCCCTTCCTCCCGGACGACGCGGTGATCGAGGTGCCGGCCCGCGTCGACGGATCCGGCGCCGTCCCACTGCCGGTGCCCCGGCCGGCCCCGCTGTTCTCCGGGCTGATCGGGCACGTGAGCGCGTACGAGGACCTCGCGCTGGACGCGGCGCTGCGCGGCGGGCGCGAGCGGGTCTTCAAGGCACTGCTGGCGCACCCGCTCATCGGGCAGTACGACCTGGCCGAAGGTCTGACCGACCGGCTCCTCGCACACAACAAGGAGCACCTGCCATGGGCGTGACCCTCCCCTCGGTGCTGGCGATCGACGCGGGCAACAGCAAGACGGACGTGGCGCTCATCGGCCCGGACGGCTCGGTGCTGAGCTCGGGTCAGGCCGGTGGCTTCCAACCACCGCGCACGGGCGTGGCCGCGGCCGTCGACGTGCTGGCCGAGGCCATGGCCGCCGGCGGGCTGTGCGGGAGCGGCCCGTCCGGGCCGTGGTTCGCGCACGTGTCGGCCTGCCTGGCCAACGCGGACTTCCCGGTGGAGGAACGGCAGCTGGCGCGCGAGATCGAACGCCGCGGCTGGGGCCGTACGACGACGGTCCGCAACGACACCTTCGCGCTGCTGCGTTCCGGGCTGCCGGCGGGCGCCGACCCGTGCGGGGTCGCGGTGGTGTGCGGGGCGGGCATCAACTGCGTCGGGATGACCCCGGACGGGCGGACCGCCCGCTTCCCCGCGGTCGGACGGATCTCCGGCGACTGGGGCGGCGGGGGCGGACTGGCCGAGGAGGCCCTGTGGTGCGCGGCCCGTGCCGAGGACGGTCGGGGCGGGCCGACGGAGCTGGCCCGGGCGCTGCCCGCGCACTTCGGCCACACGTCGATGGCCTCGCTGATCGAGGCGATGCACCTGGGCCGGGTGGAGCGTGCGCGCCGGCACGAACTGACGCCGGTGCTGTTCGCGGTGGCGGCCGCCGGCGACCCGGTGGCGCTGTCGCTGGTGCACCGGCAGGCGGACGAGGTGGTGGCCATGGCGTCGGTGGCGCTGCGTCGTCTGGATCTGCTGGAGCGGGAGGTACCGGTGGTGCTGGGCGGCAGTGTGCTGGCGGCCGGCCACCCGCAGCTCAACGACCGGATCGCCGAGGGGCTCGCCGGACGGGCCCCGCACGCCCGGATCCGCGTGATCACGGCGCCGCCGGTGCTGGGCGCCGGTCTGCTGGGCCTGGACGCGCTCGGCTCCCCGCCCGAGGCGTACGAAAAACTCCGTGCCCATTTCGGATGAACCCACCCGGGAAGTCCTCCGGTCTGGAACCGTGGCGCCCCTACGGACGTATTGACGGTGAAGGGGCGACGAAGGGGGCCCTCGGGGACGGATCTCCCTGGATCCAGCACCGGGTGCTGTGGTCGACCGGCACTACGGCCATACTGCTGCGCAGGGGGTACCTCCCAGCGTCGGCTGGAGGGCGACAGGACCGAGGGGGAGGTCACGGTGGCGATCACATCACGCGCGCCCGCGCCAGGGGGCGGTGCTTCCGTGCCGTCCGCCGGGCCGACGGCACCACCGCCCACCGGGCCGGCCCGTCGGGGCACCGCCTGGGCCGAGGGCGTGGAGCGGCTGCGCGAGGCGGCGACCACCGAGCCGGGCCGACTGCGCATCATCGGCGCGGTACTGGCCGCCCTGATCGTGCTGTTCGGCACGGTGAGCGTCTGGGAGATCTCCGACCGGGCCGCGGCCGCCGACGACGTGGTGGGGCGCAGCCAGCCGCTGAGCGCGGACGCGGCGAGCATCTACCGCTCCCTGGCGGACGCCGACACCACCTCCTCCAGCGGGTTCCTGCTGGGGGCCCAGGAGCCGCGCGAGGTCCGCCAGCGGTACGAGAAGGACATCGCCAACGCCTCCAAGCTGCTGGTGAGCGCCGCCGCCAACACCGGCGGCAACGAGGACTCCCGCCGGCAGATCACCGTGCTGAGCGAGCAGCTCCCGCGCTACACCGGCCTGATCGAACAGGCCCGCGCCACCAACCGGCAGGGCCTGCCGCTGGGCGGCGCCTACCTCCGCTACGCCAACGAGCAGATGACCACCCAGCTGCTGCCCGCCGCGCAGCGGCTGTACGAGTCGGAGACCAAGCGGCTCTACCAGGACCACGACGACGCCCGGTCCTGGCCGCTGGCCTCGATCGGTCTGGGCCTGCTCGCGGTCGCCGCCCTCCTGTGGGCGCAGCGCCGCAACTACCGGCACACGAACCGGGTCCTCAACCACGGGCTGGTGGCCGCGACGGCCGCCTCGGTGGTGGTCCTGCTGTGGCTCGCCGTGGGGCACACGGTGGCGCGGTCCTCGCTGAGCGAGGCCCGGGCGGACGGGCAGGAGTCGATGAAGGTCCTCAACGACGCGCGGATCGCCTCCTTGCAGGCGCGGGCCGGTGAGAACCTGACCCTGATCGCGCGGGGTGCCGTACTGGCCGAGGACAAGAAGTCCGACAAGTACGACGTGGACTTCACCCACAACATGAAGCAGCTGGACGCCGGCCTGGAGACCGCGCTGCGGCTCGCCGACGACGCGGCCGGCCGGGACCCCGTCGGCCGGGCCGAGGACGGCGTGCGGCAGTGGAAGCAGCGGCACACAGCGGCCCGGGAGGCGGACTTGAAGGGGGACTACGAGGCCGCGCTGCCCCTCGTCGTCGGGGACGAGAAGCACAAGGAGAGCAGCGGAGCCGCCTTCGACACGGTGGACGCCTCCCTGGAACAGGCCGTCGCCCACGAACAGCAGGAGTTCACCCGGGCCGCCCGGGACGGGCTCGGCGCGCTGGGCGGCCTGGTGACCGGCGCCGCGGTCCTGGTGGTCGTCGGCGCGGCAGCGGCTCTGCTCGGCATCGGGCGCAGGCTTTCGGAGTACAGGTGAGCGCGATGCGGATACGAGCGAGGCGGGCCGCCGAAGGTCACGAGAACGTCGAGAACCGCGAGGGTCACGCAGGCCCGGAGGGCCGCACGGGCCGGGCCGGCCGGGCCCGGCACGCGGCGAGCGCGGGCCCGGCGTCCGGCTTCCGCCGCGCGGCGCGCCGGCTGCGTGGCTGGGGCGGGGTGAGCGCGATGGCCGTCGCCTGCGCGACGACCGTCGCCGTCGTCCTGCTGCCGCTGGCCCACGCCACGCCCGACACCGGCAAGCCGGCGGTCCACCGGCCGGCCTCGATGGCCGCGGCCCCGGCCACGCCCTGGACCCTCACCGACACCTGCCAGGACCCCGAGGCCAGCTTGCGCCCCTCCGATGTGGACGGGGCGACCATCGCGCGGATCAAGGCGGCGGGCAAGCTCGTCGCCGGCGTGGACCAGAACAGCTTCCGCTGGGGGTACCGCAACCAGACCGCCGAGGGCAGCCGCCTCGACGGCTTCGACATCGACCTGGTCAAGGCCATCGCCAAGGACATCCTGGGCGACGAGAACGCGGTCATCTACCGGGCCATCCCCACCAGTCAGCGCATCCCCGCCCTCCAGGAGGGGCGCGTCGACATCGTCGTGCGGACCATGACCATCAACTGCAAGCGGCTGGAGGACGTCGCCTTCTCGACGGCCTACTTCGAGGCCGGGCAGCAGGTGCTGGTGCCCAAGAGCTCCCCGATCACCGGGTACGACACCTCTCTGAAGGACCGGCGGATCTGCGTCGCCTCCGGTTCCACGGCGGAGGCGGCCCTGAAGGCCCAGTCGTACGGCTCGGCGCCGGTCACCGTCGCCAACCAGCTCGACTGCCTGGTGCGCCTCCAGTTGGGCGAGGTCGACGGCATCATCACGGACAACGCCCTCGCTGCCGGCCAGGCCGCCCAGGACCCCTCGGTACGGCTGGTCGGCTCGCCCTTCACCCGCGAGTTCTACGGGGTGGCGATGAACAAGGACGCCTCCGACCTGGTCCGCCGGGTCAACAAGGTGCTGGAGAACTACCGCGCGGGCGGCGGTGAGAGCCCGTGGATGAAGGCGTACCTCAAGCACCTGCAGCCCGTGCTGCCGGGCGTGACCGCGCCCCCCGCACCCAAGTACCGGGACGGCTGAGGCCCGTGACGGTTTCGGACACGGGACCGGGCGCGGGGCAGGATACGAGGACGGACACGGAGGCGGCGGCGGAAGCGGAGGCACATTCGGTGGAGGCGGGGTCTGCAGTGATGGACCGGGACGACGTCGACCGCGCCCTGGCCCGACTGAGCGCGGAGCACGAGGCCGTCGAGACCTCGCTGCTCGCCCTCCAGGACCATGCCGGGCGCCGGCTGCTGGAAGGCGCCGCGCTGGCCGGGACCACCAAGGACCGCTGGACGACCGCCGACGCGGACATCACCCGGCTGTGGACCTACTTCGACGCCTACAGCGGGGCACTGAGCGCCGCCCGGGAGGTCCGGGAGCGGCGGCGCTGGCCGAACCGCGAGGACCTCATCGAGCTGACGGAGCGGCTGCGCGGGCCCGGAGTGCTGATCGCCGGGGCCGCGACCGAGGGCGTCGCGCTGGCCGAGCGGCTCTCGCTCGCCGAGCTGGTGGCCCGGATGAACGGCCTGTACGCGCGCTCGCTGGACGTGGTGGTCGCCGCCGACTCCGTGTGGTCGGCGCTGCCCGCCCGGATCGACCTGCTCGCCGCCGAGCTGCACCGCACCCGCTCGCTGGCCCACTCCGTGGGCGTACGGCCGGGCGAGCACCCCTCCGGCGACGACCTGGAGGACATCACCGCCGAGCTGACGGAACTGCGCACCCAGGTGATCGCGGATCCGCTGGCCTTCTGGCTGCCGGCGACGGGCAGCTCCGCGCCCGGCGGCGGCCGTCCGGACACCGGGCGCTACGACCGGGCCGCGCTCGCGCTGGAGGACGTACGCCGCGAGATCGAGGCGGTGCTGGACGTACGGCAGGACGCCGAGCAGCGGTTGATCGCCCTGCGGGACGTGCTCTCGCGGGCCGACCGGACCCTGGCGGAGGCGCGGACCGCGCGCGGCGAGGTGTTGGCGAAGATCGCCGCGTCCGAGGTGCCCGCGGTGAGCGGTCCGCCCACGGTGCTCCAGGAGCAGCTCGCGGCGGCGGCCGAACACCGGCGCCAGGCCCGCTGGCACCGGCTCTCGCCGCTGCTGGAGTCCTTGGAGGTGCGCGCCGAGGAGGAACTGCGGCGGGCCCGTGAATCGTTGACCGCGGTGACGGCGCCCTTGGCCGTACGGGCCGAGCTGCGCGGGCGGCTCGACGCGTACAAGGCGAAGGTGGCCCGGCACGGGATGGCGGAGGACCCGCTGCTGATCGAGCGGTACGACACCGCCCGGCGGATGCTGTGGAGTGCGCCCTGCGACCTACGGGCCGCCGAGCAGGCCGTCCTGCGCTACCAGCAGGCGACGGCGGAATCGCTGGTGCCGCAGCACCGGCCCGAGCAACCGCGAGACCAGGAACAGCGGCCCGACGGGCCGGGAGAGGGGGACGCATGAGCCTGATCGGAACCACGTGCGTCCGCCCCGGCTGCCCGGGGGCGTACGAGGACATGGGCGGCGGCGAGGTCTACTGCGACACGTGCGGGCTGGCGCCGATCGGCTCGATCGCCGCGGGCGCGGACGAGCTGGTGTCGCCGCCGACCGGGATGACGAGCGCGGCCCGGGGTTCCCTGGGCTCCGGCGGGTCCCGTGGATCGATGGGCTCGCAGGGCTCCCACGGCTCGGCGCGGTCCTCGGCCTCGGCCCGGTCCTCCCGCTCCTCCTCCTCGCGCCGTTCGGTGTCCGGGCGGCTGTCGCGCTCGGTGTCGGGGACCACGTCCACCCGTTCGGTGTCGGTGCGCAGTTCGGGCTCGGCGGCCTCGGGCCGCAGCCGGCTGGGCGCCGGGCTGGTCAACGTGCCGGAGGTGCCGCGTCCGAATCCCTCGACCGCGGTCCTGGAGAATCCGGAGGTGCCGGAGCGCAAGCGGTTCTGCTCGCGCTCGGACTGCGGGGCCCCGGTGGGCCGCTCCCGGGGCGACCGGCCGGGCCGGACGGAAGGGTTCTGCACCAAGTGCGGGCACCCGTACTCCTTCGTGCCCAAGCTGCGCTCCGGTGATGTGGTGCGCGGCCAGTACGAGGTGGCGGGCTGCCTCGCGCACGGCGGCCTCGGCTGGGTGTACCTGGCGGTGGACCGGGCGGTCGCGGACCGGTGGGTGGTCCTCAAGGGCCTGCTGGACACCGGGGACCAGGACGCGATGGAGGCCGCGATCTCGGAGCGGCGCTTCCTCGCGGAGATCGAGCACTCCAACATCGTGCGGATCTACAACTTCGTGGAGCACCTGGACCAGCGGACCGGTTCGCTGGACGGGTACATCGTCATGGAGTACGTCGGCGGCAAATCGCTGAAGGAGATCGCGAACGAGCGGCGCCGGCCGGACGGTCGGCGCGACCCGCTGCCGGTGGAGCAGGCCTGCGCCTACGGCATCGAGGCGCTGGAGGCGCTCGGTCACCTGCACAGCAGGAACCTCCTGTACTGCGACTTCAAGGTCGACAACGCGATCCAGCAGCAGGACCAGCTGAAGCTGATCGACATGGGCGCGGTACGGAGGATGGACGACACCGAGTCGGCCATCTACGGCACGGTGGGCTACCAGGCTCCCGAGGTCGCGGAGCTGGGCCCCTCGGTCGCCTCCGACCTGTACACGGTGGCGCGGACGCTGGCCGTGCTGACCTTCGACTTCCAGGGCTACACGAACGTGTTCGTGGATTCGCTGCCGGATCCCGAGCACATCGAGGTGTTCCGGCGGTACGAGTCCTTCTACCGGCTGCTGGTGCGGGCCACCGACCCGGACCCGGGGCGGCGGTTCTCGTCCGCGCAGGAGATGGCGGACCAGCTGACGGGCGTGCTGCGGGAGGTGGTCGCCCTGCAGACGGGCCGGCCGCGGCCGCAGCTGTCGACCCTCTTCGGCCCGGAGCTGCGCGTTCCGGACACCCGGCTGTTCGCCGACACGGCCGACACGGTCGTCTCCCGGCTGGGCCACCGGCCGATCGCCGCCCGGCGGGGCGGCGGGCTGTTCGGGATGCTGGGCCGCGGCCCGGCCGCGGGCGGGGCACACGCCGGTGCGGCCGTCGGGGTCCACACCGGCCTCGCGGCGCAGACCCCCGCGCCCGGTGGCGCGTCCGCCCTGCCGACGGCGGCTTCCGCGGCCGGAGCAGCGGCGGCGGGCCCGGCCGGGGCGGCGGCGACGGCCCGACCCGGGAACCAGGCCGGGGCTGCGCCCGGGCTCGGCGGCACCGCCACGCGCGTGACGTCCGCCCCGGTGCCGGGCCAGCGGCCCGCGCCGCCTGCCGCGTTCCAGGGCGCGGGGGCCGCACCCGTACCCGTGCTGCTGTCCCCGGAGCGGTCCGCCGCGAGAGCGACGACCCTCGACGCCCGCGACACCGCGCTGGCCCTGCCCGTACCGCTGGTGGATCCGACCGACCCGAACGCCGGTTTCCTGACCGGTCTGCTGGCCTCCGCGCCGGGCGACCTGCTGGGCGCCCTGAGCGCGGCCCCGGCCGACTCGGCCGAGCTGCGACTGCGGGAGCTGCGGGCCCACCTGGAGCTGGGTGAACTGCCCGCGGCCGGAAGCACCCTGGCGGATCTGGAGGCCCGGCACGCGGACGACTGGCGGGTCGTGTGGGCCCGTGGCATCGCCTCGCTGGCCACCGGGGACGACGAGATAGCGGCCCTGTCCTTCGACGCGATCTACGACGCCTTCCCGGGCGAGCCCGCGCCGAAGTTGGCCCTGGGGGTGTGCGCGGAGGTGCTGGGCCAGCTGGACAACGCCGCCGAGTACTACCGCCTGGTGTGGATCACCGACCCGGGATTCGTGAGCGCGGCCTTCGGGTTGGCCCGGGTCCAGTTGGCCGCCGGGGACCGGGACGCGGCCGTGCGCACGCTGGAATCCGTGCCGGAGTCGTCCATCCACTACACCGCCGCGCGGGTGGCGGCGGTACGCGCACGTCTGCGCGACCGGTCCCCGCAGGAGCCGTTGTTGGCCGACCTGGCGGCGGCAGCGGACCAGGTGGAGGCCCTGCGGCGGTTCGGGCTGGACCCGGAGCGGCAGGAGCGGCTCGCCACGGAGGTTCTGGGCTCGGCCCTGGACTGGGTACTGTCGGGTAGCCGGGGTTCCGACCCCGGCCGGACCTCGCTGCTCGGCAGTCAACTGGACGAGCGGGGCCTGCGCTTCGGACTGGAGCGCTCGTACCGCGTCCTCGCACGGCTGGCGCGGCGTGGCGAGGAGAGGATCGAACTGGTGGAGCGGGCAAACCGTTTCCGTCCCCGGACGTGGGTGTGAGTGATGTCGATGCATCGGCTGTCGGGCTGCCCCAGCTGCGCGGAACCCTTGGAGGAGGGTGACCGCTTCTGCGGCGTGTGCGGCTACGCCGTGAGCGCTCCGCCCTCGGCCGCCGTGGACCATCCGACCATCCCCATCCCACCGGCACCGCCAACGCCTGCGGCGTCCGCGGCGTCCGCGGCCCGGCCGGCCGGCTCCGGGGCGGGCGGGGGCGGTTACGGCAGCCCGGCCCCCGGCACCTCGCACACCGCCGCCGAGCCCGCCCCCGGCTGGGGCAGCGTGACCGCGGCCGCGCCGACGCTGGTCGGCGACCCGGCCGACTGGGCCGTCGCCCCGCCGGAACCGGAGCCCGAACCGGAGCCGCGGCAGGGCCCGACCGGAGCCACCTACGCGGCCTCCGGCCACGGGAACCCGTACGGCACCGGCACCCCGCCGGAAGGCACCCCGTGGGGCGCGGCGGAGCACCCGTACGGCGCCGCGGGCGACGCCCCGAGGGCCCGGTACGACCTCCCCGGCGGCGGCAACGCGCCCGACGGGGCCGGGCACCCCACGGGCGAGAACCCGTACGGCACCGAGCCCGCCCAGGAACCGGCGTACGGCGCCCCGCAGCCCCCGCAGGCGCCCCCGGCCCAGGGGTCGGCACCGGCACCGGAAGGCGGGAAGACCTGCGTCGCCTGCCGCGCCGGGCACGTCGACACCGACGGGTACTGCGAGCACTGCGGGCACGCGCAGCCCCGCGAGCGCGACCACATCGAGGAGGAGCTCGGGAGCGTCGCCGCCGTCACCGACCGGGGGCTGCGCCACCACCGCAACGAGGACTCGTTCGCCGTGGCGGCCACCGCCCTGCCCGACGGCTCCGCCGCCACCGTGGCCATCGTCTGCGACGGCGTCTCCTCCGCCAGCCGCCCCGACGAGGCCTCGGCCGCCGCCGCCGTCGCCGCCAACGAGGCACTGCTCGACGCGCTCCCCCGCGGCGCCCACCCGCAGGAGGCCATGCACGAGGCGATCCTGGCCGCCGCCGACGCGGTGAACGCCTTGGCCCCGGAGACCCCGGGCGCGCAGAACGCCCCCGCCTGCACCCTGGTCGGCGCCGTCGTCAGCGGCGGCCTGCTGACCATCGGCTGGGTGGGCGACAGCCGCGCCTATTGGATCCCCGACGACCGTGCCGCCCTGCCCCGCCGTCTCACCGAGGACGACTCCTGGGCCGCCCAGATGGTCGCCGCCGGTCTGATGGGCGAGGCCGAGGCCTACGCGGACGTCCGCGCGCACGCCATCACCGGCTGGCTGGGGGCCGACGCGTACGACCTCGAACCGCACACCGCGACCTTCAAGCCCGACCACCCGGGGGTGGTGGTGGTCTGCACCGACGGGCTGTGGAACTACGCGGAATCCGCGCGGGAGATGGCCCAGGTGCTCCCCACCGACGCCGCGACCCGCCCGCTGCACAGCGCCCAGGTTTTGGTGGGCTACGCACTCGACGGCGGTGGCCACGACAACGTCACCGTGGCGGTCGTGCCGTTCGCCACGCAACCCGAGCAGGAACCGGGACCGGATGCGGAGCCGGGCCCGGCGGCAGGACCGGAATAGGAAGTGGAAGCGCGCCCGCAGGTCTGACCCGCCTGCCCGAGCACCCTAGGAGTCCAACCGATGGCGAATTTCGCCAAGCCGATTGCCCCAAGGTTCAGCGTGGAGGTGTATCAGAACGAGTTTCTCCCCGAGGGCGGACGGGACGTCCACGCCATCGTCACGGTCACCGCTGCCGGCGGTGCCACCGCCACGCGTGCACCGGTCGCCGACGGCACGGCGGCCGTGGTGCTCATGGTCGACTGCTCGGGGTCCATGGAGTACCCGCCGGAGAAGATGCGCGGTGCCCGGGAGGCCACGGCGGCCGCCGTCGACACCCTGCGCGACGGCACCGCCTTCGCCGTGATCGCCGGTACGCACGTGGCGAAGGAGGTCTACCCGGGCCAGGGCCGTCTCGCGATCGCGGACGCCACCACCCGCGCCCAGGCCAAGGAGGCCCTGCGCGGGCTGAGCGCCGGCGGCGGCACCGCCATCGGCACCTGGCTGCGCCTCGCCGACGGCCTGCTGCGCGGCTCCACCGCCGCCATCCGGCACGGTGTCCTGCTCACCGACGGCCGCAACGAGCACGAGGAGCCGGCCGTGCTCCGCGCCACCCTCGACGCCTGCGCGGGCCGCTTCACCTGCGACGCCCGCGGGGTGGGCACCGACTGGGACGTCAAGGAGGTCACCGGGATCGCGAACGCGCTGCTCGGCTCCGCCGACATCGTGGCCGACCCGGCCCACCTCGCCGAGGACTTCACGCGCATGATGGAGAACGTCATGGGCAAGGAGGTCGCGGACGTCGCGCTGCGCCTGTGGACCCCGGTCGGCGTGGAGATCCAGTACGTCAAGCAGGTGGCTCCCGTCCTCCAGGACCTGACCGACCGCCGCACCGAGGCGGGCCCGCGCGCCGGTGACTACCCGACCGGGTCGTGGGGCGACGAGTCCCGCGAGTACCACGTGTGCGTCCGCGTCCCCACGGCCACCGTGGGCCAGGAGATGCTCGCCGCCCGCGCCACGCTCGTGCTGCCGGCCACGGCGGGCGGGCCGGAGGAGAAGCCGACCGTCCTGGCCCAGGGCCTGGTGCGCGCGGTGTGGACGAACGATCTGGCGGCGTCCACCGCCATCAACGCGCAGGTCGCCCACTACACCGGGCAGGCAGAGCTGGCGGAGGCTATCCAGCAGGGCCTGGAAGCCCGCAAAATGGGCGATGTCGGTGGTGCCACGGCCAAGCTGGGGCGTGCGGTACAACTGGCGAGTTCCTCCGGGAACGCCGACACAGCACGACTCCTGTCGAAGGTGGTGGATGTGGTGGACGCGGTGGCGGGTACTGTGCGGCTGAAAGCGAAGGTCGCCGACGCCGACGAGATGACTCTCGACACGCGTTCGACGCAGACCGTCCGAGTGAAGAAGACCTGAGACCTGACGTGATGACGCAGGGAGAAGAAGGGGGAAGCGCCGCCATGCCGACCTGCCCGAACGGGCACCAGTCCGCTTCCGACGACTGGTGCGAGGTCTGCGGCCATCGCATGGCTGCCTCGGAGGGTCCGCCTCCGGTGCCCTCCTACGGCTACGGCTTCCCCCCGACCGCCGGTGAACCGACCGCCCAGGCCGAGCTCTGCCCGCAGTGCCGGACCCCGCGCGAAGCCATGGCGCCGTTCTGCGAGGAATGCCGCTACAACTACCTCACCCGTACCCCGACTTCGTACGCGCCGCCGGTCCCGGACCCGGGCCCCCAGGCGACCGGTGCCGGCGCCGGCGGTGGCGGCGGCGCCGGAGGAGGGCGCGGTACGCCTCCGCCGCCCGTGCCCGCTCCGGGGACCTACTCCCAGGACCACTTCGAGTACCAGGGTTCGCGGCCGTCGCGGGTCAACCGGCCGGCCGAGCCGCTCCAGCGCGAGGACGACTGGCTGCTGCCGCCGCCCGCGCACGAGCCGCTGGAGTACCAGCAGGCTCCGCAGTCCCGGTACCAGCAGCAGCCCCCGCCGCCGCCGCAGCGGGAGTACCAGCAGGAGTACCAGCAGCAGGGACCGCCGCCCCAGCAGCAGTACCAGCAGCAGCCTCCGCCGCAGCACCAGCCCTTCCCGCCCCAGGGCGGGGGCGCCTGGAGCGCGACGATCGCTCCCGACCGCTCGTACTTCATGGCGATGATGCAGCGCAGCGGCCCCGAGGCCGCCGGGCTCAACCTGCCCGCCTACTCCCCGGAGCAGCATCTTCCGCTGTCCGGCGGGCAGATCACCATCGGCCGTCGCCGCGCCTCCACGGGCGAGTCCCCCGACATCGACCTGTCGGTGCCCCCGGAGGACCCGGGCGTCTCCCACCAGCACGCGGTGCTCGTCCAGCAGCCCGACCTCAGCTGGGCGGTGGTGGACCAGAACTCCACCAACGGCACCACCATCAACGGCGGCGAGGAGCCGATCCAGCCCTACGTCCCGGTCCCCCTGGCCGACGGCGACCGGGTCCACGTGGGCGCCTGGACGACGATCACGATCCGCCGCGGCTGATCAGGCCCTCGGTTCACCCCTCCCCCAGGGGCCACACGTACGGCCCCTGGGGATCGTCGAGCCACGACCACTGGCCGTCGGCGCTCACCGACACCCCGAAGCGTTCCCTGGCCGGGCGGCCCTCGCGGCGCCACAGGTCCAGGGCCTCGCGGGGGTGCAGCACGCCCGCGGTCAGGACGAGCATGAACTGGAAGCGCTCGTTCTCCACCAGCTCGTACGGGAGCCCGTACCCGAAACCGGCCGGGTCGGGCGGTGAGGCGGCCGTGGCCCCGCGCAGCGGGACGAAATAGGCCGAGGTGTGCAGGAAGTTGCCCTCGGCGAAACCGGCGTCCCGGACGGTCAGCGCGATCAGCCCCGTAGAGAGCGGCGCCAGGATCCGCGCCCCGGGCCGGCACTGGCCGAGCCAGGCGTGCGGGATCAGCGGGAGCGTGCAGGTCACGATGATCCGGTCGAACGGGGCCCGGGCGGGGCAGCCGCGCGCCCCGTCCCCGGTGACCACCACCGGCCGGTACCCGAGCTCGGCCAGGTGGGCCCGCGCGGACTCGGTGATCTCCTCGTCCAGGTCCACGCTGGTGACGTGGTCCTCGCCGAGCCGGTGGCACAGCAGGGCCGCGTTGTAGCCGGTGCCCGCGCCGATCTCCAGGACGTCGTCGCCGTCGCGTACGTCCAGGGCGGCCAGCATCTTCGCCATGAGGGAGGGCTGGCTGCTGGAGGAGACCTGTAGGCCGTCGCGCATCCGCGTCGCCAGCGGGGTGTCGACGTAGACCCCGCGCAGCCAGCGGGCCCGGCGTTCGGGGTCCGGGTCCTGCGCCCAAAGCCGCTCGTGACCGGCGCCGCGGCCGGTCCAGAAGTACGGGACGAACACGTGCCGGGGCACGGCCGCGAAGGCAGCGCGCCAGCGCGGATCCTCCAGTACCCCGGCGGCGGTCAGCTCCCGCACCTGGGCGGCGTGCGCGGTCTCCCGCAGGTCCCGTGTCTCGGTGTGCGCGGTGTGTGCGGCCATGCCTCCACTGTCCTGCGCCGGGCCGCCGCGTGCGAACGCGAGGGATGCGTGGGGCTCAGGGGACGCTGGGGGCCTCGGGGGGCGGTCCTAGGACCTCGGTCCTGGATCCGGGCGTCTGAGACGATGGTCGGGTGAATGATGAGATTCCGCGGGGCACGGTTCAGGAGCAGACCTTCTACGAGCAGGTGGGCGGCGAGGACACCTTCCGCCGCCTCGTCCGGCGCTTCTACGAGGGGGTCGCGGAGGACCCGCTGCTGCGCCCGATGTACCCGGAGGAGGACCTGGGCCCCGCCGAGGAGCGGTTCGCGCTGTTCCTGATGCAGTACTGGGGCGGTCCGACCACCTACAGCCGGCACCGCGGCCACCCACGCCTGCGGATGCGCCACGCGCCGTTCCAGGTGGACGCGGCCGCCCACGACGCGTGGCTGCGGCACATGCGGGTCGCGCTGGACGAGCTGGGCCTGGCGCCGGAGCACGAGGCGCAGCTGTGGAAGTACCTGACGTACGCCGCCGCCTCGATGATCAACACGGCGGGATAGCGGACTCCCGGGGGATCAGACCGGCCGGACCTGGAGGGCGCCCAGGCCGCCGGTGACGCCGGGGCGGCGCATGGCGACGGATCCGTACGGGGTGCGCAGCCGCAGCCAGGTCCCGGCCGCGAGCAGCGCCACGGGGGCGGCGTCGGGCAGGGACGCGGGGGCGGGCACGGCGGCCCGTACCGGCCGCAGGAAGCCCAGGGACTGCGCGGCGTGCACGGCGCGCAGCGGGAGTTCGGTGTCGCCCAGGGTGCGGGACCAGATCTCACGGCCGATGCGGTCGCGCTCGGACCGGGTCCGGTGCTGCACGGGCAGGGCCTCGTCCCGGGCCCGGAACTCGGCGACGGCGGCGGCCACGGCCGCTGCCATCTCCTCGGGGCCGGGCAGCCCCGGAACCTGCCGCCAGCCGCCTCGGGGCGGAAGCACCCCGGCCCACGGCGGCCCGGTGACCGGACCGGGCACGGTGGCCTCGGCCGAGGCTTCGTCCACGGACTCCAGCAGCTCACCGGCGGACACCGTCAGGTCCAGCGGCATCGCGACGGGCACGGCGAGCCGCACCGTACGGATGGCGAGGATGTCGAAGGACGGCGGCCGTCCGAAGACGGCGAGCGCGCCGCCGCCCGCCTGGAGGCGTACGGCGGCGGCGCGGTCGTAGTGCACCAGCCGGCCCAGGAAGGCGGCGAGGTCCGCCGCCTCCCCGGAATCGGCGAAGCGCAGCTGGTCGGTCATGCCGCGAGGGATCCGGTCGAGGACGCCTTCACGGGCTCGTCGAGGTACTCCTCGAGGAAGTGCCTCTCCTCGGCCGTGATGCGGCGGGGCCGCCCCTCGGCGAGGTTGTAGGGCACGACCACGGTCTCGGCGCGCACGTAGACCGTCTCGGGCGCGTCCTCGGTCGCCTCGTCCTTGACCTCGTAGCGGATGGTCAGGGACGCGGCGCCTATCCGGGTCACCCAGGACTCGATGAGGACCGGCTCGTGACGGTGCACGAGGGGCAGCTTGTAGTCGATCTCGTGGCGGGCCACGACGGACCCGCCCGTGAAGGACTCACTGCCCTCCCCCGGTGCCAGACGGAACATGAAGTCGATCCGCGCCTCCTCCAGGTAACGGAGGAAGACGACGTTGTTGACGTGCCCGAAGGCATCCATGTCCGCCCAGCGCAGGGGGCACCGGTAGTGGTGTCTGGCCATGACGGCGACCTCAGCCTCGCGTGAGCTTCTTGTAGGTGGCACGGTGCGGACGAGCCGCGTCCGGACCGAGACGCTCGATCTTGTTCTTCTCGTACGACTCGAAGTTGCCCTCGAACCAGTACCACTTGGACTCGCCCTCGTACGCCAGGATGTGCGTGGCGACTCGGTCGAGGAACCAGCGGTCGTGGGAGATGACCACGGCCGCACCGGGGAACTCCAGCAGCGCGTTCTCGAGCGAGGACAGGGTCTCGACGTCGAGGTCGTTGGTGGGCTCGTCGAGGAGCAGCAGGTTGCCGCCCTCCTTGAGGGTCAGCGCCAGGTTGAGGCGGTTGCGCTCACCACCGGACAGGACGCCGGCCGGCTTCTGCTGGTCCGGGCCCTTGAAGCCGAAGGCGCTGACGTACGCGCGGGACGGCATCTCGACCTGGCCCACGTTGATGTAGTCCAGCTCGTCCGACACGACCGCCCAGAGGGTCTTCTTGGGGTCGATGTTGGCGCGGGACTGGTCGACGTAGCTGATCTTGACGGTCTCGCCGACCTTGATGGCGCCGGAGTCCGGCGTCTCCAGGCCCTGGATCATCTTGAAGAGCGTGGTCTTGCCGGCGCCGTTCGGGCCGATGATGCCGACGATGCCGTTGCGCGGCAGCGTGAAGGACAGGTCGTCGATGAGGACCTTGTCACCGAACGCCTTGGAGAGGTTGTTGACCTCGACCACGATCGAGCCCAGACGCGGGCCCGGCGGGATCTGGATCTCCTCGAAGTCCAGCTTCCGCATCTTGTCCGCCTCGGCTGCCATCTCCTCGTAGCGGGCGAGGCGGGCCTTGGACTTGGTCTGGCGGCCCTTGGCGTTGGAGCGGACCCACTCCAGCTCTTCCTTGAGGCGCTTCTGGCGCTTCTCGTCCTTGCGGCCCTCGACCTTGAGGCGGGTGGCCTTCTTCTCCAGGTAGGTGGAGTAGTTGCCCTCGTAGGGGTGCGCGCGGCCGCGGTCGAGCTCGAGGATCCACTCGGCGACGTTGTTGAGGAAGTACCGGTCGTGGGTGACGGCCACGACGGCGCCCTTGTACTGCGAGAGGTGCTGCTCCAGCCAGTTCACCGACTCGGCGTCGAGGTGGTTGGTGGGCTCGTCGAGGAGGAGCAGGTCCGGGGCCTCGATCAGCAGCTTGCAGAGCGCCACGCGGCGCTTCTCGCCACCGGAGAGGGTGGTGACCGGCCAGTCGCCGGGCGGGCAGCCCAGGGCGTCCATGGCCTGCTCCAGCTGGGCGTCCAGGTCCCACGCGTTGGCGTGGTCCAGGTCCTCCTGGAGCTTGCCCATCTCGTCCATGAGGGCGTCGGTGTACTCGACGCCCATGAGCTCGGCGACCTCGTTGAAGCGCTTGAGCTTCTTCATGGTGTCGGCGGCGCCGTCCTGGACGTTCTCCAGGACCGTCTTCGACTCGTCGAGCTTGGGCTCCTGCATGAGGATGCCGACGGTGAAGCCGGGCGACAGGAACGCGTCACCGTTGGACGGCTGCTCCAGGCCCGCCATGATCTTCAGAACGGTGGACTTACCGGCGCCGTTGGGGCCGACCACACCGATCTTCGCGCCGGGCAGGAAGTTCAAGGAGACGTCATCAAGAATCACCTTGTCGCCGTGCGCCTTGCGCGTCTTGCGCATGGTGTAGATGAACTCAGCCAAGAGAAACCGTCCGGCAGATCGATGGTGGGCAGATACACCCCATCTTGCCAGGCGTCCATACCTCGGGGGAAACGCGTATGGCCCGGCCCCCTGAGCTGGGGCGCGGCCGGAGGGGGACGTGACGGTCGTGGCCGTCCTCGGTCGTTCTCGGCCGCCCTCGGGCCCCTCCTTCAGCCCAGGAACGGCCCGGCGACAGTCGCTCCCGGTCCCGTTCTCGCAGGTGACGGGTCCTGGCGGCCACCTCCGGGGAATCCACTTGCCCGGCAGGGGCCACGTGCCGTCACATACGGCCATGAGCAGAATGGCGCAGGTCCTCGTGCTGGCCCGGTACGAGGACGAGGTGATGGAGCCGCTGACGCGGTACGACGAGTCGCGTACATGGCGCGGCCGGTTCGAGCCGATACCGGACTGGTTCGTCGGCGGGTGGTACCTGGAGTTCATCCGGGAGAGCCAGCGCACCGGGATCCTGAAGGACCTGGAGGCACTGCCGTGGAACAGCCCGGAGTGCGTGCAGGTCATGCTCCACGACGAGGAGGACGACTGCTTCGGGCTGTGGATGTTCCGCGACGGGAAGCTGGTGGAGCTGCGGTTGCCAGGCACCGAGCGCTTCCACAAGCCGGCCCCGCCCACGCAGGAGTACGCGCCCCACCCCGGCTATTTGTGGCGCACGGACCTCGGGGACACGTGTCTGCCCGAGCAGACTCCGGAGGAACTGCGGGACCCGCGCCCGGCCTGGTAGGGGCGGACCCGGAAGGCGGTCGACAGCGTCTTCGAGGGGCCCGACGAGGCAGACGACGGCCCGCGGTCATCGGTGGCCGTGGACGGCCGGGACGGGACTGCATCCTTCGGCCTACCGTGCTCTCGACCTTGCGGACGACGCTCTCGGGGCACCACCGCGAGAGGGTTGATCCGTGCGAACAACCATCGGATACACCCTCGAAAGCATCGGCTACGTCGTAGGAGCCCAGGGGCTCGTCAGCTTCGCCTCGCAGACCTTCTTCGGCACGGAGTGGGGCTGGCTGCACAAGGTCGTCGACCTTCCGTCCGCCGCGTACCTCGGCATCGTCGCCGTGGGGCTGGCACTCGTCGTCACCGGCGTACGGACACGCAAGACCCCCGCCCCCCGCAGGACCGCCTGACCGGCGGTGACCGCGGCCTGGCCCCGGGGCAGGATGGCGGAGAACACGGGGGTGTGGCCTCCGTCCGCCGTTTCGGAGGTCCATGTGAACAACGCGCTGCTCGCGCTCGCCGGGGCGATCGTCGCGGTGACCGGCACCCTGCTCGCCCCGATCCTCTCGCAGCGCGTGCTCGCCCGCGGACACGCGATGACGGTCACGCCGGCCGGTGCGTACGGCCGGACCCTGCTGCCGGCGGACGGCAACCCGCAGCCCGGCTGGTCGTTCGAGGAGATACAGATCGAGCTGCTGCGGCTGGGGGACCGGTGGAAGGACATGCGCGGCATCATGCGGGCCGACCTGGGGGTGGATCCGGGGCAGGCGGGACCGGCCGACTCCTGACCCGCGCACCCGCACCCGCTCGGGTCGACGGTCAGCGGGGACGGTAGACGGTCAGCGCGTCGGGGAGTCCGTCGAGGACGAGCGCGGTGGGTGCCTCGGCGTGCTCGCCGTCGTAGGCGAGCGGGGTGCCCGCCGGGATGTCCCCGATGCGCAGGCTGCGCAGTCGGGTGGCGACGTGGACGGGGGACCGGCTCAGCGGGCCGGTGAAGGCGGCCGCCAGCAGCCGGGGGCCGGGGCGGCCGCCACCGTGGACGAGCCGGAGGTCGAGCAGGCCCTCGCCGAGGTTGTCGCGGCGGCGGGGGGTGGGGCCGGTGCCGTGGTAGGTGCCGTTCCCCGCGAAGAGCAGCCACACGCTCCGCGGCCGCCCGGCCAGCCGCAGCCGCACGGGCCGCTGGGCGCGCAGCACCCGCCAGGCCGCCAGCAGCGCGGCCGGGCCGCCGCCGATGCGCGGGCCCCAGCGCAGCCGGTGGCCCAGCAGCTCCGGATAGGCGCCGATGCTGAAGTTGTTCAGGAAGTAGCCGCTCTCGCCGTCGGGCCCCGGGGAGAAGCGGCCCACCCCGACGCGGACGGCCTGCCCGTCGGCCAGGGCCTGGCAGGTGGCCTCGGTCCCGGCGAGGCCGAGGTCCAGTGCGAAGTGGTTGAGGGTGCCTCCGGGGAACACGGCCAGCGGCACCCCGGCCCGCAGGGCGGCGGTGGCGGCCGCGTTGATCGTGCCGTCGCCGCCGCAGACGCCGAGCACGGTGGCCCGCGAGGCGGCCTTCGCGAGCGTGGCGGGCAGTTCCGGGCCCTCGCACTCGATCACTTCGGCCTCGGGCAGGCGGGTGCGCAGTACGTCGAGCCCCGCGACCGCGGCCGTCCCGGACGCGGTGTTCACCACCACGATGAGACCGGCCCCGTCGGGCAGCGCGGGGGCCCTGTCGGCCGGCCGCTCGTCGCCCGGTACGACCCGGGCTTCCTGCGCGTCCCGGGCGAGGCGGCGTACGACGAACCCGGAGGCCACTCCCAGCGACGCGCCCACCAGCACGTCGGAGGGGTAGTGCACCCCGGTGTAGACGCGGGAGAAGGCCACGGACGCGGCGACCGGGGCCAGCACGGCCCCCCAGCCCGGGGACGCGAGCGCCACACCGGTGGCGAAGGCGAAGGCCGAGGCGGAGTGCCCGGACGGGAAGGAGGTGGTCTGCGGCTGCGTGGCCAGCTGCCGGGTCAGGGGGACGCCTTCCAGCAGCGGTCGCGGCCGGCGTACGGACCACTTGCCGACGGTGTTGATGGTCGCGGAGGCCAGCGCCAGCGAGGCGACCCCGCGCACGGCGGCCTTGCGGGCGCCGGCCGACCCGAAGACGGCGATCGCCGCGGCGGCCCCGCCCCACAGCACGCCGTGGTTCGCGGCCCTGCCGAGCCGGGGCAGTACGCGGTCGGCCCCGGGCCAGTGCCGCCGGGCCACCGCGTCGAACAGCCGACGGTCCCACCAGGCGAATGCGCCGGACCAGGTCAGTTCTTGATCAGCCATCTTCTGCCCTTACCCCGGGTGGCGGATCCGAATCGGCCGACGCGGCCACCCGGCCCATCACGCCCATCCGTCCGAGCCGGGGGCCTTGGACGGGCGGGCGTGGAAAGGCGTGGACGGGCGTCGAAAGGCGTGGACGGGCGGGACATCCCACGGCTCTAGGGGGTGTCCTCCTCGTCCAGCGGGCGCTTGCGGAGCAGCAGCACCACCAGGCCGCCCAGGACCACCAGGCCCACCGCCAGGGAGGCGATGACCGGGGTGGCCGCCGAGCTGCCGCTGGTGGCCAGCCGCTCCTCGTCCGGGGAGGTCGTGGTGAGGGCCGCGAACTGGGAGCCCTGTGCCTCGGGGGCCGAGCCGGAACCGGTCCCCACGGTGTCGCCCGAGGCGTCACCCACCGCCGTCGCCGGGGGCTGCGGCCACACCGCCGTGGCCGTGGCGGCGGCCGCGGACTCGCTGGAGCCGGCCACGATCTGGGCGTGGGCCGGCAGCTCGCCGGTGAAGACCCGCCCGACCGGCACCTTGGTCGCGCCCTGGACGGTGACCGAGGCCGTCCCGTCGGGGGTGCCCGCGGGCACCTCGAAGTAGAGCCGGCTCCCGTCGACCGCGGTGGTGAGCGGCTGCCCGTCGGCGTCCACCACCCGCACCCCCATCGCGACGGCCGCCGCGTCCGGGATGACCGACACGCTCGGCGCTCCGGTCCGCACGGTCACCGGGCCGAGCCGGCTGCCCACCGCCCCCGACACGTCGCCCGGGTCCAGCCCGAGCGAGGCCGGCGGCTCCGGCAGCTGCCCCGCGGCCCGCTGCAGATAGTCGGCCAGCTTCTCGGCCGCCGGGTCGGCGGCCTCGACCTGCGCCCCGTCCGCCAGCCGCCAGATCGCCACCTGGGTTCCGGCGGCCGCGCTCTGCGCGGTGAGGGCACCGGCCCCGGCCGCCTTGGCGAGCCCGGCCAGATCGTTGTGCTGCGGGTAGGAGTGCTCCAGGACCCAGCGGATCCGGCCCGCCTCCCGGTTCCCGGCGAGCGGGCTGCCGCTCCAGCCGCTCTCGGTGTACCGGGCCTGCGGCTGGGCGTTGCCCGTCACGCCGACGCCGTAGGTCTGCAGCATCCCGCCGCCGTCGACCCGCATCTCGTAGAGCCCGGCCGGGATCTGCCGGACGGAGCCGTCCCCGGACCGCAGGACCGCCTGCCCGAACGTCTTCAGCCCGTCCAGCACGGCGCTCGCGCCCTCGGGTGACCTGCGCGCCACCGGACCGGAGTCGGCGACCGCCCGCGCCGCCGGCGCGGTGGCGAGGGCCGCGGCCAGCAGGGCCACCGCCAGCGGCCGGCGCGCGGAGCCCCGTACCGCGACGGGAGGTTCGAGCGGCGCGGCGGGAACCACGGCAGGAGTCGCGGCAGGAACAGCAGCAGCAGCGGCGGGTGCGGGAGCCGGAGCGAGCGCGGACGCAGGAGTGGAATCGGGAGCGGAGGATGCGGGAACGGCAATCGACACAGTCTTCCCCTTCGGGCCAAAGACCCTGGTGCCCGTGAGTACCGGGGAATCCTATCCACCTCGAACACTCAGACCACCGCCGCCTCCTGATTGACCATCAGTGGTGTCTCCGTCCGCACCACGCGTCGGAAGGCCGCGGTCCCGCGGTTCAGGTCGTGCCCGATGGCCGTCGCGT
Organism: Streptomyces virginiae; assembly: GCF_041432505.1. Lineage (GTDB taxonomy): Bacteria > Actinomycetota > Actinomycetes > Streptomycetales > Streptomycetaceae > Streptomyces > Streptomyces virginiae_A. Next base: position 3,289,089 of record NZ_CP107871.1, read on the forward strand.
CGATCTCCGCGGAGAACCACCGGTTCCCCTCGCCGTCGGGCGGGTCCTCCCGCACCCGGAGCCGCCCGTGCACCACCAGCGGCTCGCCGACCGATACGGAGCCTGCGAGGTTCACGGCGAGGGTGCGCCGCGCCCACACCGTGTAGAAGCTGGTGGGTCCGTCCGTCCAGGCGTCCTTGCGCCGGTCGAAGTACCGTGGCGTCACCGCGAAGCGGAACCGTGCCGCCGGACCGCTCACCGTCTCCTTGTAGTCGATCTGCGTCGCCACATGGCCCACCAGCGTCACCTGGGTGTCGTACATTCCGGTCGCCCTCCCCCATGGTTCCGGTCCGTACGGATCCGCGCGGACCGGCCGTACGGACCATCCGTACGGGGTACGCACCATGCTGGGGCAGGCCGCGGATCCCCGCTCCGGCCTGTGGATCACTGCCGGGTTGTGGACAACTTGCTCCCCCCTGCGGCGACCGTGGCGTACTGCTCCCGCACCTCCCGGTACCGCAGCAGCTCCGCCGCCACCGGTTCCAGCACCCGGGCCCGCCCGCACCCGGCCGCCGCCTGTCGCAGTCTGCGCTCCGCGTCCTGCCCGTAGCGCCGCGCCGGCCCCCGGGCCGCGATCGAGCAGGACCATTCCACGAGCGGTCCGCCGATGATGCCCGCCACCATCAGCAGCACCGGCGGCAGCAGCCTCGGTTCCAGGACCCCGACGATCTGTCCGACCAGCCACAGCCCGCCGAAGATCTGCAGCAGGGTCATGGCCGCCTGGGTCAGCACCGCCGCCGGCCACCACCTGGGCCGCGGCGGTTTGACGCTCGGCACCGCGACCGCCGCCCCCAGGGTCACCGCGATCTCGTCCAGTGCCTCCGGGAGCCGGTCGGCGCCCCGCACCGCGGTCTCGCGGACCGCCTGCGCCCACGGGTCGGGCAGCCCGGACACCGCCTCGTCGGCGACCGCCCGTACGGCCTGCTCCACCCGCTGACGCGCGGTCACCTCCTCCTCGACCGGGGCCTGGGCGACCGCCTGGCCGCGCCCGCCGATCGCCGCGAGGGCGGCCAGGCCCGCCAGGGTGCGCGGCGCGCGGCGGCCCTCGTACCAGCGCCACAGCCGCAGCCACGGCGTCCCGCACGCCTTTCCGGCGTTGCGCCGCCACGCCCGCTCGGCGGCGAGGCCGGCCGCGTACGCCCCGACCGCCTCGGCGAGCCGGTCCTCGAACTCGGCGCGCGCCGCCTCACCGATCTCCGGCCCCGGGTGCCCGTCGGCCACGTACAGGGGGCGCAGGCGGGCGGCCGCCCGGTCGACGTCGGCGGAGATCCGCCGGGTGGCCGCGCCCTTCTCCTGGGTGAACTGTCCGAGGAGTTCGCGCAGTTCCCCGACGCCCTCCCCGGTGAGGGCGGACAGCCCGAGGACGGTGGCGCCGGGCTCGCCGTGCTCGCCGAGGGCGATGCCGTCGTCGTCGAGGAGCCGGCGCAGGTCGTCCAGGACGAGGTCGGCGGCCTCCCCGGGCAGCCGGTCCACCTGGTTGAGGACGACGAAGGTCACCTCCGCGTGCCCGGCGAGCGGCCGCAGGTACCGCTCGTGCAGTACGGCGTCGGCGTACTTCTCCGGGTCCACCACCCACACCACGGCGTCGACCAGCGCCAGTACGCGGTCCACGTGGTCCCGGTGCGCGCCGACCGCGGAGTCCAGGTCGGGCAGGTCGACGAGGACCATCCCGCGCAGCGCCTCCGCCTCCGAGGTCTCGCGGGGCCGGCGGCGCAGCCGTCCCGGGATCTCCAGCCGGTCCAGCAGTCCGGCGGCTCCGTCCGACCAGCTGCACGCGATGGGCGCGGCGGTGGTCGGGCGGCGCAGTCCCATCTCGGAGATCTGCACACCGGCGAGTGAATTGAAGAGAGTGGACTTGCCGCTTCCGGTGGCTCCGGCGATCGCGACGACCGTGTGCTGGGGCGACAGTCCGCGGCGCGCGGCCGCCTCGTCCAGTACCCGTCCGGCCTCGGCGAGGGTCTTTCCGTCGAGCCTGGTCCGGGACAGCCCGACCAGCTGGCGCAGTGCGTCGAGGCGCAGCCGCAGGGCCTGCCCCTCGGGGCTGAGCGGGGGCGCGGTCGACTTGCCGCCGTCGCTGCCGGCGCCGGAGACGGCCCGGACGAGGGCGTCGTCGCCCTCGTCGCCCTCCTCCCCCTCGCACCCGTCCTCGTCCGGATCCCCTGCGACGGCCAGGGGGCGCGAGCGCGCGATGAGTCCGTCGTCCCAGCGGTCGTCGGTGCGGTCGGTCAGGGCGGTCACCGCGTCACCTCTCCTTCTGCAGTACGGACAGCGCGGCAATCAGCTCGGCCTGTGGTTCCGGGGTCACTTCGAGCGCCTCCAGCGGGGCGAGCCGGCGGTCGCGTTCGGCGCGCAGCACCTGGTCGAGGTGGTCGCCGACCAGTTCCCCGCCCCGGTCGCGCAGCCGCAGGGCGGCCTGCGCGCCGATCCGTTCGGCGAGCTTCTCCCCCGCGGGCCGGGCCCGTTTGCCGCCGAGGAGGGCGGCGACGAGCAGGGCGGCGATGCCGTCGGGGTCGGGTGCGGGCTGCCTGTCGCTCCTGGCCACCTCCTCCTCGGCGAGTTCCTCCAGGACCCGTCGCCAGCGGCGTACGGCCACGCCGATGCGCTCCCCCGCCTCCCGGTCGGGCGCGGGCAGCGAGACCGCGCCGGCGGCCGGCTCGCGCCGCCAGGCGTCGGCGATGCGCTCGTCGGCGGCGGCGACGGCGCACTGGAGGAGGGCGGCGAGGGATTCGGCGAGCGAGTCCAGCAGTTCGTCGGCGCTCGTGTCGAGCGGGTAGCCGCGCCACCGGGTCAGTGCGTCCCCGGCCAGTACGGCGCCGTGGTCGAGGCGGCCCCGGACCCGCTTGCCCTCCCGTTTGTACGCGTCCTCGACGGCCGAGGTGAGTCGTACGGCGGCGGCGTGCTGGGCGGCGACGGCGGAGGCGAGCTCCGGCATCCGGCGCGCGAGGGAGTCCAGCGCGCCGAGCGCGGTGCGCCCGACGGCGTACTGCCGGGCGGCGGGGTCCTGTGCGTGGTGGGCGAGCCAGGCGAACAGCGGGGCGACGGCGCTGGCCGGCAGCAGCCCGCCCCCGCCGGCGGACTCGGGCAGTTCCGGGACGGTGAACCGCGGTACGTCGCCCAGTCCGGCCTTGGTCAGCAGGGCCCCGTACTGCCGCGAGACCTCGGCGAGCACCTGGTGCGGGACCCGGTCGAGGACGGTGATGAGGGTGGCCCTGTACTGCTTTGCGGTGCGCAGCAGGTGCCAGGGGACCGCGTCGGCGTACCGCGAGGCGGTGGTGACCATCACCCAGACGTCGGCGGCGCAGATGAGCTGGGCGGCGAGGGTTCGGTTCTCGACGACGAGGGAGTCGATGTCGGGGGCGTCGAGGATGGCGAGCCCGCGCGGCAGGCTGGAAACGGTCTCGATCCGCATCTCGCGGGTCGCGTGGGTGTCGGCCGGGCCGCGGTCGCGGGCCCGGGATCTGGCGGTCGGTGGCGTCTCGTCCTCCCCGTGCGGCACCCAGACCCGCATGAGGTCGGGCAGCACGCGCATGCCGGCGAACCAGTGGTGGTCGTCCGGATGGCAGACGAGCACCGGGGTGCGGGTCGTCGGGCGCAGCACCCCGGCTTCGCTGACCTGCCGGCCGACGAGGGAGTTGACGAGGGTGGACTTACCGGCCCCGGTGGACCCGCCCACGACGGCGAGCATCGGCGCCTCGGGCGCCTTCAGTCGGGGTACGAGGTAGTCGTCGAGCTGCGCGAGCAGCTCGGCTCTGGTCTGGCGGGCGCGCGGAGCGCCGGGCAGGGGCAGCGGCAGACGCACGGACGCGACCCGGTCGCGCAGGGCGGACAGGGCATCGAGCAGCTGAGGCCGAACATCCAAGGTCACCACATGCGAAGAATGCCCAATTTAGGACCATTTTTGAAGCTTATACGTCCTCTGCGCGCCGAGCGCGATTCCAGTGGGACATTCTGGGCACGACGGACGAGTGGGGCGCAGGCATAACGAGTGCACAACACCAGGGGCGACGCGGCGCAAAAGCGATGCGAGAATCGCACCTGCCTGCGATTATCGGGACCGCTTCACCGAACCTCCACATCGTGGCCCGCGAGTGAAGCAACCGGGACAAGGCAACCGGAGCCCTATCCTTGACCCGGCACGGACCTCAGCCCCACCCCCACAGGAGGCTCCAGGCCCACCAAGGCCACTTTCCGGCCCCCGTAGCTCAGTGGATAGAGCAGGTGCCTTCTAAGCACTTGGCCGCAGGTTCGAGTCCTGCCGGGGGCACTCTTTCCGCACCACCCGAAGCCCTCCCTCAGCGGAGGGCTTTCGTGCGCGTAAAGCAGGTTCGGCGGGTTCGGCGGGTTCGGCGGGTTGCAAAAGCAACTCGTGGTGACGCGGTGGGAGCCCCCGGAGAACAGCGAACTGGACGGCGAATTCCGACCAGTTCGACGCGCCCGCTCCGGAACGGAACGCGTCCGCCGGGGCCCGCGGCACGGAGGGCGGGCCGACCGACTTGCGGGACGGCCGGGGATGCGGTTGCGTCGAAGGAGATGGGTACGGGGTTTCCGTCTCCCCTGGTTGGGGGTGAGCCATCGTGCTGTTCACCCATCGCGCGGAAGCCGGCGAGCGGCTCGCCGAAGCGCTCCGACACCTGGAGGGGGAGGACCCCGTCGTCCTGGGCCTGCCCCGCGGCGGAGTCCCGGTCGCCTACCGGGTGGCCCGCGCGCTCGGCGCCCCCCTCGACGTCGTCGTCGTGCGCAAGCTCGGCGTCCCCCACCATCGTGAGCTGGGCTTCGGCGCCATCGGCGAAGGCGGCGTACGCGTCGTCAGCGAGGACATCGTCCGCGGCAGCCGGCTGGGCCCGCAGGACATCGAGGCGGTGGAACACTCCGAGGCGGCGGAGCTCGCCCGACAGGCCGCGCGGTTCCGCGGGGACCGGCCGCGCGTGCCCCTGGACGGCCGGACCGTGATCGTCGTGGACGACGGGATCGCGACCGGCGCCACGGCCGCCGCCGCGTGCGAGGTCGTACGGGCGCAGGGCGCGGCGCGGGTGGTGCTGGCCGTTCCGGTGGCCCCGCCGGACGCCGTCGCCCGGCTGGGCTCCGCCGCCGACGAGGTGGTGTGCCTCGCCACGCCCCATGCCTTCCGCGCCGTCGGCGAGTGGTACCAGGACTTCTCCCAGACCCCCGACGAGGAGGTCGTCTTCCTGCTGGCGCGCGCGGCGGCCGACCCCACCGGCCGCCCGCCCGTCCGAACCGTCGAGGTCGAGGTCGAGGTGGACGCCGGCGGCCCCGTACTGGTCGGGGACCTCGCCCAGCCGGAGGGCGCCGGGGCGGTCGTGGTGTTCGCGCACGGCTCCGGCAGCGGTCGCCGCAGCCCCCGCAACCGGTCCGTGGCGGCGGACCTCAACCGGGCGGGCCTCTCCACCCTGCTCCTCGACCTGCTCACGCCCGGGGAGGAGGCCGACCGGGCCAACGTCTTCGACATCGAGACCCTGGCCCGACGCCTCGCCGCGGCCACCGCCTGGCTGCGCCGGCGGGAGTTCCTCCCGGCGGGCTGGTTCGGGGCGAGCACCGGGGCCGCGGCGGCGCTGTGGGCGGCCGGGGAGACGGGCGCCGACATCGGGGCGGTGGTGTCCCGCGGTGGCCGGCCGGACCTGGCCGGTGAGCGGCTCGCCGCCGTACGGGCCCCCACGCTGCTGATCGTGGGTGGCCGGGATTCGACGGTGCTCGACCTCAATCGCCGGGCCCAGCGCGAGCTGCGCTGCGAGAACCGGCTGGAGATCGTCCCGGGGGCCACCCATCTCTTCGAGGAGCCGGGAGCCCTGGACGAGGTGGCCCGCCTGGCCGGTGACTGGTTCACCCGCCACCTGGTGCCGTGAGTCGGGTCCGCGAAGTGGCGCCGGCAGCGGTGGCGCGGCGGAGGTGGCACGCGCGACCATGAGGAGATGGAGCAGCCGTCGGTGCGGGACGTCAGCACCCCGGGCCGCATCGCGTCGCCCGGCGAGGGCATCGGCCCGGACGAGTTGGCGCTCGCGGCCCGCAACCACGGACTCCCGCTGGAGGCCCTGCGCTACGAGGTCACACCGCCGGGACTGCACTACGTCCTGGTCCACTACGACATCCCCGCCGCCGACCCGGCCGGATGGTCCCTCACCATCGACGGCCGGGTGCGTACCCCGCTGGCCCTGGACCTCGCCGCGCTGCACGCGTTCCCCACGGTCACCCACCGCGTCACGATGGAGTGCGCGGGCAACGGCCGGGCCCGCCTGACACCCCGGCCCGTCAGCCAGCCGTGGCTGGTCGAGGCGGTGGGCACCGCCGACTGGACGGGCGTACCGCTGCGTCTGGTGCTCGCCGAGGCCGGGGTGCGACCGGACGCCGTCGAGGCCGTGTTCACCGGCGCCGACCACGGGGTCGAGCGCGGCGTCGAGCAGGACTACCGGCGCAGCCTGCCCGTGGCCGCCGCCACCGGGGACGACCCCGAGGTGCTGATCGCCCACACGATGAACGGCCTGCCCCTGCCCCCGCAGCACGGGTGTCCGCTGCGGCTGGTCGTCCCCGGCTGGTACGGCATGGCGCACGTCAAATGGCTGCGCGAGATCACCCTCGTGGACGCGCCGTTCACCGGGTTCCAGCAGTCCGTGGCCTACCGCTACCGGTCGGCCGCCGACGATCCCGACGACCCCGGCGAGCCGGTCACCCGGATCGCGCCGCGCGCCCTGATGGTCCCGCCGGGATTCCCCGACTTCATGTCCCGCACCCGCGTCGTGCACCCCGGCCCGGTACCGCTGGAGGGGCGGGCCTGGTCCGGCCACGGGGCCGTCGACCGGGTGGAGGTGAGCGCCGACGGGGGCCGCACCTGGATCCGGGCCGAGGTCACGCCGCCGGGACCGCACCGGTGGGCCTGGCAGGCCTGGTCCTGCGTCTGGGCGGCGGCGCCGGGACGCCACACGCTCACCGTCCGCGCCACGGACGCCGAGGGCGGCACGCAGCCCCTCGAACAGCCGTGGAACCGGGGCGGTTTCGGCAACAACCTGGTCCAGGAGGTCCCGGTGCTGTGCTGCTGAGGCGCTCCGCTCCCGTCGGCGGCCGTGCGCCGGCGGTCGCGCGCCGGCGGCCGTGCGCTCCCCGGGTGGTCAGGAGATGCCGAGAAGCCGGACAGCCTGGTAGTAGGTCCACGCGGTGCCCTCGCAGGAGCTCCTGCGGGAGCCCGAGTAGTGTGCGCAGACCCGCTTGAGGTCCGCGTGGAACGCGAGGTCCAGCCGGGTCTTGGCGGCCGGGAACAGCCCCGCCGCACGGTGGTTGCGGTAGCCGAAGTCGTGGCGCGCGCAGGCGTCCGCGAAGGGGAAGCCGAGGGGGTTGTCGGGGGACGAGGTGCAGTGGTCCGTCGACCAGTCGAAGCCGTACGCCGCCCAGGCCGCCCGGTGCTCGCGGGCCTCGGCCCATTCCTGGTAACTGGCTACGCCGGTCTGTGTCCAGCGGCTCAGCACCTGCGGCTTGTCGGCCGGGACCTGCGGCGCCGACCAGGCCGCCGGGGCGAGGGCGAGCACCGCGGTGGCGGTGGCGGTGGCGAGGGCCGGGACGAGAGCGGGGAGGCGGCGACGGCGCATGGGGTTCCTCGGTGCCGGGGCGGACGGATCACCTCCGGCCAACTCCCCCGGGCGCCTCTCGGTTACTGCGCGTCGGCGCACGCGGACCGGACACCCTCCCAGGTATGAGTCCGTATGGGACCTGCGGCGCAGTCCCGGTTCGTCCTGAGGAGGGACGCGCGATGAGGGCCCGGCCACCGAGACTGGAAGGCATGAACCGCCGCCCGCTCGTCGTCGCCGCAGCCACCGTGGGAGTCCTCGCCACCGCCGCCTTCGCGCTGCCCAACCTGCCGCCCAATCCCGTGACCGACACCATCGACAGCAAGGTGTACAAGGAGGCGGGCAAGCGCTTCGCGAGCGCCTCCGACGCCCCCACACGCGAAAAAGCGCCGTTCGCCCTGCCGTCCTGGATACCCAAGGACGCCACCGACGTCCGTATACGGATACGCACGAGCGGCGAGGCCCGGATGATCCGATTCACCCTCGGCGCCACCCCGCTGGACGCCCCCCGGTGCGACACGGGCACGCCGAAGCCGATGGGCACCCCGGCTCTGCACGCCAAGTGGTGGCCGGGCAGCCTGCGGGAAGGCGTGCGGGCCGAGTGCCGGGGCGCCCTCCAGTACCAGGTCGCGGTGCGCGGCAAGCAGGTCTACGCCTGGACGGACGGCACCCCGTCCCCGAGCTCCGTGGGGCTCCAGGACGGCGCCGCCTCCACGCCCCGGACCCAGGGCTGACCGCCCGGCGCGCCCGCCCGCGCGGCACGCCCGGCCCGGGCCGGACCGCTCAGTCGCGGGCCAGGGCCGCCGCGGTGGCCCGGGCGAAGCCTTCCGGGTTGTCGAGCATGATGTTGTGCCCGCAGTCGGGGACGGACACCACGGCCACGCCCGAGGCTTCGAGGGCGTCGGTGCCCGGGAGCGGGCCGTCCGCCTCGGGCAGCAGGTAGGTGCGCGGGATCCTCGACTCCAGCAGCAGCTCACGCATGGTGGGCCTGGTGCCGGCGGCCAGGTGGACGGCCGTGCGGTACAGGGCTGTTCGGTCGGTCAGCCGCATCGTGGACCACCAGTGCGCGCCGACCCGGTCCCGGACCTCGGCCCAGCCACCCGCCAGGAACTCCTCCTCGGTGTAGGAGGCGATCCCGCTGCTGCCCGGCATGACGGGAACGGTCCGCTGCGGATCCAGGTTGGCGTCGACGAGCACCAGCCGGGACACCAGGTGGGGGTGCCGGTGCGCGAGCACGATGGCCACGGCTCCGCCCATGCTGTGGGCGATCAGCTCGGCTGCCTCCACCCCGGCCTCGGTGAGGGCGGCCGCCAGCGCGTCGGCGTGCGCTTCGAGGCTGTAGTCGAACTCCTCGGGCCGGTCGCTGTGCCCGTGGCCCAGCAGATCGACCAGCAGCGAACGCCGCCCCGCCAGCAGCGGATGGGTGGCGCTCGCCGCGAAGTAGGCGGGCGAGGTGGAGCCGAGCCCGTGCACGTACACCCGGGCCGGCTCCTCCCCCGCCAGCTCGACCCAGCGGATCCGGTCGCCCTCGGGCGTGACCACGGCGTTCCTCACGATGCTCCCCCTCAAGTCCTCGACAGCCGCAACAGGCTAAGGGCTTACCGGACGCGGGCGGGTGCCGAGGCCGCCACGCCGTGCCCGTACATCGGCTGACCATCCGTCATGTGCGCACTATCGTGACGGCCATGGACATCCGCCGGGCCCTCACCCCTGCCGAGCTCGAAGCAGCCGAGTCCCTCTTCGACGGGCCTGCCCGCACGGAGTGGTCCGAGCGCTTCCTCGCCGCCCCGGGACATCTGATGCTCATCGCCTACGTCGACGGCGTGCCCGCCGGCATGGTCTCCGGCATCGAGATGAGCCACCCCGACAAGGGCACCGAGATGTGCCTGTACGAGCTGTCCGTGGACGAGGGGTACCGTCGCCGCGGTATCGGCCGCGACCTGACCCTGGCCCTCGCCGAGGAGGCCAAGGCCCGTGGCTGCTACGGCATGTGGGTGGGGGTCGACACCGACAACGAGGCCGCTCTGGCCACCTATGACGCCGCCGGCGCCCGCGACGAGGGGGTCTTCTCGATGCGCGGCTGGCCCCTCGCCCCCTAGAGCCTGCGCAAAGCCCCGCGCACCGCATCCCCGGCAACCTCCGGCCTCCGCACGGCGCTTAGGGTGTTCGCTGGTCGGCCCGTCGGTCGACCAGGGGATCGGGGGTGGGCAGATGAACAGCGCGACCGAGGTGTTCGAGCCACTGCGGGCGGACGATCCGTCCACCGTGGCCGGATACCGCATCGCGGCCCGGCTCGGTGCGGGCGGCATGGGCCGGGTCTACCTGTCCCACACCCAGGGCGGCCGCCCGGTGGCGATCAAGGTCGTACGCCCGGAACTGGCCGAGGACCCGGCGTTCCGACGGCGGTTCCGCCGTGAGGTGGAGGCCGCTCGACGGGTCCGGGGCGCGTACACCGCCGAGTTGATCGACGCCGACGCGGACGCGGCGACGCCCTGGCTGGCCACCCTCTACGTACCCGGGCCCTCGCTCTCGCAGGCCGTGACCCGGCGCGGGCCGCTGCCCGTGCCCGCCGTGCTGTGGCTGATGGCGGGTGTGGCCGAGGCGCTGCAGGCCATCCATGGTGCGGGCATCGTGCACCGCGACCTCAAGCCGTCGAACGTGCTCCTGGCCGCCGACGGGCCCCGCGTCATCGACTTCGGCATCTCGCTGGCCTCCGACACCACCGCGCACACCGCCACCGGCGCCACCATCGGAACGCCCCAGTACATGGCCCCCGAGCAGGCGTCGGCGGGTGAGGTCACCGCGGCCGCCGACGTGTTCGCGCTGGGCCAGACCGCGGCGTTCGCCGCGCTGGGCGAGCCGCTGTACGGCACCGGCCCCTCCGCCACCGTGCTGTACCGGATCGTGCACTCCGAGCCCGACCTGTCCCGGGTCCCGCCGGAGCTTCGTCCGCTGCTCGCCCGGTGCCTGGCCACCGATCCGCAGGAGCGGGCCACCCCCGCGGAGATCGTGGCGTGGTGCAGGACGGAACTGGGCGAGGACGCCGACGCGGACGGCGGCCCGGCACTCTGGCGCGAGGTGACCGGACCGCAGGTGACGGTCCCGGAGCCCGTGCCGGAGCCGATACCGATGCCGATGCCGATCCCGATGCGGCTTCCGGCGTCCGGTCCGGCTCCCCTCGCCGGGCACACGATGCACCAGGTGTGGCAGCCTCCGGAGCCGGCAGCTCCGGAAGGGCCGGAGCAACGGCGCAAGCGCCGACGGCGGGGCGCCTTGGTCGCCGCCGCGTCGATCGTGACGGTCGCCGTGCTGCTGGGCACCGCCTGGTCGGTCGTCGACCGGGCGGCGGACAACCTGCGCGACCGCGCGAAGTCCCCGACGGCCAAGGGAACCTCGGCGGGTCCGGCCGGCTCGGCGAGCGGCGACCCGACCCGCAAGTCCGCCGAAGCCGGGTCGCAGGCCGGCCCGACCCCGAGCCCGAGCCCGACCCCGAGCGTTGCCCCGAAGGCCTTCCCCTACCCCGCGTTGCGCATGAACGACAGCAACTCGGTGGGCATCAAGGAACCGGTCGAGCGTGCCACCCGCTCCGGGGACCTGCGACTGGCCTGCGGCCGGGGGAACTGCGAACTGCAGAGCGACACCAGTGTGATCGTCCAGCTGTCGGGCAAACCGAACGGCTCCCTCGAATCCTGTCGGGCCGCCCTCGACGGTAAGGGCACGAGAAGCCAGTCACTGGACAGTGCGGCGTCCGGCAGCGAGTTCTGCGTCAAGCACCAGTCGGGGGACATCGCGCTGCTCGTGCTCGCCATCAAGTCGACCCCGTGGATGGAGAACCTGCCGAGCTTCCTGGTGGCGGACATGACGGTCTGGCGCGTGGCCTGACGGTGCGGTCGGCCGCCCACGCCGGGCCGGTCCCCGGGATCCACCCGCGCCGCGGCGTGTCGTGCGCCCACTCGGCGCACCCTCCGCGCGCCCGCGCCCCCGCTCGCCGAACATCGGCCGCATGACCGCATTCGCCGTGTTCCTCCCCGCCGCCGCCCTGCTCGCGGCCACCGTCACGGGCTCGCCGCCGGCTCCGGACGCCGACACCACCGCCCCCGACGCCACCGCCCCCTACGTCGTCGTCCTCAAGGACACCACCTCCCGCGCGCCGACCCGCGCTCTGGCCGCCGAGGCGGTGGACGCCGGCGACGAGGTCGGACCCGTCTACGAGGCCGCCCTGAACGGCTTCGCCGTCCGCACCACGGCCGCCCGGGCAGCCGCCCTGGCCGCCGACCCGCGGGTGGCGTCCGTGGAGCCCGACGCGGAGTTCCACACCACCGACGAACTCCCGACCGGGCCGCAGACCCCCGCGCCCTGGTCACTGGACCGGATCGACCAGCGCGAACTGCCGCTCGACGGCTCGTACTCGTACCCCGGCAGGGCCGAGGGCGTCACCGTCTACGTGCTCGACACCGGTATCAACACCGGCCACCGGGAGTTCGGCGGCCGCGCCCGAGCCGGCTACAACGCGCTGTTCCTCGCCAGTTCCCGCGACTGCAGCGGCCACGGCACGCATGTCGCGGCGACCGTGGGCGGGGAGACGTACGGGGTGGCCAAGGGAGTCTCCCTCGTCGGGGTGAAGGTGGCCGACTGCCGTGGCTCCGCGCCCCTGTCGGCGATCCTCAAGGGTGTCGACTGGGTGGTGAAGGACGCCGCCAAGGCCCCCACCACCCCCGCCGTGGCCAACATGAGCATCGGCGGCAGCCGTAGCCGTGCGCTCGACACCGCGGTGATCCGGGCCGTGGCCAAGGGGATCACCTTCACCGTGGCCGCCGGGAACGACGGCAAGAACGCCTGTGGCGGATCCCCTGCCGCCGTCCCCCAGGCCCTCACGGTCGGGGCGACCGACGCCGAGGACCGCCGGGCGCCCTTCTCCGACCACGGCCCCTGCGTGGACCTCTCGGCGCCCGGCGTGCGCATCACCTCGGCCTGGAAGGACTCCACCACCGCCACGGCCCGCGCCTCCGGCACCTCGATGGCCGCCCCGCACGTGGCCGGGGTCGCCGCGCTCGTCCTGGCGCGCGGTACAGCGCGCACCCCGGCGCAGGTGTCCGAGGAACTGCTGCGCAGCGCCGTGTCCGACCACATCACCGGGCTCCCGGCCGGCACCCCGAACCTGCTGCTCCACACCCCCACCGGACGCTAGTCGCGCCCCTCCCCTCCCACCCCGACCGGTCGGTATTCGATGGGCCATCAGACTCTCCCTGATGGCCCATCAATTTCTGTGTGCTTCGGGCGAAAGCAAGTCATTGACTTCTCATCACGGCGACGCGTCAATATCGGCCACCGCACCGGCTCGGCCTCCCCCACACAGCGGGTGGGGGGAGGGGTTCGTCATGACGAAGGAGTCGCGACCCAGTGAGTACGAGAACGCTTCGACGAAGAGTGCTGGCCGGGGCGGGAGCCCTGTCTCTGGCCCTGACGGGCGGCGTGGTGGCCCTGACGGGATCCGCGCAGGCCGCGACCAAGACCACGGCAGTCTTCGAGAACTGCGACGCCCCGGCGCCGCAGCCGGACGGCTCCGGCAACCAGAACTTCACGGTCACCCTGCCCGACGGCGCCAAGGCCGGTGACGTCGTCCCGATCACGATCGACCCGGGTGCGAGCCCCCTGATCCCCTCGTTCTCCGTCACCACGGTGAACACGTCCAAGATCACCCTCAAGGTCGGGACCACCACCCAGGTGGTCACCAGCCCGCCGGAGACCGTCTCGGTCATCGCCGGGCAGCCGCTCGACCCCAAGGCGTTCTCCGGAACCATCAGGATCCCGGACGGCACCGAGGGCACCACGGTCCAGGTCGCCCTCGACCTGGCGGTGACCGACGCGGACCTGTCCGGTTCGGTCTTCACCACCACCTGTACCCCGGCTCCGCGTCCGAGCGCCTCGCTCGGCTCGGTCGCGGTCGAGGCCCTGCCCAAGGACCCGGTCACCACGAAGCTGACGCCCAACAGCGGCCCGGCGGGCACCGCCGTCACCGTGACCGGCGCCAACTTCCCGGCCGGCCCGGTCGCCTGCTCCGCCCTGCTCGCGGGCACCGCGACCGGTGACACCGGTACGGGCACGGCGGACGCGTCCGGCGCGGCCACTTGCAACGTCACGGTCACCAAGAAGGCCGACGCGATCAGGATCGACGGTTCGATCACCCCCTACAAGGCCTTCGTGTTCCTGGAGGAGCAGGCCGGTGTGAAGAATCCGGTCGACGTCGAGGTCCTTCCCGGTCCGCTGGCCCTCGGCCCGAAGGACGGCCAGCCGGCCGTCAGCTTCGGCGCGGTCACCATCAACGGCAAGGCCCAGTCGGTGGTCGGCGTCTTCAACGCCGCGACCGTCCAGGACTTCCGCGGCGGCTCGCTCGGCTGGGACGTGACGGCGACGCGCACGCCGTTCCTGAACCAGACCACCGGCCACTCGATGGCGAAGGCGCAGATCGGCATCCAGCCGTCCTGCACCGTGACCAACCCGGACAGCCCGAGCACCTGCACCGCGGGCACCCCGGGCGCGATCTCCGACGTCCCGATGAAGGTGGCCTCCCAGGCCGCCGGTGGGGACGAGCTGACCGGCGGTGAGTTCGCCGTCGGCGGCGCCGGAATGATCCAGCTCCCGCCCTTCATGTTCGCGGACACCTACCAGACGGTCGTGACCTTCTCGATCGCCTGACCCGTACGGCCGCTCGACCAGGGTGGTGCGGCGCTCCGGCGCCGCACCACCCCTTTCCCCTTTCCGCGCCCACTGGAGACCGCCCATGCCCACCCGCAGCCGCAGCCGCACCCGTCGTCGCACCCGCACCCTTCTGTACGGTCTGCTCCTCGGCCTGCTGCTCGGCGGCGCGGGCCTGCTGCCGGCCACCGTGGCGCGCGCCGCGGACAACGGCACGTGGGGGGTGTTCCCGACGCCGGCGGCCGGCGCGGCGATGACCGACCGCGCGTACTTCTTCCATCAGGGCGCGGCCGGGAGCACGCTGAGCGACAGCGTGACGATCGTGAACTCCTCCGACAAGGAGCTGACGTTCCAGGTCTTCGCCACCGATGCCGTGAACACCCCGGCGGGCGGCGCCTTCGCGCTGCTGCCGGTGGAGACGAAACCGAAGGACGTGGGCGCCTGGGTCGCGCTCGCGCCGGAGACCGCGAGCACCGTCACCGTGCCCGCCAAGGGCCGCAAGGACATCCCGTTCTCCGTGCAGGTCCCGGCGGACGCGACGCCCGGTGACCACGTCGGCGGGATCGTCGCCCTCGGCACCGCCGTGGAGGGCGTGCAGCGGGAGGGCAAGGTCCAGGTCGGGGTGAAGCGCTCGGTCGGCGCCCGGCTCTACTTCCGCGTGCCGGGGCCGGTCACGGCGGGGCTGAGCGTGGAGGACGTACGGGTCAGCCGCTCGGCGCCGCTGCTGCCGTGGGTCAAGAACGCCCGCGCGACGGTCTCGTACGCGCTGGTCAACCGGGGCAACGTGGTCGTCGAGCCCACGGTGGCGGTGTCCGCGCAGGGGTTGTTCGGGCGGACGGTGCTGAACAGGCCCGCCCGCGAGCTGAAGCTGACCCTGCTGCCGGGCCAACGGATCGAGCTGACCGAACCGTGGCCGGACGCCCCCCAGTCGGACCGGGTGACCGTGAAGGTCACGGCGGGCGCGGCCGCCCACCCCGACCTGATGTCGATGTCCGAGACCGACTTCGTCGCCGTGCCCTGGCCGGCCGTGGGACTGCTCCTGGTCCTGGCGGGCGCCGGCGCCACGGTGTGGGTGCTGCGCCGTCGACGCCGCGCGGCGGGCGAACAACCGGAGTCCGTACCGGACCTGGCCCGGACCCACTGACGGCGCGGACCCACTGACGGCGCGAGCCCGCGGGCGCCGGCGTCCGGCCGGGACGGCTACCGCCGCCCGCCCTCCGTGGTGGCGCACAGCCCCTCGATCTGCTCCTGGCTCAGGCGCCTGACGTCCCGGACGAGGCCCGCCACCTCGACGGTGCCCCGGGGCGCCGGCCGGTGTCCGTCGGGCAGGCCGATGCCGGTCAGGACGGCGAGGTCGTCGGCGCGGATGCCGAGCACGGTCGCGTAGTCGGCCTGGAGTTCGGGGCTCAGTTCCACCGCTCCCCAGCCCACCTGCCCGTACGTGGCCGCGGACCAGTACCGGTCGGTCAGGAACAGGAACATCCTCGCTCCGGCCGACCATCCCAGGTTCCGGTTGGCGAGCAGCCGCATCAGCAGTCCGCCGGGGCCCGGTGGATATCGCAGGTACGGGCGCTCTTCCGGGGCCGGCCGGGTGCGGTCCTCCTGCGGCAGTGACGCCGCGAGCCGGCGCAGCCGGTCCTGTTCCTGCTGCGGCAGAGCGATGGCGTGCCGGACGAGATCGACCACCGCCGGCCAGGCGAGCGGTGGGCCGTTATGCAAGAGCTCGCCATCACGGGGCCGAATGTGCTGCTCGCGTTCTTCGCCCTCCTGGTGTTCATGTTCCTGGCCGCGCTCATGATCGCTCTGCGAAACGCCGAGCCGGGACATCGGCCCGAGATCATTCGGGCGCTGGCCGAGCTCATGGCTTTGGGGAAGAAGCGATGAGAGTCCAGTAGAGGCGTTGGGGCCACCTCCTAACGTTAGGAGGTGGCCCATTTCGAGTTGTGGTTGCTGCGGAGATGCCGGCGGAGGCGGTGACCTGCACGGTTTCTGAAGGGCTGTTCTCAACTCGGCCTAGCGGAGCGGGCAGGGCAACCCGGGTTCGGCATGGTTCGGGGAGCAGGTGACCAGGGCTACAGAGTGGAAGATGGTTCCCTTGATGTAGTGGCCGAGGGAGACGTCCCCACCCCATGCCAGCCGCTCCACAGCACCTCTCACCAGCATGACGAG
The DNA here is from genome assembly GCF_041432505.1 of Streptomyces virginiae. Lineage (GTDB taxonomy): Bacteria > Actinomycetota > Actinomycetes > Streptomycetales > Streptomycetaceae > Streptomyces > Streptomyces virginiae_A. The sequence continues at coordinate 3,305,564 of NZ_CP107871.1, forward strand.
GCGGGTTGCATCGGCTTCCTGTCGTGAGGCGAACCGTGGTGCGAACTCTGCGAGTTGGAGGCCCAACCATTCGCCGGCCTCCTTCGGCTCCGCCCAGGTCCCTCGGATCGTCGAGGGCGGCTTCATCAGCCAGTGCGCCGTCTGGATCGGCGGCATGCCGGACGTGGGGAAGTCGGTTACGGCCTGCCGGTAGCGGTTGATGACCTCTTGAGGACTGCCAGCAGTAGGGGACTCCCCCGGGGGTCGGCGGACGCCTTCCTTGTCGAAGTCCTGCTTCTCCCCGAGCCATGCGTAGCCGTGGTGGTGCACTGCTGCTCCGTTCCGAGGGATGACGACGGCCCCACCCGTCGGCGTGAGGGCAGGGCCGTCAGTTCAGGTGGTGCTGTGGATCAGGCGGAGAGGTCGAAGCGCGCGGGGTCGATGCCCGCCGCGTCCAGTTCCGCCGTGGTGAAGCGCAGCGGCTCGGCGTCCGGCCGCTTGCTGTCCCCCAGGGCCCACGCGTCCGGGCCGATCTTGGCGAGGGTCACACATGCCTCGCCGTCCGGGTGGGTGTTGCCGCCGCACGCCTTCGAGAAGGCGGCGGTGTCGATGTCGAGCGCGTACAGGTCGGCCATCGTTGCCCTTCCTGATCATCTGACGGCCCCGGAGGGCCGTCTCCCACCCCTAGCGGGCGGAAGTTCTCGTAACCCTCATGGCCTCTGCCATCTGCTCCACAACGTCAGCGGGGAGCATCCCCAGGTGCACGTACGGGAGCCCGTTGAAAGTGACCGTGGGCCTTATGCCGCCCCACGCGGATTCGGGGAGGCCGAGGGAGGCCAGGGCCGCACGTATCGCCTCCGTGGCGTCGATGGCCTTTGCCCGGCCATCCCGCCAGGTCTGCATCTCCATCAGGCAGCCACGACCTGCACGCTCGGGCACTTGTTGTGCCTGTAGCTGACGGCGGACGCACCGGACGCACCGGACGCACCGGACGCACCGGACGCACGGTCAACGACAGCCCGGCGGACGGGTTCCAGCGGCCCGACCTCACGCTTGCAGGCCGAGCACTCGTGTCCGGGCGCGAAGGTCAGGTACTCCCACACGCCCCGATCAAGCTTCGGGGCCTCTGCCGGTTTCACCTTTGCCATGTCGCACCCCTCGCGGTCGCCGTCACTGCGTCGGCAGCAATATTGACCAGGGGAGGTGGGCGTTCCTAGCCCGTTTCCTGTTCCCTCAAGAATCCATCTCGCAGGCTCTCGACGAAGCTCCGCATTCCGTCGCCGGACAAGGCGATTTGCTCGAATCCTTCGAACTTCCGGACGTACATTTCGACGTCTCGCGGGTCCGTTACGACTATCTCGGCGTGGACGGTTTCGACCGTCACCATCCGGTCGTCTCGGACGACAAAGGCGTGATTGGCGATGTCCGTCTGAGGGGCGGACAGCGGCACGACCCTGATGTCCACGTGAGCCAACCTGGACATCGAGACGATGCGGTCGAGCTGTGCGGCCATCATCTGCGGCGGGACGATCCGCCACCGAAGGACAGACTCCGTAATGACGAAGCGCAGCTTCTTCGTGCTGTCGAACAGCACCGCCTGACGCTCAAGCCTGCCGCTGATCGTCCGCGAAAGTGCGTCCTCGCTCAGGTCATGGCGCTGGAGGATGGCGCGGATGTACTCAGGTGTCTGGAGCAACCCTGGCACCAAGGCCGGTTGAAACAGCCTCAGCAAGGCCATTTGAGCTTCTAGGGCCTTAGCCGCCTGCTGGCCCTTGTGGATGCCGGCTCGCTTGAGGAGCCGCCACGCGGTGGCCTCCGTGGTCGCTGCGCGGGCCGCTTCCGTGTACTCCGCCTTGATGGCTTCAGAGACGCCTATGGCGGTGAGGATGCGCTCCACATCCGTGGCGCTCGGGAGGAGGTTGGCGTTCTCAATCTTGGAGAGCTTGGACGGAGACATGAGGGCGCTACGGGCGACCGCTTTGGCTTCCTTGCCGGATGCCTCTCGCAGTGCCCGCAGCGCGGCCCCGAGCTGTGCCTTGTTCACTCGCCGTACTTGGCCCACCAGTCGGTGAACGGCTCCGCGTGGGCGAGTGCCGTTTCCCGGTAGGCGACGTAAGCGGAGGCTTCGCCTTGTGGCAGAACGTCGGCGCCTAGGTACGCCCCGGCGTCGTACCGCATCACGGCCGTGTCCTTGGAGTCGAAGAGCCAGAAGTCCGGAACGGCGTCGAGCGGGTTCGGGGTGTCCGTCACGTCAAGGATGAAAAACTCTTCCCCGCCGGTCATGTTCGTCCGGTAGCCCCACCCCAGCTCGAATCGGAGGTACTCCGTGAGGGGCCGCTTCAGGACGTGCACGCGGTACACCCGCTTGCCCTCGTGCGTGAGCCCCCGGAGTTCTTCGACCCATCCGGCGTTGTAGCCCTCAGGCCGCTTCTGACCGGCCTGGAAGGCGCGGTAGGCGTCAACGTTCCCGGAGCCGCTGTAGTCGTCCAGAGTCTCCAGGCGGAACGCCTCGTGCTGGAACCGCTCGAAGAGCTCGGCCAGGGTGCTAGATGAGGCCATCGGCGATGGCCTTCTTGATCAGCTCGACGGGGATCTCCACGAGAGTTTCGTGAGCGGGAATCTTGAGCCCGTGGTCGTCGGGCGTCTCGCCCTGCACGAGGAACGTACCCCTGTCGGTGGCGTAGATCGTCGGGCAGTCCTTCACGTCACAGGTGCTGATCAGCTTGGTCACCTTCATGGCTCCCGGTTCCCCTCTCCCGCTCGGCGTAGTGCCGCGTTCGATGCTCCCGAGCCCATGACCCCGGGGTCAAGCGATCACGATTGAGAGAACGGGAAACCAGCCCGGACAGCAGGAACCCCCGGCCGGGGGAAGGTGGCCGGGGGCTGCTGGAGGCGGGGCGGGTCAGTGGTTGCGGGGGAAGCCCAGGTCCACGCCGAGGTGGCCCTCGGAGGGGTCCGGCCAACGGGTCGTGACGACCTTGCCGCGGGTGTAGAAGTGGATGCCGTCGTTGCCGTAGATGTGGTGGTCGCCGAAGAGCGAGTCCTTCCAGCCACCGAAGGAGTGGTAGCCCACCGGCACCGGGATCGGCACGTTGACGCCGACCATGCCGGCCTCGATCTCCAGCTGGAAGCGGCGGGCGGCGCCGCCGTCGCGGGTGAAGATCGCGGTGCCGTTGCCGAACGGCGAGGCGTTGATGAGGGCCACGCCCTCCTCGTAGGTCTCGGCGCGCAGCACGCACAGGACCGGCCCGAAGATCTCGTCGCGGTAGGCGTCGGAGTCGGTCTTCACGTGGTCCAGCAGGGACAGGCCGATCCAGTGGCCGTTCTCGTTGCCCTCGACCGTGTAGCCGGTGCCGTCCAGGACGACCTCCGCGCCTTGGTCGGCGGCGCCCTTGACGTACGAGGCGACCTTGTCGCGGTGGGCCGCGGTGATCAGCGGGCCCATCTCGGAGGTCGGGTCGTTGCCGGGGCCGATCTTGATCTTCTCGGCGCGCTCGCGGATCTTCTCGACGAGCTCGTCGCCGATCGCGCCGACGGCCACCACGGCGGAGATCGCCATGCAGCGCTCACCGGCCGAACCGTAGGCCGCGGACACGGCCGCGTCGGCGGCGGCGTCCAGGTCGGCGTCCGGCAGCACCAGCATGTGGTTCTTGGCGCCGCCCAGGGCCTGGACACGCTTGCCGTTGGCCGAGGCGGTGGTGTGGATGTGGCGGGCGATCGGGGTCGAGCCGACGAAGGAGACGGCCGCGATGCCCGGGTGGGCGAGCAGCGCGTCGACGGCCACCTTGTCGCCGTGGACCACGTTCAGCACGCCGGCCGGGAGGCCGGCCTCGGTGGCCAGCTCGGCGAGCTTGTTGGCGGCCGACGGGTCCTTCTCGCTCGGCTTGAGGATGAAGGTGTTTCCGCAGGCCACGGCCAGCGGGAACATCCACATCGGGACCATCGCCGGGAAGTTGAACGGGGTGATGCCGGCGACGACACCCAGCGGCTGGCGGATCGAGGAGACGTCCACCCGGTTGGAGACCGACGTGGACAGCTCGCCCTTGAGCTGCGTGGTGATGCCGCAGGCCAGCTCGACGATCTCCAGACCGCGGGCGACCTCGCCCAGCGCGTCCGAGTGGACCTTGCCGTGCTCGGCGGTGATCAGGGCGGCGATCTCGTCGCGGTTGGCGTCCAGCAGGGCGCGGTAGGCGAACAGCACCTTGGTGCGGGCGGCCAGCGAGGACTGGCCCCAGCTGAGGTAGGCCTCCCGGGCGACCTGTACGGCCGCGTCGACCTCGTCGGCCGAGGCGAGCGCCACCTGGGTGGTGACCTCGCCGGTGGCCGGGTCGGTGACCGGGCCGTAGTTGCCCGACGCGCCCTCGACGGTCTTGCCACCGATCCAGTGGTTGACGGTCTTCATGCCTTGCTCCTTCACAGATGGCGACGTCGCTGCGCGGCTTGCCGGTCGTACTCTTCACGGGCCGTGGCAGCGGCCTTGCGGGTCGCGGTCTCGGCCACAGGAACATCCCACCACGCCTGTGCCGGGGGTGGGCCCGACACAGTGTCGGGCGTTCGGGTCTGTACGTAGACACATGTGGGGCGGGTCGCCGAGCGGGCCTCGGCGAGGGCTTCGCGCAGGTCACGCGTGGTGCGGGCGCGAAGCACGGCCATTCCGAGGGAGCCGGCGTTGGCCGCGAGGTCCACCGGAAGGACGTCTCCCGTATACCCGGAGTCGGGCGCCCGGAAGCGGTAGGCGGTGCCGAATCCCTCACCGCCCACTGCCCCGGACAGGCCTCCGATGGAGGCGTAGCCGTGGTTGTCGAGGATCACCACCTTGATCGGGATCCCCTCCTGGACGGCCGTGACGATCTCGGTCGGGTTCATCAGGTACGTACCGTCGCCGACCAGCGCCCACACCGGGCGGCCGGGCGCGGCCAGCGCGACGCCGATGGCCGCGGGGATCTCGTAGCCCATGCAGGAGTACCCGTACTCCACGTGGTACTGGTCCTGCGACCGGGCCCGCCACAGCTTGTGCAGGTCGCCGGGGAGGGAGCCGGCCGCGTTGATCAGGATGTCGGTGTCGTCGACCAGGGCGTCGAGCAGACCGAGCACCTGGGCCTGGGTGGGCGGGGTGTCCTGCGCCGTCTCCGGGACGGCGTAGGCCCGGTCGACGCGGCTCTCCCAGCGGGCCCGCTCCGCCGCGTACCCCGCTCCGTACGCCGGGTCCGCCCGGTGGCCGCCGACCGAGACCCGGAGCTCGTCGAGCCCCTCGCGGGCGTCGGCGACCAAGGGCAGGGCGGCGAGTTTGTGGGCGTCGTACGCGTCCAGGTTGAGGCCGACGAACCGGACGGCTGGATTCCGGAAGAGGGTCGCGGAGGCGGTGGTGAAGTCGGTCAGCCGGGTTCCGACGGCGATGACGAGGTCGGCCTCCCGGGCGAGCGCGGCGGCGGTGGAGGTGCCGGTGTGGCCGATCCCGCCCACGTCGGCGGGGTGCCCGTAGGGCAGGACCCCCTTGCCCGCCTGGGTGACGGCCACCGGGATCCCCGTGGCCTCGGCGAAGGCGGCCAGGGCCGCACCGGCCTCGCTGTGCCGGACCCCGCCGCCCGCGACGATCAGCGGGCGCGCGGAGCCCCGTACGGCCTCGGCGGCGCAGGCCAGCTCGTGCCGGTCGGGCCGGGGCCGGCGCACGCCCCACACGCGCTCGGTGAAGAACTCCTCGGGCCAGTCGTACGCCTGCGCCTGCACGTCCTGCGGCAGCGCGAGGGTGACGGCGCCGGTCTGCACGGGGTCGGTGAGCACCCGTACGGCCTGCAGCGCGGCCGGGATCAGGGCCTCGGGGCGGGTGATCCGGTCGAAGTGGCGGGAGACGGGGCGCAGGGTGTCGTTGACGGAGACGTCCCCGGCGTACGGGACCTCCAGCTGCTGGAGCACGGGGTCGGCGGGCCGGGTGGCGAAGGTGTCTCCGGGCAGCAGCAGGACCGGGATCCGGTTGATCGTGGCGAGGGCGGCCCCGGTGACGAGATTGGTGGCGCCGGGGCCGATGGAGGTGGTGACGGCGTGCGCGGAGAGCCGACCGCTCTGGCGGGCGTACCCGACGGCGGCGTGCACCATGGCCTGCTCGTTGCGGCCCTGGAGGAAGGGCATGACCTCGGGGCCGGTCTCCAGGAGGGCCTGGCCGACGCCGGCCACGTTCCCGTGCCCGAAGATCCCCCAGGTGGCGGCGATCAGCCGGTGCCGGTGTCCGTCGCGCTCGGTGTACTGGCGGGACAGGAAGCGGACGAGCGCCTGCGCGACGGTGAGCCTCATCGGTGGTCCTCCGTTCGGGAGAAGGGCAGCCGGGAGTCGACGTCCTGGCCGTCCCAGCTGCCGCGGATCCAGCCGTGGTCGGGGTGGTCCCGGATCAGCCACTCCCGGGTCGCGCCCGGCCCGGCCATCACGTTCAGGTAGTACATGTCGTGCCCGGGGGCGGCCATGGACGGGCCGTGCCAGCCGTCGGGGATCAGCACCGCGTCCCCGGTCCGCACCTCGGTGAGGATGTCGGTCTTCCCGACCGGGGAGGGGGTGACGCGCTGGTAGCCGAGCCCGGGGGTGTCCCCGTGCGGGGCGATCTCGAAGTAGTAGATCTCCTCCAGGCGGGACTCCTCGCCGGGGTGGTGCTCGTCGTGCTTGTGGGGCGGGTACGAGGACCAGTTCCCGCCGGGGGTGAGCACCTCGACGGCGATGAGCCGGTCGCAGTCGAAGCCGCCCGGGCCGGCGGCGGCGAAGTTGTTGACCTGGCGGGAGCAGTGGCCCGCGCCGCGGAGCTCGACGGGGACGTCGGCGGCGGGGCCGTACCGGGCGGGGAGCCGCGTCTCGCACCGTGCCCCGGCGAGGGCGAACCGGCCGCCGGCGGCCGACCGGATCTCCGCGTCCGCGTCCCGCGGGAGGTAGACGAAGTCGGTGATGCCGCTGAACACCCCGTCTCGCCCATGCAGTTGGAACTCTTCCGGTCCGCTCCCGAGGCTCTGCCCCGGACCCCGCGCCTCAAACGCCGGCGAGGCCAGCTTCGGCAGAGCCCGGCAGTGGACCTGGCATCCGCCCGACAGGGGGAGCACGATCCACTCGCACTCCCCGGACGTGTGCGCGTACACCTCCCCCGGGGCCAGGTCGAGGACCATCAGCCTCGTCCACTCCATCTCCCACTCAGACACCACCGGCACGTCCGAGCACCTCCTCCACCTCGTGCGGGAACGGCATCGCGCTCGAACACGCCAGCCGTGAGGCGACGATCGCCCCGGCCGCGTTCGCGTACCTCATCACCTTCCCCAGTTCCCACCCCGCCAGCAGCCCATGGCACAGCGCCCCGCCGAACGCGTCCCCCGCGCCCAGCCCGTTGACCACCTCCACCGGCACCGGCGCGACCTCCGCGACCGTGCCGTCGCGGTGGACCGCCAGCACGCCCTCCGGTCCGCGTTTGACGACCGCCAGTTCCACGCCCGCCGCGAGCAGTTCCCGTGCCGCCGCGTGCGGATCCGACGTGCCGGTGGCGATCTCGCACTCCTGCGCGTTCCCCACGGCCACCGTCGCCGACCGCAGCGCCCGCTCGTAGTACGGTTCGGGCTTCTCCCGCCACAGCATGGGCCGCCAGTCCAGGTCGAAGACCGTCGTCCCGGTGCGCGCGCGGGCTTCCAGTGCCGCCAGGGTCGCCGCCCGCGAGGGCTCCTCGCTCAGGCCCGTACCCGTCATCCAGAACACGCGGGCCGCCCGTACCGCCGCGAGGTCCACCTCGTCCACCGCGATCTCCAGGTCCGGTGCCTTCGGCAACCGGTAGAAGTACAGCGGGAAGTGGTCCGGCGGGAAGATCTCGCAGAAGGTGACGGGGGTCGGCAGCCCGGCGACCTCGGCGACCCAGCGGTCGTCCACCCCGAACCCCCGCAGTTCGGAGCGCAGGTACCCGCCGAAGGGGTCCGCGCCGGTACGGGTGATGACCGCGACCCGGCGCCCCAGCCGGGCGGCCGCGACGGCCACGTTGGTCGGGGAACCGCCCAGGAACTTGCCGAACGTCTCCGCCTCGGCCAGTGGTACGCCCGTCGTCAACGGGTAGAGATCCACCCCGATCCGGCCCATCGTGATCAGGTCGAACGAGAACGGATCGCCGGTGCCGGTCACAGTCAGTCCTCCCATTGGTCCTCCACCCTAAGGTGGCCGTTATGACGTCCTCCCCGCCCGCGTTGACGCGTATCCGCATCGGTTCGGCTCCGGACTCCTGGGGTGTCTGGTTTCCCGACGACCCCCGGCAGACCCCGTGGAAACGCTTCCTCGACGAGGTCGCCGACGCCGGGTACGAGTGGATCGAGCTCGGCCCCTACGGCTACCTGCCCACCGATCCCGTCTACCTCGCCGAGGAGACGGCCGAGCGCGGGCTGCGCGTCTCGGCCGGAACCGTCTTCACCGGACTCCATCACGGGCCCGCCGTGTGGGAGGACACCTGGGAGCACGTGTCGCGGATCGCGGCGCTCACCCAGGCCGTGGGCGCGGCCCATCTCGTCGTCATCCCCTCCTTCTGGCGGGACGACAAGACCGGGAAGGTGCTGGAGGACCGCACCCTCACCCCCGCCCAGTGGCGTGAACTGGCAACGCAGACCGAGCGCCTCGGCCGTGAGGTCCAGGACCGGTACGGACTGCGGATCGTGGTCCATCCGCACGCCGACACCCACATCGACACCCCGGAGAACGTGGCCCGCTTCCTGGACGCCACCGACCCAGCGCTCGTCTCCCTCTGCCTGGACACGGGGCACTACGCGTACTGCGGCGGGGACAGCGTGCGGGCCGTGGAGACCTTCGGTGAGCGGATCGGCTACCTCCACCTCAAGCAGGTGGATCCGCGGATCCTCGCCGAAGTCGTCGCCGAGGAGCTGCCCTTCGGGCCGGCCGTGGGCCGTGGGGTGATGTGCGAACCGCCCTCGGGGGTGCCCGCGCTGGAGCCGGTGCTCGCGGCGGCCCAGCGTCTGGGCGTGGACCTCTTCGCGATCGTGGAGCAGGACATGTACCCGTGCGCGCCGGACCGGCCGCTGCCGATCGCCCGCCGCACCCGCGCCTACCTCCGCTCCTGCGGCGCCCGCTGACCCTTCGGAAGGAAGAGGAGTACGAGATGAGCACGCTCGGTATCGCCGTCATCGGCACCGGGAAGATGGGCGCCGATCACGTCCGCCGGATCGGGCGGACGGTGGGCGGGGCCCGTGTGGTGGCCGTGGCCGACCCGGACGGGGACCGGGTCAAGGAGGTCGCGGGCACCCTGGACGGGGCGACGGCGCACACCGACCCGGCGGCGGCGATAGCCGCACCCGGGGTCCAGGCGGTGCTGATCGCCTCTCCCGGGCCCGCCCACGAGGAGGCGATCCTGCAGGCGCTGGAGCGGGAGTTGCCGGTGCTGTGCGAGAAGCCGCTGACCCCGGACCCGGCGGGGGCGCTGCGGGTCATGGAGGCCGAACAGCGGCTGGGGCGGCGCCTGGTGCAGGTGGGATTCATGCGGCGCTACGACGCCGAGTACACGAGGCTGAAGGAACTGCTGGACGCGGGCGGGATCGGGCGCCCGCTCTTCCTGCACTGCCGGCACCGCAATGCCTCGTCGCCGTCGTTCTTCACCAGCGACATGCTGATCAGCGACTCGGTGGTGCACGAGGTGGACGCGGCCCGCTGGCTGCTGGGGCAGGAGATCACCGCCGTCACCGTGCTCTCGCCCCGGCCCACGGCGGCCGCTCCCGAGGGGCTGAGCGATCCCCGGCTGGTGCTGCTGGAGACCTCCGGCGGGGCCGTCGTCGACGTGGAGATCTTCGTCAACTGCGGTTTCGGCTACCAGGTGCAGTGCGAGGCGGTCGGCGAGGCGGGCAGTGCCCGGATCGGCGACGGTCACGCGATGGTGGTCCAGGCGACGGGCCGGTGGGGCGGCGCGATCGACCAGGACTTCACGGTGCGCTTCGCCGACGCCTACGACCGCCAGCTGCGGAGCTGGGTGGCCGCGGCCGGACGCGGCCGGGTGGCGGGGCCCGACGCGTGGGACGGCTACGCGGCGGCGGCCGTCTCCGAGGCGGGCCTCGCGGCGGCACGCAGCGGCGCCCGCTCCGTGGTGGAGCTGACGGAACGCCCGGCCTTGTACCGCTGACGCCCGAACTGGACCTCACCCGACCCCTGTGGCGCTCTTGTCACAGGGATCCCTCTTCTGTCACGTATGTCCGCGTTACGCGGGTCTTCCGTCACAGGAGGTCGACAGCCCCTCCCCTGCCGTCACCAGGCGTCGTTCCCCGGGCACAACCCGAGTGATCATCAGCGTCCACGCGCCGGCTCCCCCGACGGCCTCCCGGCCGGCCCCGCGGCGTGGACAAGGAGGTGTCCAGCATGAGCGACCGACAACTGTGGTCGTACAAGGAGATCGCTGCCCACATCCGGGTCCAGCCGGACACCGTGCGCTCCTACCGCAAGCACGGACTGCTGCCCACGCCCGATCACGTGGAGGGGGGCAAGCCCTACTGGTACGCCGATACCGTGCGCGCCTGGGTGGCCCGCCGGCCCGGGAACCGGGGCCGCCGCGAGGACTGACCTCCTCGGCGCCGGGTGAGGGGACCCCCCGGATCCCCTCACCCACCCCGCCCCCGCGCCCCCGTTCGCCCGCGCCCCCCGTTCGTCCGGGGCCGCTAGGTGCCGGCTCCTACGGGTATCCGGTCCGGCTCCGGCGTCCGGGGCTCGGACTCGCCCTCGCTCAGGCCGAACCTCTCGTGCAGGCGGCGCAGCGGAGCCGGGGCCCACCAGGTGGCCCGGCCGGTCAGCTTCATCACCGCCGGGACGAGGAGGCTGCGGACGACCATGGCGTCCATCAGGACCGCCAGCGCGATCCCGAGCCCCAGCATCTTGGTGTTGGTCACCCGGGAGGTGCCGATGGCCACCATCACCACCGCCAGGATCACGGCCGCCGCGGTGATCAGCCCACCGGTGCGGGCCAGCCCCGTCCGGACGGCGCTCTCGTGGTCCCCGGTCCGGTCGTACTCCTCCTTGATCCGGGAGATGAGGAACACCCCGTAGTCCATGGAGAGTCCGAAGGCGATGCAGAACATCAGCACCGGCAGGGTGGTCTCTATGTCGCCGGTGGCGGTGAAGGAGAGGAGCCCGGAGAGGTTGCCCTCCTGGAACACCCACACCACCGCCCCGAACATCGCGGTCAGGCTGAGCGCGTTGAGCAGCACCGCCTGCAGCGGTATCAGCAGGCTGCCGGTGAGCAGGAACACCAGCAGCAGCGTGGCGAGGACCACCAGGGCCGCCGCCGCGGGCAGCGCACCGGCGATGGCCTGCTGCGCGTCGACGAGGACGGCCGCCTGTCCGGTCACCGAGGTCTTGAAGTCCGCGTCCACGGCGCGGACGTCGTCGACCAGGTCCCGGGCCGTCTCTCCCACGGCCTCGCCCTCGACGGACACCGAGAAGGAGCTGTACCGACCTTCCGCCTTGGAGGCGATCGGCCCGTCGACCCGGATCACTCCGGGCAGGGCGGCCAGCCGGTCCCGGTAGGCCATGAGGCTCTCGGGGCCGGGGGCTCCCTCGGCGAGCACGGTGAGACCGCCGCCGGGGCTGTTCGGGAAGCCGTCGCGGATCTGCTCCTGCACCATGTGCGAGGAGGCGTCCTTCGGGAGCTGCCGGTCGTCGACCGTGCCGAACTTGACGCCGATGAAAGGCAGTCCGAGGAGCAGCAGGCCCACGGTGGTGGCCACGGCGAACACCGGGGCGCGCCGCATCACGAGAGCGGCCGTCCAGCGCCAGCCCTTGCCCGTCTCCGCGGGTTCCGTCGCGGCTGCCTCGGTCCGGCCCCGCCGCCACAGTCTGCGCAGGTCGAGGGCGTTGACCCGGTTGCCGAGGAGGACCAGGGCGGCCGGCAGCAGGATCAGTGCGGCCGCGGCCGCGAGCAGGACCACCGCGACTCCGGCGTAGGCGAAGGAGCGCAGGAAGTACATG